>CAZIGE010000054.1:0-12541 GCA_964538475.1 uncultured Oscillospiraceae bacterium | reverse complement strand
CGCTTGACATCCAGACCCGCGATCTTACCTGCGTCCTTGGTAGCCTGACGCTGTGCGTCGGAGAAGTAGGCGGGCACGGTGATGACGGCTTCGGAAACGGTCTGCCCCAGATATGCCTCCGCGTCGGCCTTGAGCTTGGCCAGTGTCATGGCGGAGATCTCCTGCGGGGTGTAGTTCTTTCCGTCGATATTTACATGATAGTTCTCGCCCATGTGGCGCTTGATGGAAGCGACGGTGCGGTCGGCATTGGTGACTGCCTGACGCTTGGCCACCTGACCAACCATACGCTCTCCCGTTTTGGAAAATGCCACCACAGAGGGGGTCGTTCTGCCGCCCTCGGCATTGGCGATGACAACGGGCTCGCCGCCTTCCAGAACGGCGACACAAGAATTGGTAGTTCCCAGATCGATACCGATGATTTTAGACATATGCTTTTCCTCCTGTTATTCCTGATTATTTCTGTATTACGGTTGAATATTTCCTGAATTGTCTGCTTTTAATTTGCCACCTGCACCATGGCGAAGCGGATGATCTTGTCTCCCATGCGGAAGCCCTTCTGGAAAACCATGGAGATCACATTTTCTCCCAGCTGTTCGTCCTCATTGTGCATAATGGCGTTGTGCTTTTCCGGGTCGAACGCGTCGCCCGTCGCGCCGAAGACCTCAACGCCCAGTCCCGAGAAGATCTTCATCAGCTCGTTCATGGTCATCTCCACGCCTTTTTTGTAGGCGGCATCCTCGGTCGGCTGTGTCAGCGCGCGCTCCAGATTGTCATAGATCGGGAGCATTTTCGCGACAGCGTCCGCTTTTCCGTTTCCGTAAGAGGCATCCTTTTCGCGAATGGTCCGCTTGCGGAAATTGTCGAATTCCGCCGCCAGACGCAGATACGCGTCGTGCTCGGCATTATACTTTTCTTCCCACGGATCGGCCTGCGGTGCCTGCGGCTCCTGCACGGCTTCTTCCGGCTGCTGCACGGTTTCCTCGGCCACCGTCTCCTGCTGTTCCTGTTTGTCTTTTTTTGCCACGATATATCTCCTTGCCTGTTATGAAATATGGTTCACGCGTTCATTCTTCTTTTTTCTCCGGCACGGGAAGCTGCGGCTGCTCGGATCGGGAGAACATTTTGCTCAGGTTTTCCGCAAAGCAGCTCAGCCGCGCGGTGATCTTCGCATAATCCATCCGTGTCGGACCGACCACGCCGATCATGCCCTGCATCCCGTCACCGATGTCGAATTTCGTCATGACCACGGAGGTATCTTTCAGCTCCTGCGCCACATGCTCCGGCCCGACCAGCACCTTTGTCCCGTTCTCGTTCATCATAACGGCGGGCAGACCGCTGAGCACATCTTCGTCCAGAGAAGTCAGCACCCGCTGCGCCCGATCGATGTCGCGGTACTCCGGCTGATCCAGCAGCCGGACCTGTCCGGCCACGGCCATGTTTGCATTTGCGTTGCGGCGCAGCGTTTCCGCGGCGAAGTCCACGATCACCGGCACCAGTGCGCCCGCCGTTCCGGCGGCGTGCAGCACCCGCTCCATCAGATCTTCTGTGAAGTCCTCCGGGCGCAGGCGGGTCATCGTCGCATTGAGCACGGCGCACAGCGTCGTCAGATCGCTCTGCGTGACCGACACGGGGATGCGGATCAGCTTGTTGACCACATCGCTGGACGAAAGCATCATCACCAAGATCACGCTGCCCGGCCCTGTCAGGATCAGGTCAAAGCGGGTAATGACGATGCCGCCCGTATGTGCCGCAACGGAGATCGCCGGCAGATTGGTGGCCTGCGAGACGAGCTTTGCGACCTTTTCCACCATTTTATCCACCTGCTGCATCTTTTCCTCGATGGCAGTGTGGATGGAGTTGGCCTCGTCCATGCTCAGGCGGTAATCCGCCATCAGCTCATCGACATACAGCCGATAGCCTGCGGGGGAGGGAACGCGTCCCGCGCTGGTGTGCGGCTGCTCCAGATAGCCCATGGTCGTCAGCTCGGCCATTTCGTTGCGGATGGTGGCCGACGAGTAATTCATATCCGGTAATTCGGTGATGGCCTTAGAACCCACGGGCTCGGCCGTGCGGATGTACAGATCGACTACCGAACGCAGCACCTTCTTCTTTCGTTCCGTCAGTTCCATGCGCATCTCCTTCCGTTTATCGCTTAGCACTCATTAACTTTGAGTGCTAAGCACACTATACACGAGAGTGCCAAAAAAGTCAATAGGAATATTTTGAATTATTTTTGAACATTTTCCCGAACCTCTTCGCCTCGGGAAAAAACAGTTGCAAATCGGGGAAAAAGTGCTATGATATACAAAATTTCAAGAAAGGGTGTGCATCACATGCAGCTGCAATCCGCGCTGGAGGAATACGCCAAGGCACAGCGTGCCGGACTGAAAGAGCAGAAAGAACGTCTGGCCGCCGGGAAAGAGCCGGGGCTTCTTGCACTTGACCAGCTCGTATCGCGAAACGACCTTTTGCAGACCGTATCGCTCGGCTATGTGGAGATCCCCTCCGAGCTGATCGTCGGAACGGAAACGCCGGGGCGCACCCCCGCCTTTTCCGCAAGCTTCCTTCCGCTGCTGGATAAGGACACGGAGTTCGCCGCCAAATGGAGCGCGCTGTGTGTGGCGCACCTGTCCAACGAGGGCATCCGCGACCCCATCTCGTGTCTGGAATATATGGGCAATTTTTATGTGCAGGAAGGAAACAAGCGCGTCAGCGTCCTGCGCTGGTTCGGGGCCCCCCGTATCCCCGCCATGGTCACGCGGGTGCTTCCGCCCCCGACGGCAGAGCCGCGCGTGCGCGCCTATTATGAATTTCTGGATTTCTACCGCGCCTCCGGGCTGTACCGCCCGCAGTATCGCGTGCCGGGCGATTACCAGAAGCTGCTGTCCCGTCTGGGAAAAGAGCCGGGCGAAAGCTGGACAGAGCGGGAAAAGCGCAGCTTTTCCACCGGATTTCACTATTTTCGGGAGGCGTTCCGCGCGCTCGGCGGCGACAAGCTGTCGCTGCTTCCCGAAGAGGCGCTTCTGGTCTGGCTGCGCGTTTATCCGTTTCGCGACCTGACGGAGCTTTCTTCGGCCGAGCTTAAGCAGACGCTTCTCCCGCTGTGGGACGATTTCACCGCCCTGACACAGCCGGATTCCGTCCGCATGGAAACATCCGCCGTCACGGGCGGCAGCCCGGGGATCATCAGCCGCATCATCACCGGCCCCCTGCGCGTCGCTTTCGTGCATCCGCTGGATGCCTCGCTCAGCACCTGGGTCGAGGGGCACGAGGACGGGCGGCGCCATATCGAATCCGTTTTCGGCGATCAGATCAGCGTGACCAGCTATTTTCATGCCGACACGGAGGAGGAAGCGGATCGTCTGCTCTCTCTGGCCGTAGAGGATGGCGCACAGGTCATTTTCACCACTACACCGCAGCTCGGCCGCGCCACGCTGCGCGCCGCGCTGAAATACGGAAAAGTCAAATTCCTCAACTGCTCGGTCAATGCACCCTATCCCAGCTACCGCAGCTACTATTGCCGCGTGTACGAGGCCAAATTCATCACGGGTGCGATCGCCGGCGCGATGGCGCGCGACGACCGCATCGGCTATGTCGGCTCGTACCCCATTTTCGGCGTGCCCACCTCCATCAACGCCTTCGCGCTCGGCGCGCAGATGACCAATCCCCGCGCGCGCATCTGCCTGCGCTGGTCGTGCCTGCCCGGAAACCCGGTGGAGGATTTCGTGCATCAGGGCATTCGGGTGATCTCCAATCGTGACGTCCCGACGGCGCAGCAGCGCTATCTGGATTTCTGCAACTACGGCACCTATCTGGTAGATGCGGACGGCAAGCTGACCGCGCTCGGCTCGCCCGTCTGGGTCTGGGGCAAATGCTATGAAAATGTGATCCGCTCGATCCTCTCCGGTGCGTGGAATGATAAGCGAAACGCCGGAAAGGCCGTCAACTACTGGTGGGGCATGGACAGCGGCAGCATCGACCTTACGCTGTCCGAGCATGTGCCGGACGGCGTGCGCAGTCTGGCCGGTATGCTCACGCAGGCCATGCGCGCCGGGCTGATCGACCCCTTTGCCCGCCGCATCCTCGCGCAGGACGGCACCGTGATCAACGACGGTACCCGCGTGCTCTCGCCGGATGAAATCCTGCGCATGGACTGGCTGTGCGACAATGTTTACGGCCGCATCCCCGCTTTTGACGAGGTGCTCCCCTATTCGCAGAACATGGTGCGCGAACTTGGCGTTTACCGCGAAAGTATTCCGCCGGAAAAGGAGGGAAGTCTGTGAAGATCCTGGCTGTTTCCGATGAAGAAAGCCCCGCCCTGTGGGATTATTATACCCCCGGAAAGCTGCGCGAATACGACCTGATCCTCTCCTGCGGCGATCTGAAGGCAGACTATCTTTCCTTCCTTGTGACCATGGCGCGCTGTCCCGTGCTCTATGTCCACGGCAACCACGACGGCTCCTATGAAAAATTCCCGCCCGAGGGCTGCGACTGCATAGACGACCGATTCGTGCTGTATAACGGCCTGCGCATCCTCGGTCTGGGCGGCTGCAAATGGTATCACCCCGGGCCGCACCAGTACACCGAAAAGGATATGCGCCGCCGCATCCGTCGCCTGCGCCGTCAGCTGCGGCGCTACAAGGGCGTGGATATCGTCGTTACGCACGCCGCCCCGCAGGGACTTGGCGACGCAGACGACAATGCCCACCGCGGATTCGCCGCGCTGGTGGAGCTGCTGGATCGGTATCATCCGCAGTACCTGCTGCACGGGCATGTCCACATGCGCTACGGCGCAAATATAGAGCGGCAGCTGTCCTACGGCGATACGACCGTGTGCAACGTCTGCCAGCGTTTCGAGCTGGAAGTCGAGGACAAGCCCTATCCCCCCGCCCATCGCGGGCAGGTGCGCTATCGCAACCGTCCGCCAAAAAAGCGCGAGCAGTAGCGCATCGCGCAAATATTTCCCGCAGGTGCCGTTTCCCTGTTGCAAATTTGCGAAAAAACGGGTAAAATAAAGGAAAAAGAAAGTGTGAGCCGAGCAAACATGTTTGAAGGTTTTTCCCCCGAGACGGTGGATTTTCTCTGGGGCATTCGTATGAACAACGAGCGGCAATGGTTTCAGGCGCATAAGGCGCAGTATGTGCAGACGCTTTACGAGCCGATGAAAGCACTCGGCGCGGAGTTGTTCCGTCCCTTCGCGGACAGACCAGGCGATCTGCTGAAAGTCAGCCGCATTTACCGCGACGCGCGGCTGCATCACCCGCTCCCGTACAAGGAAAGTCTCTGGATCTGCATCCGTCGGGATGTTTCCCAATGGTCAGAGCACCCCTGCCTGTTCTTCCAGATCGACCCGGACGGTATGGATTACGGTTTTTCCGTCTGGAAGCCCCGCCCCATGGCCATGAAGCACTTCCGCCGCGTCATTTCCGCGCAGAGCGCGCCGTTTCTCGCCCTGATCGAGCAGACGCAGGCGCAGCTGCATCATCCGATCACGGCGCAGGAATATCGCCACCCCGAGGTGTGCAGTGATCCCGCGCTGGCGCGCTTCTTCCTTTGGAAGTCGGATATCTCCTGCATTTTCCACGAGGATTTCGGCCCCGATGCCTTCTCCCCCGCGCTGGCGCAGCGAGTGTGCGATACCTTTGAAAAGCTGCTCCCGCTGTACGATTACTTCAACTCCATCACCACCGCAGACTGACAAGGAGGTCGTCATGAAACACACCGTATTCACAGGAATGGCCACCGCGCTCGTCACCCCCATGCGCGAAGATCTCAGCGTAGATCTCGATGCGCTGGGGCGGCTGATCGATTTCCAGCTGGAAAACGGGATCAATGCGCTGGTCGCCGTCGGCACCACGGGCGAGAGCGCCACACTGGAGCCTGCCGAGCAGGCGCAGGTCATCCGCTTCACTGTGCAGCGCGTAGGCGGACGCGTGCCGATCATCGCGGGTGTCGGCTCGAATAATACCGCACACGCGCTGGACAATGTAAAAAGTGCCTGCGACGCGGGCGCGGATGCGCTTCTGGCCGTCACGCCCTACTATAACAAGGCGACACAGGCCGGCCTGATCCGCCATTTCACCGCCATGGCCGATGCCGCCCGCGTGCCGCTGATTTTGTATAATGTCCCCGGCCGCACGGGCTGCAATCTCCTGCCGCAGACCGTCGCAGCACTGGCCGACCACCCGAATATCGTCGGGATCAAGGAGGCCTCCGGTAATATGGCGCAAATGGTGCAGATCATGCATCTGTGCGCCGACAAACTCGACGTTTATTCCGGCGAGGATGCGCTCACCGTGCCCATGATGTCCATGGGCGCAGCCGGCACGATCAGCGTGCTGAGCAATGTCGTGCCGCGCCTTGCCGTTTCCATGACCGACGCATGCCGCGCAGGCGACTATCCGGCCGCCGCCGCGCTGCAATGCAGGCTGTTGCCGCTGATCGACTGCCTGTTCAGCGAGGTCAATCCCATCCCCGCCAAGGCCGCCGTCGCCGCCATGGGCTTCGGCGCAGAAAATCTGCGTCTGCCGCTGACCCGCATGGAAGAGAGCAACCGTGCACGACTCTATGCGCAGATGCGCGCACTGGGGGTCAACGTATGAGAGCCGTGCTTTGGGGTGCCAACGGCGCTATGGGGCGGCTGCTCGGCGAGATCCTGGGCGATGAGGTCGTCGGCCGCGTCAGTCTGGACGGTGCAAACGGCGTTGCCCGTACCGCCGCCGAGCTGGAGCCGACGGCTGCGGATGTTGTCATCGATTTCTCTCACCACAGCGCCGTTACCGACGTACTGGCCTACGCCTGCGAAAACCACTGTGCCGCCGTGATCGGCACGACCGGCCATACCGATGTGGAAAAAGAGCAGATCCGCGCCGCATCCTGCCGCATCCCCGTATTTTATGCCGGGAACATGAGTCTCGGCATCGCCGTGCTGTGCCGTCTGGCCGCGCAGGCCGCTGCCGCATTTCCCGATGCGGACATCGAGATCGTCGAGATCCACCATGATCGCAAGGTCGATGCGCCCAGCGGCACGGCGAAGATGCTTTTCAACGCGATCCGTCGCGTCCGCCCTGCGGCGACGGCGCATTGCGGCCGCTGTGGGGAAGGCAGGCGGGAGAAAAACGAGATCGGCATTTCTTCTCTGCGCATGGGCAGCGTCGTAGGCGTGCACGAGGTACACATCCACACAGGCACGCAGTGCCTGACTCTGCGCCATGAGGCCGTTGACCGCCGTATGCTGGCCGAAGGTGCCGTCAACGCCGCCCGCTTTGTGTGCACACAGCCCGTCGGGCTGTATGACATGGAAAGCATCCTGCAAAACACCTGAGGAGGCTACTTAATGAAAGTCTGGCATATGAACGGCGCGGGCAATGACTTTATGGTCATCGACGCGCGCGACAAAAATCTTGATTTCAGGCAGCTGGCCATCGAACTGTGCGCCCTTACGGGTGCAGACGGCTTCATGGCCGTCGACCATTCCGATGTGGCGGATTTCCGTCTGCATTTTTACAATTCCGACGGAACGCGCGGCGAAATGTGCGGCAACGGCGCGCGGTGCATCTGCCGTTTCGCCTATGAAATGGGCATCGCCGCAGAGGAAATGGTCGTGCAGACCGACGCGGGGCTCGTGCCCGGCCGTCGGCTCAGCGAGAACATCTACCGCATCCGCCTGAATGACCCGGGCGTTCTGGATCTGCATCGCAAGGGCGATGTGGCCTATGTGGAACTCGGAAGCCCCGGCGTTCCGCACGCCGTAAAGGAGATCCCCGGCCTTACCTGGGAGGATGCGCCGCGCCTGCTGGAGCAGGCCAGGGCGCTGCGCTTTGACCCCGCCTTTCCCAAGGGCGCGAACGTCAATTTCTACACCCGCCTGAGCGATACCGTCATCCGTATTTTGACCTTTGAGCGCGGCGTGGAGGATTACACGCTCGCCTGCGGCACGGGTACAGGCTCGACCGCTGCCGTGCTGTGGGCATCCGGCAAGCTCCCGGGCGGCTACCTGACCGTGGAAAACCGCGGCGGCACGTTGTCCGTCTCCATCTTCGGGGAGGACGGGCGCATAAACGAACTGCTGCTGGAAGGCCCCACGCAGATCAACGCCGTGTACGAGCGCTGACCTGCCGCACCGATCCGATGCAATCGAGCTTTCTCCCTCATCTCACGCCGCCGTGCGTGCCGTTCGGCACACCTCCTTAGATTTGAAAAGCCGGGCAAACACATAAAGCTAAAGGCGGACTCATGCGAGTCCGCCTTGGGTTATTTACTTCAATAAGTCAAATCTTTTGCGCAGCATAGAATTCTTACCCGAAAACCGTTTTTTGATTATCTGCGCAAAGTATTCATAGGGAACGATCCACTCTTTCTTTCCGTCTATCGTAATTGTTGTGGGCATTTCGTTCACATCTCTGTTGATTTTCTTTGTGTGCAAAATGCCGTCGCTGATATAATCATAAAACCGATAGCCGTCCATCGCCCATCGATTCAGCATAGAATTCATGCTGGTAATCATGCTCCGGTCTGTAATTTTATCAAAAATAAGCACCGGTGCGGACGCAAAGAACGCCTCCAGCGCACGGCACATTTCTCGATCCGATGCATACATGTCCATCAAATATTGAGCAACCGCATTCCCGGCATATTCCCGATCCGCCATTTTCAAATCCACCAGATAGATGACAAGCTTTGTTTCAAAATGCATGATTTGCAGGCACTTTCTCCTGTCAAAATAGAATAGCTTGCAGCCCCATTCGTAAATGCGCTGACCGGCTTCCTTTTGCTTGACCATCTGTACAAATGGCGAAATAGAAGAATCCATCTCCTCCGGTGTTTTCAGTTTATAGCGCTGCATCGTTTCTTTTGTGGCATAGTAGATCATAGTATCATTTCCTTTTTCTTTAGTCTTTATTTGCAGTTATTCAATCAGTTTCTACACCAATCAAAACAACAATTCCTTTTCATCCACCGGCTGATTTTGCATGAACATCACGAAATAGATCGGCAGGTAAGTGATCTTTCCCTTTTGGCTAATAACACGCTCGTTCGACAGGATATAAGCCTTTTGAATATGGTATTGGGTATATGAATTTGTAAACAGTTACAGTGCTTTCTGACGATACAATACGGTTTCACACACCCGATCTGCGATCAGCGCTTGGTCACGCTGAGGGTAGTACGGGAGTAACGGTGCTCGCAGAGCGCAGGCTGTGCTTGATAGAGCAGACTTTGTTCTTCCACGCCTTTAGCTCGCATTTTCTACCAGCGACTTCATCACGGCAGCGGTGATGTAGTCCATTCCCTGTGCGTTGGGGTGGATTCCATCCGGCAGATCGGAAACATGGATGCCGCAGCTGCTCAGATCAACATATGTCACGCCGTAATGCTCGCAAATGGCCGCAAAAACGGAATTATATGCTTTCAATGTCGCCTCATCATAATTGGCCGAGCAGGCAGGAAGCATGGCGACGATCTGCGCGTTCGGATAGTAATACTGCATTCGCAGGATCGCAGCCACATAGGCTTCCGCCACCGTATCCCATTTTACTGCTGTCAGATCGACTTTCGTCGGCGCGTTTTTTGGATCGAAGCTCCCGATCGTTTTCCGCTGCAAAATATCATTGGTTCCGCCGAAGAAGAGAATCACGTCGGGCGTGCCGTTGCTGCCCAAATTTTGAATGCGCGTCAGCGATGCCATACATGCCTTGGTTCCATTATTGGAGCCGTCATTCTCACATTCACTGGTATTGCCTACCTGTGTTCCGCGCCAGCTCTCATTGATCCCCAACTGCGCGTTTAGCAGCTTTATGACCTGCATCCACCATGTTTCGTTCACATCCGTCAGCAAATTGTTTTGCGGGTATCTGGCCAAATGCTCCAAATTGACCCCGTCCGCCGTGGGAATATACCCTGCAAAGGTAGAAATGCTATCACCCAAAATGGAAATCACCTTACCTTGGTAAACCGACATATTGGGGTGGATGTTTCCGCATTCCGCGCAAACGCCGTTTTGATAATCGTGGCCGGTGGCATCGACATAATCGCTTACATAGCTGTCTCCGCAGTGCCTGCAGGTATAGGTGCTGTAGCCCCGCTCCGCGCAGGTGGGTTTGGTTACAACAGATTTATAGCTATGTCCTGTTGCAGCAATTTCTTGCTGCGCAACCAGCACTTTCTGGCAGACAGCGCAGTGTTTTCCCTCTGTCAGGCCGGTTGTGGTGCAGGTCGCCGCGACGGCCTTGTCGACGACTTCGGTATGACCTTTTGCCTTGACGACTTCCTGCTTCACCAGCACAGCGTTACAGGCGGAGCAGTGCTTGCCCTCTGTCAGGCCGGTCTGCGTGCAGGTCGCCGCGACGGCTTTGTCGACGACTTCGGTATGACCTTTTGCCTTGTCGACTTCCTGCTTCACCAGCACAGCGTTACAGACGGCGCAGTGCTTGCCCTCGGTCAGGCCGGTCTGTGTGCAGGTGGCTGCGACGGCTTTGTCGACGACTTCGGTATGACCTTTTGCCTTGTCGACTTCCTGCTTCACCAGCACAGCGTTACAGACGGCGCAGTGCTTGCCCTCGGTCAGGCCGGTCTGTGTGCAGGTGGCTGCGACGGCTTTGTCGACGACTTCGGTATGACCTTTCGCCTTGACGACTTCCTGCTTCACCAGAACAGCGTTACAGACGGAACAGTGTTTGCCCTCGGTCAAGCCGGTTGTGGTGCAGGTCGCCGCAACAGCTTTGTCGACGACTTCGGTATGACCTTTTGCCTTGACGATTTCCTGCTTCACCAGCACAGCATTACAGACAGCGCAGTGCTTTCCCTCGGTCAGGCCGGTCGCGGTACAGGTCGCTGCGACGGCCTTGTCGACCACTTCCGTGTGGCCGCTGCTCTTGGCCACGGAGGTGATGTCCGCGTAGTCGCAGCGCGCACACGTTTCGCGGGTGTAGCCGTCTTCCTCGCAGGTGGGCTTGATGGTCTGCGTGTGCAGGTCGTGGCCGAGGGCGGCGGTTTCGGTGTCCTTGTAGCTCGCGCCGCACGCACAGGTGTGCACCGTGTAGCCCTTCTCCGTGCAGGTGGGTTCGACGACCTGCGCCGTGTAGCTGTGCTCGTGCTTCGGCTCGGTGGGGTCGGTGGGGTTGGTCGGTTCACTCGGAGTAGTGGGCTGCGTGGGGTCGCCCCCGCCGCTCGGCTCGGTCGGATCCGTGACGCTGCCGCTCGGCTCGGTAGTCCCACCGGGGTTGGTAGCCTCGCCCGGATCGCCGGTCGGGTCGGTAGCCCCGTTGAGGTCGCTCGGGTCGATTACCCCGCCTGTCGGTGCAACGCTCGGCTGCGTCCCGCTCGGCTCGCCGCCGCAGCTGCGCAGCCCGACGATAACGCCGATGAGCAGGAGCGCAATAACGAGGACTGCTATCATCCAAATTCGACTTTTCTTAATACTTTTTCCATCCTTTCCGCGAAATATCCTGTTTTTTATTTATATTCTAGCGCGTTCCGTGTCGGATTGCAATAAAAAATCGGGAGCTGCGGAAATATAGCCTCCCGAGTGTCGAAAAATGTCGAAAAAAAGAGCGGGGAGACAGTTGAAATCTTTCCGAAAATTTGCTATTCTCTTAAAATAGAGACAAATGAGGAGGTTTTTCCCGTGCAAAAATTGCTGATCGCCGAACGGGACAGCGCGCTGCGGCAGGCACTTTCGGAGGCGCTCGCGGACGATTTTCTCATCACTGCCTGTGCCGACGGTGCGCAGGCGCGGCAGGCGCTGTCGGAATTTCGCCCCGATCTGGTGATTTTGAACCTGCTTTTGCCGCATGTCGACGGCCTGACGCTGCTGCGCGAGCTTTCCGGTGCGGACATTTCTCCCGCTGTGGCGGTCACGACCCCGTTCGTCAGCCCGTATATCCTGGACGCGCTGGGCAAACTTCGGGTCGATCACCTGACGATCCAGCCGTACAGCGTGCAGGCGCTGCGCGAGCAGCTGCTGGAATTGGCCGAGACGCGCGAATGCTCTGCGGTTCGGACAACTCCCGCGCCGCGCGCCCCGCTTCCGACGCTGCTTCTGGAGCTCGGGCTTTCGCCGAAGGTCGACGGGTTCGGGCATCTTCTGACGGCGATCCCGCTGTATCTGCGCGACCCCGCACAGGGGCTGACGAAGGAACTGTACGCCGCAGTAGGCCGTTCGTGCGGCAAAAGCGCACAGCAGGTCGAGCGCAGCATCCGAAACGCCATTCAGAACGCGTGGACGCGCGGCTCGTCGGCGCAGTGGCTGCGCTATTTCCCCGCCTTGCCCGACGGAACTGTCCCGCGCCCTACGAACGGCGACTTCATCGCGCGCATCGCGACCCGTATTTTCGCCCAAAACGGCACTTTTTCGTGCGCACCCTGCGCCCCCCGCGCCGACGCAGAGGCAAAATAAATGCCCCGCGCGCAGGCGGGGCTTTGCAAAGCAGCTAGTTACGGCACTCGAAGTAATGTCGAGTGCCGATTTTTATTGCAATCCGGCGCGGGATGCGCTAGAATATAAGTAAAAAACAGGACATTTCGCGGAAAGGATGGAAAA
>CAZIGE010000053.1:0-13041 GCA_964538475.1 uncultured Oscillospiraceae bacterium | reverse complement strand
TGGAATACTTCATTTCCTCCAGAGGCGCGCGTAAGGGCATGACCGATACCGCTCTTCGTACCGCGGACTCCGGTTACCTGACCCGTCGTATGGTCGATGTGTCGCAGGATGTCATCATCCGTGAGTATAACTGCGGCACCGAGCGTGGTATCTGGGTCGGCGCGGTGTACGACAAGAACGGCGAGATCATCGATTCGTTCGGCAACCGCATCCGCGGCCGCTATCCCGTGCATGATATCGTGCATCCCGTGACGGGCGAGCTTATCCACTCCAAAGATGTCATGATGATGCCGGAAGATGCGGCAAAGTTCGAGCAGGCGGGCATCGAAAAGATCTATATCCGCACGATCCTCGGCTGCCGCGCACGCGTGGGCGTGTGCGCAAGATGCTACGGCATGAACCTTGCGACTTCCAAGGAAGTCGATCTGGGCGAAGCGGTCGGCATCATCGCCGCGCAGTCCATCGGCGAACCCGGTACCCAGCTGACCATGCGTACCTTCCACTCCGGCGGCGTTGCGGGCGACGATATCACGCAGGGTCTGCCCAGAGTCGAAGAACTGTTCGAGGCACGCCGTCCCAAGAAGATGGCTACGATCTCCGAGATCACGGGCATCGTTTCCATCGACGATACGCATCGTACGGCGCTGCGTAATATCACCGTTACAGCCGAGGACGGCGAGGTCAAGGTCTATCAGGTGCCGTATTCCGTCGGCCTCAAGGTGCAGCACGGCCGCCCCGTGCAAAAGGGCGAACCGATCACCGACGGTGCGCTGTACCCGCAGGATGTGCTGCGGATCTCCGGCGTGGAGGCTGTGCAGGATTATCTGGTGCAGTCCGTGCAGGCGGTGTACCGCCAGCAGGGCGTTGAGATCAACGATAAGCATATCGAGGTCATTATCCGCCAGATGATGCGCAAAGTCCGCGTGGAAGACCCGGGCGATACCGCATTGCTGACCGGGACGGTCGTGGACAGCTTCGAGTTCGAGGATGCCAACGCTGCGGTGCAGGCGCGTATCGACGCGGGCGAAGACGAGCTGCGGCTCGCGACGGCTTCGGCGATGCTGCTGGGTATCACCAAGGCTGCACTGGCAACCGATTCGTTCCTTTCCGCCGCCTCCTTCCAGGAGACGACGAAAGTCCTGACCGATGCCGCCATCAAGGGCAAGGTCGACCATCTGGTCGGTCTGAAGGAGAACGTCCTGATCGGCAAGCTGATCCCCGCAGGCTCCGGCATGATGGCCTATCGTGACTTTCAGCCCGGCGTGACCCCGGCACCGCGTGTCGGTTGTGTGGCCGCCGAGGAAGAGGACGGATATACCGCGTAAAGCATAATTACAGCGGAAGATCACGGATTTCCTGATCTTCCGCTGTTTTTGGTTCTATAATAAATGTTGCGGTCGGGCTCATCACCCGACCGCAACATTCATGATAGAGCCTTACAAGCTAATGTTTCGCTGCGCGGATCGCATCGCGTGCGGCGCGGATATGCGTGGGCGCTGTGCCGCAACAGCCGCCGACCAGCGTCGCCCCGCTGCGCACACAGGCGGTGATGACCTCGGCGAAGTCCTGCGGCGACATGGGGTAGTGCGCAAGGCCGTCTGCTCCGATGGTGGGAAGACCCGCGTTTGGCTTGCACAGGAGCGGCCCGTCGAGCCGACTGCGCAGCATGGACACCAGCTGCGCCGTTGCGCCGTCTGCGGCGACGCAGTTGAAGCCGACGGCGGCTGCCCCCGCCGCCTCCAGCGAGCACAGAATAGAGTCGGCACTTTCCCCGGAATACAGAGAGCCGTCCAATTGGATTGGAAAGCTGTACAGCTGCGCACCGGCACCTTCCAGCTCGGCAGCGCAGAAAACGGCCTCCGCTTCACAGGCGTAAAGCAGCGTTTCGGCGACGAGCAGATCGACGCCGCCGTCGATCAGGCCGCGGATCTGGCGGCGATAGTTTTCTACGAGAAGATCGAAATTTTGCGCGTCCCGACTGTCGCAAAACGCGGCGAGCGTGGTCAGATCGCCTGCGATCAGGCAGGCGGGCGCGGCCTCACGGCTCAACGCCGCAAGACGTGCGTTGACGGCTTCCGTCTGCTTATCCAGACCGACCCGCGCCAGCGCGAGCGGCTGCGCCTGAAACGTCGGTGCATACAGGATCTGCGCGCCCGCTTCGGCATACGCGCGCTGCAACGCCTGCAGCGCCTGCGGATGCGAAAGGATCCATTCCTCGGCACAGCAGCCGCGCGGCATCCCGACTGTCTGCAAATTCGAGCCCGTCGCGCCGTCAAGCAGCCATGTGGTGCCGCGCAGCCGTTTGTGAAATTCTTCTCTGCTGAGCATATTTTTACCTCCGCGTGTCCCTCTGCACAGGCGTGCCGATATCGTATACCCGATTATATCGCACACGCAAAAAGAATGCAAGTATTGACGAATGCGTATTCATCTGCTAAAATGGCGGTAAAATAAAAACAGGGAGGCTTTTCCGTGAACAAAGCAAAGATTCGGCAATATGCCAAACTCATCGCCCGCTGTGGCGTGAACGTCCAGAAAAATCAAACCGTCCTGATCTTTGCGGGACTTGACCAGCCGGAATTCGTACAGATTCTGGTAGACGAATGCTATAAGGCAAAGGCGAAGGAAGTGATCGTGCACTGGGAGTACCAGCCGCTGACAAAGCTGCACTATCGCTACGAGTCCGTCAAAACGCTCGGTGAGGTCAAAGAGTGGGTCAAGGCACGCCAGCAGTATTACTGCGATGAGCTGCCCGCCCGCATCCACCTGGTTTCCGAAGACCCGGATGGCCTCAAGGGCGTGAACATGGAAAAAATGGCCAAGGCGCGCAAGCTGAGCTATCCCGTTCTGAAGCCCTATATCGATGCGCGCGACGGCAAGCAGCAGTGGTGTATCGCCGCCGTTCCGGGCGTGGCCTGGGCGAAGAAGGTATTCCCGGGGCTGCGCGCGGGTGCAGCCGTGGAAAAGCTGTGGGAGGCGATCCTGTTCACAGCCCGTGTGGATGACGACCCGATCCTTGCCTGGGAGCGGCACAATGCAGATCTGAAGGCAAGATGCGATTACCTGAACAGCCTGTCTATCGATGCGCTGCATTATTCGGCGGACAACGGGACGGAGTTCACCGTCGGTATGATCCCGCAGGCACGCTTCTGCGGCGGCAGCGAGACATCCCGTCTGGGCATCACGTTCAACCCCAACATCCCGAGCGAAGAATGCTTCATCTCGCCCATGCGCGGCCGCGCGGACGGCATCGTTTATGCAACCAAGCCCCTGAGCTATCAGGGACAGATGATCGAGAATTTCTGGATCCGCTTCGAAAACGGCAAGGCTGTGGACTCCGGTGCGGAAAAGGGCGCGCAGCTGTTGCAGCAGATGCTGACCATGGACGAGGGCGCGGCCTATCTGGGCGAATGCGCACTGGTCCCGCAGGCCAGCCCGATTGCGCAGAGCGGTATCCTGTTTTATGAAACGCTGTTCGACGAGAATGCCGCGTGCCATCTGGCTGTGGGCGCGGGATTTGCCGATACCATCGAGGATTATCAAAACAAGACGCTGGAAGAATGCCAGGCACTGGGCGTGAACGACTCTATGATCCATGTGGATTTCATGATCGGATGCGACAGCATGAACATCGATGCCGTTTGCACCGATGGCAGGATCGTACCTGTTTTCCGCAACGGAAACTGGGCGTTTTAAGGCTGCCCTATGACGGAACGGGAAAAACAGCACAGCGGGGCGCTTTACGACCCCGCTGACCCGCAGATCGCCGCCGAACAGACGCAGTTTCAGGAAAAACTGTACGATTTCAATCGGACGCGTCCGGGTGAGGGAGAAAAGCGCAGCGCGCTGCTGCGGGAAATGTTTGCCGAGATCGGAGACGGATGCTATATCGAGCCGCCCCTGCACAGCAATTTCGGCGGGCATCATGTCCACTTCGGAAAATGCGTGTATGCCAACTATAATTTGACGCTGGTGGACGATACACATATCTATGTGGGAGATCAGACCATGTTCGGCCCGAACGTGACGCTCGCAACGGCAGGGCATCCCGTCGACCCAACGCTGCGCGGCCGCGGTCTGCAATATAATATGCCCGTGCGCATCGGGAAAAACTGCTGGCTCGGCGCGGGCGTGATCGTATTGCCCGGAGTGACTATCGGCGATAATGTGGTCATCGGTGCGGGAAGCGTCGTGACGAAGGATATTCCGTCTGATGTGGTCGCGCTGGGGAACCCGTGCAGGGTGGTGCGTAGCGTGGGACAGCACGATCGGGCGTACTATTTTAAGGACAGAACGATCGAAGCGTCCCTGTTCGAATAAGTTTTTTCAAAAAAACATAAAAAATGCTTGCATTTCAAACCGAAGTATGCTACTATATTCGGGCGATTGAAATTGCTGAGGGTTTTTGTGCCCTTTTACATGATAAGAAAGAGGTGAACCATAATGAAGGAAGGTATCCATCCCAAGTACGAACAGACCACGATCCGTTGCGCCTGTGGCAACACTTTTACTACCGGCTCTACCAAAAAGGATATTCGTGTTGAGATCTGCTCCAAGTGCCACCCTTTCTATACCGGCAAGCAGAAGCTGGTTGACACCGGTGGACGAGTTGATCGTTTCAACAAGCGTTTTGGCCTGAAGTAAAAATGTCCGATCCGCACTACGGTTTCCGTGGTGCGGATTTTGTTGTTTTACGGACTTGCCCGCGCGGGGGATTTGTGCTACAATGGCATCGGGAAAAGACGGAGGAGTTATGCAGGAAATTTTGAAAACGGAAGCGCCGGAGCGGGCGATCCTGGTGGGGCTGAATGCCGACACGTTTCGCCGCGAACAGACGGCGACGGAGGAAACTCTGGAAGAGCTGGAGGCACTGCTGGAAACGGCGGGCGGCCTGTGCACCGGAAAGGTGCTGCAAAACCGACATGCGCCCGATGCGCACTCCTTTATCGGAGAGGGCAAGGCGCAGGAGATCCGACTGCTGGCGGAAGCAACGCAGTCAACCATGGTCATATTTGATAACGAGCTGTCGCCGGGACATATCCGCGCATTGGAAGAGATACTGGGCGTGACCGTGCTGGACAGAAGCGCCCTGATCCTGGATATTTTTGCGCAGAGAGCCAGAACGCGCGAAGGCCGCCTGCAAGTCGAGCTGGCGCAGTATAAGTATCTGCTCCCGCGCCTTTCCGGCATGGGAAAGAGCCTGTCCAGACAGGGCGGCGGGATCGGCACGCGCGGCCCGGGCGAAACGAAGCTGGAAAGCGACCGCCGCCATATCCGCGAGCGGATCACCCGTCTGGAACGGGAGCTGGAACAGGTGCGGCAGGTGCGCGGCGTACAGCGCGAACGCAGAAGGAAAAACGCCGTCCCGGTCGTGGCCATCGTCGGCTACACCAATGCGGGAAAATCTACGCTCCTGAATTGCCTGACGGGGGCGGGCATCCCCGCGAATGATCGGCTGTTCGATACGCTGGACACTACATCCAGACAGCTGACCGTGTCCGAAAATCTGGATGTGGTGCTGTCCGACACGGTCGGATTTATCGCGAAGCTCCCGCATCATCTGGTGGAGGCGTTCCGCGCCACGTTGGAGGAATTGTCCTACGCCGATCTTCTGCTGCATGTGATCGATGCGGCAGACCCCGAGCGGGAGGCACATATTGCGGTGGTGGACAGCCTGATCGCCGAGCTGGCCACGCCCGATACGCCGGTGCTGCGCTGCTATAATAAGGCCGATCTTGCCGCGCGGGAGGATATCCCCGCAGGTGAGGATGTGATCGCGATCTCCGCTCGGCGGGGCGAGGGAATGCCCCACCTGCTGCGCAGCATTGAAAAAGCGCTGGGACAGGGCCGCCATTGCGTAGCGTTGCTGTTCCCGTATTCCATGGGCGGTCAGGTGGAAACGCTGCACGAGAATGCAAAGGTGCTGTCTGTGGAGTACACCGCCGAAGGCATCGCGGTGCAGGCCGTTCTGGATGATATTTTATACGGCAGGCTGCGGGCGTATGTGACCCGGGAGCCGTAACGGGCAAAGGGAGGCCGGACACGGTGGACGAATATCTGGTGCCGACTGCGTTTGGCGAAGATGAGTTTTACGAAAAGAGATCCCGCTTTATTGGCCGCCTCTGGCCCGTGGAAACGGAGGAAGAGGCGCTGGAAAAGATCCGGGAAATGAAAAAGATGCATTACGATGCGACGCATAACTGCTGGGCGTATATCATTCGGGACGGCGCGGTGCGTTTTTCGGATGACGGCGAGCCGGGCGGCACGGCCGGAATGCCCATGCTTCAGGTGTTGCAGCGTGAGCAGCTTTATAATGTGGTATGCGTGGTGACACGCTATTTCGGCGGGATCCTGCTCGGAGCGGGCGGCCTCGTGCGCGCGTATACCCGCGGGGCGAAGCTCGCCGTGGATGCGGCCGGAAAATCCGTGAAGCGCGTGTGGTCGGTTTTGTATGTTCCGTGCCCGTACAGCTGGTATGAGCGCGTGAAGCTGACCGCTGCGGCGTTCGGCGGCGTGATCCGAAACACGGATTTCGGCGCGGATGTGGAGCTGGAGATCTGGATGCCCGAGCAAAGCGCTGCACCGTTTCTGGAAAAACTGACGGATATGTCCGGTGCCACGCTGGAAGGCATGGAAACGGGAAAGGAATACCGCGCATTTGCGCTGACGCAATAACAGGGGAGTGGAGCAACTATGACTGTTCGCGAAGAACTCGAGCGGATGGAGCACCGCAGACTGAACCCGCTGGCGGCTTTTTCCGATCGTTCCTCCGGCCGTCCGAAAGCGGAGGAAGAACGGGAAGGGGATGTGCGTACCTGCTACCAGCGCGACATCGACCGTATCGTGCACAGCAAGTCCTTTCGGCGGCTGATGCACAAAACGCAGGTGTTTTTACAGCCCGAGGGCGACCATTATCGCACACGCATGACGCACACGCTGGAAGTTTCCCGCATCGCCGAGACGATCACCCGCGCGCTGGGACTGAACGAGGATCTGGCGCAGGCTATCGCCATGGGACATGATCTGGGACATACGCCCTTCGGCCATGCGGGCGAGGAAGCGCTGACGCGTTGCCTCGGCACGCCGTTTCGTCATAACGAGCAGAGCCTGCGCGTGGTCGACCTGCTGGAAAAGGACGGTGCGGGGCTGAATTTGACGAACGAGGTGCGTGACGGGATCCTGTGCCACACGGGCGACCCGTGGCCGTCTACATTGGAGGGCATGGTCGTCCGCAGGAGCGACCAGATCGCGTATGTCAATCACGATATCGACGATGCCATCCGCGCGGGGATCCTGACAAATCGGGATATCCCGTCGCTGATCACGGATGTCCTGGGGCAGACCCATTCTGCCCGGATCAACACACTCGTGACGGATGTTATCCAAACCTCCCGCGAGGCGGGAACGGTCGCGCTCTCTCCCGAGGTGGAGCATGCGCTGCGCGAGCTTCGGGCATTTATGTTTGAGCATGTTTACCGCAATCCCGTCGCCAAGGGGCAGGAGCAGAAGGCAAAGGATATGCTGCAACGCCTGTTTGAGTATTATGTGGCACATCCCGAGGCGCTGCCGGAGGATTTTCATCCGCAGCTGTCCTTCGACGGGATGGAGCGGACCGTCTGCGATTACATCGCCGGTATGACGGATAATTACGCCGTGGATAAATTTGCGGAGATCTTTATCCCGGTGGGCTGGCAGATCAAAGGCTGATCGGTCGGGATCGAGTATTCGGGGACAAGACCCGAAAGGAGGCAACACGCATGGCTTTTTCTCCCGCGTTTCTGGATGAGCTGGTCGCCAGAAATCCGATCGAGGATGTGGTCGGGCAATACGTTTCTCTGCGGCGGAGCGGGGCGAACCTGTTCGGCCTTTGCCCGTTTCACGGGGAAAAGACAGCGTCGTTCTCCGTTGCACCCGATAAGGGGATCTATTATTGCTTCGGCTGCCACAAGGGCGGCGGCGTGATCAATTTCCAGATGGAGGTCGAGGGGCTGAGCTACCCGGATGCCGTGCGTGCACTGGCCAACCGCGTCGGTATGGAAGTGCCCGACGACGAGCAGTACCGCTCTCGCTATCACCGGCAGGAGCGCCTCTGGGCGCTGCATAAGGAAGCCGCGCGCTTTTTCCACACCATGCTGTATGCACCCGAGGGCGCGGACGCGCTGCGCTATGCCACCGGGCGCGGAATGCCCAGGTCGGTGCTGACGACTTTCGGGATCGGCTATGCGCCCGACAGCTGGACACAGCTTACGGATCATCTGCGCAAAAAGGGCTATACCGATGAAGAATTGAAGGAGTCGGGACTTGTCACGATCTCCAAAAAGAACAACAGCCTGTTCGACCGCTTTCGCGACAGACTGATGTTTCCCATCATCGATGTTCGGGGCAATGTTATCGGCTTCGGCGGTCGTATCATGAAAAAGGACGACAACGCCGCCAAATATCTCAATTCGCCCGAAACGCCGATCTTCAACAAACGAAAAAACCTGTTTGCGCTCAATCTGGCGAAAAAGAGCAAACTCGGCTACCTCATTCTGGTCGAGGGCTATATGGATGCCATCGCGCTGCACCAGTACGGCTTCGATTGCGCTGTGGCCTCGCTGGGGACAGCGCTGACGGCGGACGGCGCGACTCTGCTGCGCAAATACACCGAGCAGGTCGTGCTGATCTACGACGGGGACACCGCGGGGCAAAATGCGACGCAGCGTGCCATTCCCATTTTGGAGAAGGCGGGGTTGAGCGTGAAAGTCCTGCAAATGCAGGGCGCGAAAGACCCCGATGAATTTCTGAAAAAATACGGCGCGGACAAATTCCGATTGCTGCTGGAAGGCTCCTCGGATCGGGTGGAATACCAGCTCAATGCGATCCGCGGGAAATACGACCTTGCGCAGGATGAGCAGAAGGTGCAGTACATCATGGAGGCGACCGAGCTGGTCGCTTCGCTGGACAGCCCGATCCGTCGGGAAGTTTACGGCAAGCGCGTGGCGCAGGCTTCGGGTCTGAGCGAAACGGCGGTGGCGCTGGAGGTGCAGAAGGCGGAAAAACGACGCAAAAACCGCCTCAGGCGCGAACAGGAGAAGATCGACCTTGCACCCGCACAGGCGTTTCGGCGGCATAGCAGCAAGGTGCCGTATGAAAATGTACGCTCGGGCGTTGCGGAACAGCGCCTGATCGCCATGGCCATCCGCGAAAATGCCCTGCTTTCGCAAGCCGACGGGCTGTGCGCGGAGGACTTTTCCGTGCCGCTGTTCGCCCGCGTGTTCCGCCAGCTGAAAGAGCGGGCAGACAACGGGCTGGAAAGCACGCTCGGTGTATTGGAAGGGTTGAACGAGGACGAAATGTCCCATATGGCGGGGATCGTGTATCAGCAGGATCTGATCAGCGAGGAAGCGTTTCGCGACTGCGTGCGCATCGTTCGTACCGAGCACCGCAGCAGACAGGTCGCGTCGGAAGAGGATCTTCTGGCATTTCGCGACCAGCTCAGGCAGAGAAAAGGAATGAAGGAATGACTGTCTTGACGACACAGGAAGATACTGTCGCGCCGATCAGCACCGGGGAAGAGGATCTTCGCCCGTTTCTGCACGATATTCGCCGATTTCCCCGCCTTACGCCGCAGGAGGAAAAAGCCCTCGCGCAGCGTTGTGCCGCCGGGGACGAGGAGGCTATCCGCCAGATGGTGAACGCCAATCTTCGGCTGGTGGTCAGCGTGGCGCGGGAATACGCGGGGCGCGGCGTGCCGCTGCTGGATCTCGTGCAGGAGGGAGCGATCGGGCTGCTGACCGCTGCGCGAAAATTCGACTATACGCTGGATTTCCGCTTTTCTACTTATGCGACCAAGTGGATCAGGCAGGGCATCACCCGCTGCCTGACGGAGCACGCGCAGATGATCCGCGTCCCGGCACATACCGCAGAGCGCATCCGACGGGTCAATGCGGCCAGAGCGGAGCTGCTGCGCGACGGCGACTGCGCACCGACTGCGCAACAGATCGCCGCGCAGTGCGGCATGACGGCGGAACAGGTGGAGAAATATCTGTCCCTGCAGCCGCAGACCTGCTCGCTGGATGCGCCGACAGGAGAGGAACAGACCGTCGGCGTGCAGCTGGAAGATCCACGCGCGCCGCAGCCGCAGGAGCAGCTGGTGCGCGAAGAACTGACGCAGACGCTGGAACGATTGCTCTCCATGCTCACGCAGCGGGAACGGCAGGTGCTGATGCTGCATTTCGGCATGGCAGACGGTGTTTGCCACTCGCTGGAAGAGATCGGCGCGCGCTTCGGTATTTCCAAGGAACGTGCCAGACAGGTGGAGCGTCAGGCTATGGAGCGGCTGAAAAAAATGGGCACGGATCTGGGATTGGAGGATTTTCTGGAATGAATATGCCGGATATTTCCACTGCGCGCACGCCGTGGGAGGATTATATGGAGCAGGCGCAGCATGGCTCGTGCGTGAGCGCCATGCAATTTTTGTCGCTGCTGTCGAACGAAGAAGGCGACGAGATGGACGCTGCGCTGCGCGATCTGCTGGATGCGCATATCACCCTGGATATTTCCGACCTGCCGAAGGGCATGGCGACCGGCGCGGCTGCACTGCGCCTGCGCCGCGAGGCGGAATTGGTAAAAAAGGGAGATTATTGTGCCGAGTTGGAGGAAAACGACCCGCTTCGCCTGTTTTTGCAGGAGGTGCAGGCCATTGCGCCACGCGAGGATGCCCAACTGCTTATGCGCGGGTCGGCCGATACCCGCACGGAGGCGGAACGCCTTGCGCTGGCCGAGTATTTCATGCCGCGCGTGATCGAACTGGCGCAGGCACACACGGATCGCGGCGTACTGCTGATGGATCTCATTCAGGAGGGGAGCCTCGGACTGTGGGAGGCGCTGACTGTGTGCGGCGGCGCGGAGCTTGCCGAAAACTGCGATTGGCGAATTCGCCAGTATATGGCCGCAGCTGTCACGCGTCAGGCACTGGATAACGGTATCGCGCAGAAGCTGCGCCGCGATATGCAAGATTACCGCGCCGTGGACGAGCGGCTGCTGGCCGAGCTGGGGCGCAACCCCACGATGCAGGAGATCGCACAGGGGATGCACGTTTCCGAGGAGGAAGCCCTGCGCGCCCGCAATGCGCTGGAAGCGGCAAGAATGGTAAGCCGTGCGCAGCCGCCCGAGACGGAGGATGACCCCGAGCAGGAACAGGCGGTGGAAAATACAGCGTATTTCCAAACGCGTCAGCAGATCGGGCAAATGCTCAGCGGCCTTTCGCAGGCACAAAGACAGCTCATCACGCTGCGCTTCGGTCTGGAGGGCGGCCTGCCGCTCACACCCGAGCAGACGGCGGCTCGACTCGGTCTGACCGTGCAGGAGGCCTTGACGCAGGAAGCCGCTGCGCTGGCACAGATGCGAGAAATCGAAAAAGGAGAATAAATCGACATGGCAAATACGATCGCTATCGCTATTGACGGCCCCGGCGGCGCGGGGAAAAGCACCATAGCAAGGCAACTGGCGCGGGAGCTCGGCTTTTATTATGTGGATACCGGCGCGATCTATCGCACGGTGGCGTATTTTCTGGATCTGCTGGGGATCAGCCCGGCCGATGCGGACGGCGTGCGGCGCTACATCGACGAGCTGACCGTCGAGATCGAGTATGACGGGGACGGCCGCCAGCATATGCGCATGAACGGCATGGATGTTACCGACGAGATCCGCGATCCCGATATCTCTATGAAGGCAAGTGCCGTGTCCGCGCATACCGCTGTGCGGGAAATGCTGCTGGATATGCAGCGGGAGCTTGCAAAAAAACATAACGTCATCATGGACGGCCGCGATATCGGCACCGTAGTCCTGCCCGATGCGCAGGTCAAGATCTTCCTGACGGCTGTGGATGAAGTCCGCGCCCGCCGCAGATATCTGGAATTGCAGGCAAAGGGGAAAAAGGACACCTTCGAACAGGTCCTGGCCGAGCTGAAAAAGCGCGATCATCAGGATACGCACCGCTCCATCGCACCGCTGAAGCAGGCGGCGGATGCCGTGGTGGTGGACACCTCCGCGCTGGATGCCGCGCAGGTCGTGACGGCCATTCGGGATATCGTCCGCGAAAGGTGCGGGATATGAGCGTTATCGTCGCGAAAAGCGCGGGCTTCTGCTTCGGCGTGAACCGCGCGGTCGAACTGGTGGAGCAGGCTGCGCACAGCTGCGAAGAGGTGGCTACATTCGGGCCGATCATCCATAATCACCACGCGGTAGAGCACTTCGCCGCGCTCGGTGTGCGTGTCATCAACGACCCGTCGCAGGCGGCACCGGGTATGACGGTCATCATCCGCTCGCACGGCGTTTCCCGCAGCGTGCTGCAGCGGTTGCAGAGCAGTGGCGCGCAGATCGTGGACGCGACCTGCCCGTTTGTCAAGCGTATCCACGCAATCGTGGAAAATGCCGAACGCGAGGGGCGACTTCCCGTGATCGTCGGCACGCGCACGCACCCCGAGGTGGAGGGGATCGCGGGCTGGTGCGATGCCTGCCGCGTTTTCGAAACGCCGGAAGAACTGCTGCGCTGGGCGGAAAGCGGGGATATTTTGCCCGATCGCCCCATCAGCATGGTCTGCCAGACCACTTCCACGGAAAATCTGTGGAAAAAATGCGTAGAAATTGCAAAAAAACAGTTTACTAATGTGAAAATCTTTGATACAATATGCAGAGCAACTGAGTTTCGACAGAGCGAGGCCGCAAGGCTGAGCCGCGTATGTGGCGCAATGGTCGTTGTAGGAGATCCGAACAGTTCCAACACGGGCCGTCTTGCCATGATTTGCCGCGAACATTGTGCAAAGGTCGCCCTGATCGATCATGCAGGCGAGCTCGATCCGATGCTGTTCCGCGGCGTTGCTGATGTTGGAATCACGGCCGGTGCCTCCACACCGGCGTGGATAATAAAGGAGGTCAACAAGACTATGAGCGAAATTACTAATGTTGAGGCTGTACAGGAGGAAAACTTTGCAGAACTTCTGGAGCAGTCCATCAAGACTTTAAATACAGGAGATAAGGTTCTCGGCATCGTTACCG
>CAZIGE010000052.1:0-13051 GCA_964538475.1 uncultured Oscillospiraceae bacterium | reverse complement strand
CAATCGTATTGTTAAAGGAAGACTGAATATGTGCCTGTCCGCGTTCAACGTTTTTCTTAACGCGCTTCTTTGTTACTTTTTTTGCAACCTGTTTAGCCATTTTTAAACTAACCTACTTTCTAATTTTGTTTACAGTTACTTTTTCTTGTTTGCAACGGTTCTCTTGGGACCCTTACGTGTTCTTGCGTTGTTCTTGGTATTCTGACCACGAACAGGAAGACCCTTACGGTGACGGATACCACGATAGCAGCCAATCTCCTGCAGTCTCTTGATGTTCAGGGCAACCTCACGTCTCAAGTCACCCTCTACCATAACGCCGAGCTTCTCGATTGCTTCTGTAATCTTCTTCACTTCGTCATCGGTAATGTCTCTAACTCTGGTATCGGGATTTACCCCAGCCTCTGCCAAAATCTTGTCAGCGGTGGGTCTGCCGATTCCATAGACATAGGTCAATCCGATTTCAATTCGTTTCTCTCTAGGTAAGTCAACACCTGCGATACGAGCCATTTACGTTTCCTCCATTTTCTAATACATGCAGCCTGTCTTCTGGCACACGCTGCATTTTTGCGCATCCTTCTCCCGGACTGCGCTGCGCACAAAATCTGGTCTGTTAATACATGCGCCATTATTCAGTTACTAATTGATTGGGGCTTGCACCCAATCGGACACACATCCGATCTTTCCACAGTCATCCTACGCTGCACCATCGAAAAAGCGCTTTGCATTTTTTCGGTGAACACAATATTTCTTAAATTGCGTACCTTGCAGCTTTAGAAACTCTTTTCACCGTGGTATCAACAAGTAATCTCCCGTAAGCTCTATCCAACATTGTATATGAAAACCAAGCGCCCCGCAGAGCCACCCGGTTCAGCCGCTCACTACAACAGGACAAGAACTCACTAATCCGAATCCGATTCCAGAAAGAAATCCTCTTCGGACGGTGATTATCCCTGTCTCTGCTTGTGTTTCGGATTCTCACAGATTACTCTGATGCGTCCTTTTCTCTTGATGATTTTGCACTTTTCGCAAATCGGCTTTACTGATGATCTAACCTTCATCCTAAACCCTCCTTTCAAAAAAGACCGTTTTACATTATAACACAGGGGATTGCTGTTTGGCAAGCCCCTGTGCACAAGTTTTTCAAACATTTTTCTGCATTTTTCTACTTATCTCTCCAGATAATACGCCCCTTGGACAAGTCATAAGGAGACAGCTCCAAAGTTACCTTATCTCCGGGAAGAATACGGATAAAGTTCTGGCGAAGCTTTCCGCTGATATGTGCAAGCACGCGATGCCCGTTTTCCAGCTCTACCTGAAACATGGTGTTGGGCAGCTTCTCCACTACTGTTCCCTCGATTTCAATCACATCACTTTTAGACATACATTTCCTCCATTTACTGTGTTATTGCTTTCTGATACTGCTTTATGGCATACTTTACAGCCTCCGGCCCGACGTGCTCCCCCGACTGCAATTTCTTAAGAAGCTCCTCGTCCACCGTCCTCTGAATCGGCTGCACATGCCCCGGCTTTTTCTTCTTTGGTTTCTCCGGCGGCTTCAGACGTCCCTCCGACAGATACACATATCCGTCCTTCTCCGCCACAATCACATAAAGCTGTCCCTTATCGTGACCCGCCTTTGAAATTACAAACTGTCCTATCATTGCTTCTCCTGCCCTCAGTCTAACAGAGCGTCAGGATTTCCGGCTCACCATCCTCAGTAATCAGAATGGTATTCTCGTAATGTGCCGAAAGAGAGCCGTCCTCCGTCACTACCGTCCAGTCATCCTCCAGCCATTCTACATCCGCCCGTCCCATATTTATCATCGGTTCCACCGCCAGCGTCATGCCTGCACGAAGCCTGGGGCCTCTCTTCAGCTGCGAAAAATTCGGAATCTGAGGGTCCTCATGGAGCGCCGTGCCCACGCCATGTCCGACCAAATCACGGACAATACCGTAGCCATAAGGCTTTACATAAGCAGCAATGGCGTTGGAAATATCATAGAGATGATTTCCTGCCTTCGCCATCCTTATACCCGCGAAAAAGCTCTCCCGCGTCACATCAATCAGCTGCTGCGCCTCTTTGCTAATCTGACCGACACCATGGGTTCTCGCCGCGTCAGAATGATAGCCCCTGTATATCATTCCGGCATCCAGGCTGACAATATCGCCCTCCTGCAGAATGCGGTGCTTGTTGGGAATACCGTGTACCACCTCGTCATTTACGGAAACGCATATGCTCGCCGGATAACCGTTATAATGCAGGAAATTGGGGATGCCTCCCAGTTTCCGAATCAGCTCATCTCCCTTGATATCAATATCCTTTGTGGAGATACCCGGACGGACATACTCCTCCAGCTCCTTATGTACGACAGCCAGCCGTCTGCACGACTCCCTTATTAGCGCTATCTGTTCTTCTGTCTTGATAATAATGCTCATTCTGTTTCCAGCCTCTCCCCTTAGGTCTTCCCTGCAGAAACCGGTTCAAATCTACCCTCAGCCTAAAATGTTGATAATTGCCCCAAACACATCCTTCATATCCGCAGTACCGTCCACAGAGCGCAGCACTCCCTTTGCACTGTAGAAATCAATCAGGGGCTGCGTCTGATTATGATATACCTTTAAACGGTTCAGAACGGTTTCCGGCTTATCGTCGTCCCGAAGAACCAGCTCGCTGCCGCAGGCATCACAGATGCCCTCCTTCTTAGGCGGAATATGCTCAATATGATAAGTCGCCCCGCACTTTAAGCAGGCACGTCTGCCGGACATTCTCTTTACGATATTCTCATCCGGCACATCTACATTAATCGCATAGTCAATCTTCTCTCCCAGTCCGCTCAGTGCCTCGTCCAATACCTCTGCCTGAGGAATCGTCCTCGGAAAACCGTCCAGTACATAGCCGCCTGCACAATCCGGCCGGGCAACCCTGTCCAGCAGAATCTTTACCGTCAGCTCATCCGGCACCAGAAGTCCCTGATCCATGTACTTCTTTGCTTCCATTCCAAGCTCTGTACCGTTCTTAATATTCGCGCGGAATATGTCGCCGGTGGAAACATGGGGAATACCGTACTTCTCTGCAATCATCTTTGCCTGAGTGCCCTTACCGGCACCGGGCGCACCTAACATAATAACCTTCATAAAGACCTCCCGCTATGTCCTTTATCGACTGTAGCGTGCGCATATCAGCACAATGCACACTTAAGCTTATTTTACTCAACTTTCCTTGAGTTTGCAATACTTTTCGCACAAAAGGAGCGACACTCCTTCGAGTATCGCCCCCAAATGTATCTTACTTCTCCAGAAATCCCTTGTAATTACGCACAAGCATCTGAGATTCTACCTGCTTCATGGTCTCCAGCACAACGCTGACGATAATAATCAGACTGGTGCCTCCGAAGGAAACACTCGCATTGAATACACCGCTGAAAATGTACGGGAGTACAGCTACAACGGTCAGTCCGACTGCACCGATGAATACAATGTAGTTTAGTACCTTGTTCAGGTAATCGCTGGTGGGCTTTCCGGGTCTGATGCCAGGAATAAAGCCGCCCTGCTTCTTCATGTTATCGGCAATCATCAGCGGATTAAAGGTAATGGAGGTATAGAAATAAGCAAAGAAGATAATCAGTGCAATGTATACCAGTAATCCGATGGAATATTTTATCTGGCTCGGCTTACACCAGTAGCCGGAATTCAGGTACTTAAGAATCTCGCTCCACACGCCGGTTCCCGAATACTTCACAAAAGAAGAAATGATGATGGGAAGCTGCAGCAGAGACTGGGCAAAAATCACCGGAATCACTCCTGCGGTATTAACCTTCAGTGGAATGTTGGAGGTCTGACCTCCTACCATCTTCCTGCCCTGTACCTTATTTGCATACTGAACGGGAATCTTGCGGGTTCCGTCGTTCAGGATGATAACAAGCACTACCATCGCAATGATGATTGCGAAGATGATGGCTGCAGCCACAATCGCGGTTGCAGGTGCCTTTTCAAATACGAACTGTTCAAACAGATTGTACAGATCCTCCGGGATTCTGGAAATGATGTTGATAACCAGAACGATAGATATACCGTTTCCGATTCCCTTCTCGGTGATTCTCTCACCTACCCACATCAGGAACGCACTTCCTGCGGTCAGCGTTGCAATCGCCGTTATCACACTTAGCGCGTTGAAATTAACCAAAAGTCCCTGATTACCGAAACCGACTGCCATCGCCGTCGCCTGAATCAGTGCCAGTGCAACCGTCACGTACCGGGTGATGGAAGCAATTTTCTTTCTTCCGTCCTCACCGTCGCGCTGCATCTCCTCCAGCTTGGGGATTGCAATGGTAAGCAGCTGCATAATGATGGAAGATGTAATATAGGGTGAAATGTTCAACGCCAAAATGGACATATTGATGAACGAACCACCCGTAATCGCATCAAAGAAACCGAACGCATCAGCCTGGCTTTCAAACCACTCCTTGAAATAGCCCTCTTTTACACCCGGCACAGGCAGCTGTGACCCGATACGGATCACAACCAGCATGGCGAAGGTAAATAAAATCTTTTCTCTAAGCTCTTTAATCTTGAATGCGTTTTTCAGCGTTGTAAACATTACATCACCTCTGCTGTTCCACCAAGAGCCTCAATCTTTTCTTTTGCAGATGCACTGTAGGCGTCTACCTTGACATTGAGCTTTTTGGTAAGTTCTCCGTTTCCGAGTATCTTTACACCGTCTCTGGGATTCTTGACAACACCAGCCTCAAGCAGTGCATTGACATCTACTGTTGCCCCATCCTCAAAGCGCTCAAGTACGCTTACATTGATTGCTACGATTTCCTTTGTATTTCTGTTCGTAAAGCCTCTCTTAGGGAGACGTCTGTACAAAGGCATCTGTCCACCCTCAAAGCCGATTCTGGGTGCACCGGAACGAGCCTTTTGACCCTTGTGACCCTTACCTGCAGTTTTGCCGTTTCCCGAACCATGCCCACGGCCTCTTCTAAAATTATCGCTGTGCTTGGAACCTTCTGCGGGTCTTAAATTGGATAATTCCATTTCTAACACCTCCTTATCTGTTATGCTTCTTCAACTTTCAATAAATAGCCAACCTGACGAATCTGTCCTCTTGTCGCATCATTATCAGGAAGTATTACGGACTTACCAATCTTGCGAAGTCCCATAGATTCAACGATTGCCTTGTTCTTCGGTACAGCGCCGATAGTGGACCTTACCAAAGTAATCTTTAATTTCTTATCTGCCATTGTTGCTCTCCTTCCGCCCTTAAGCTAACACTTCTTCAACGGACTTGCCACGGCTCTTAGCTACCTCTTCGGGGCTCTTAAGCTGGCTCAGACCGGTGATTGTTGCAAGAACAACATTCTGCTTGTTATTGGATCCGAGAGACTTGGTACGGATGTTCTTGATACCTGCCAGCTCACATACAACACGGGCAGGACCGCCTGCGATGATACCGGTACCTTCGGGAGCCTTCTTCAGAAGAACGTTTGCAGAACCATACTTACCGATGAAATCGTGTGTGATGGAATTGTTCTCGTCCATTGCAATGGAAACAATGTGCTTCATTGCATCTTCCTTTCCCTTGCGGATAGCTTCGGGAATTTCTACTGCCTTACCCAGGCCGGCACCAACATGACCATTGCCGTCACCTACTACTACCAGAGCGGTAAAACGCATATTGCGTCCACCCTTAACGGTCTTAGCTACACGCTTAATGGTAACAACCTTGTCGGTCAACTCTAACTGGCTTGCATCTATGATTGTGTGTTTCATGGTGTATTCCTCTTCCTTTCCTAGAATTCCAGGCCAGCTTCTCTGGCTGCCTCAGCTAATGCTGCGACCTTACCCTGGTAAATAAAGCCACCTCTGTCAAAAACAACTTCTTTGATGCCCTTCTCAGCTGCACGTTTAGCGATGACAGTTCCCAGGTATGCTGCTGCATCAACGTTATTGGTCTTTGTAAGCTCTGCCTTAATCTCTTTTTCAAGAGTGGAAGCGGATACTAATGTATTCCCAACTGTATCGTCGATAATTTGAGCATACATATGATTATTGCTTCTGAATACTGCCAGACGGGGTCTTTCAGCAGTACCACTGAAGCGGTTACGAATTCTCATGTGCTTTTTAACACGAACTTCTTTTCTTGATTCCTTGCTAACCATCTTCAACTCTCCTTATCTGTTATTTCTTACCGGTCTTGCCGACTTTACGTCTGATTGTCTCATCAGCATACTTGATTCCCTTACCCTTATAAGGCTCAGGTCTTCTCTTGTCTCTGATTTCAGCCGCATACTGGCCAACCTTCTCTTTGTCAATACCCTTTACGATAATGATGTTCTGTCCCTCAACGACAGCCTCAATACCCTCGGGGTCTTCCATTTCAACAGGATGAGAGTAACCAAGGTTCAGAGTCAGCTTCTTGCCGCTCTTTGCAGCTCTGTAACCGACACCGTTTACCTCAAGCTTCTTCTCAAAGCCCTCAGTAACACCAACAACCATGTTGTTGATAAGAGTTCTTGTCAGACCGTGAAGAGACTTCATCTTCTTCAAATCATTGGGTCTGCTCACCAGAACCTCACTGCCTTCTGCCTTAATTTCCATCTCAGCGGGTAATACTCTCTCCAGAGTACCCTTTGGACCCTTAACGGTCACCTTGTTATTTTCTGCAACTTCTACAGTAACGCCTGCAGGAATCGCGATTGGCATTCTACCTATACGTGACATGCCCGTACCTCCTTGTTATGAATAAGCATTATCTATATTTACCATTCTTTTCGTCCTTACCAGACGAATGCAAGCACCTCGCCGCCCACCTTCAGCTCACGAGCCTTCTTGTCCGTGATAACACCCTGGTTGGTGGAAATGATTGCAATGCCCAGACCGCCAAGAACCTTCGGCAGCTCATCCCTTCCGGCGTACACACGAAGACCGGGCTTGGAGATTCTCTTGATGCCGGAGATAATCTTCTCGTTCTTATCTGCGCCATACTTCAGAGTGATGTGGATGGTCTTGAAACTGCCGTCCTCAATCACCTCATACTTGCTTATATATCCCTCCTCCAGAAGAATCTGTGCGATGGCCAGCTTCATTCTGGAAGACGGTACGTCAACTGTGTCATGCTTCGCAGTATTTGCATTACGGATTCTTGTAAGCATATCTGCAATCGGATCGCTCATTGTCATTGTTTTCTTCCTCCTTCCTACCAGCTTGCTTTCTTAACGCCAGGGATTTCTCCCTTGTAGGCCAATTCGCGGAAGCAAACTCTGCAAATGCCATACTTTCTTAAGTAAGCGTGGGGACGACCACAAATCTTGCAACGCGTGTAAGCCTGAGTGGAAAACTTGGGCTTGCGCTGCTGTTTAATTTTCATTGATGTCTTAGCCATGAGAATTTTACCTCCTTATTATTTCGCGAAAGGCATGTTGAACAGGGTCAACAGCTCGCGTGCCTCTTCGTCGGTCTTTGCCGTGGTTACGAAAATAATATCCATACCTCTGGTCTTGTCAATCTTATCATATTCGATTTCCGGGAAGATAAACTGCTCCTTGATGCCAAGGGCATAGTTACCTCTACCGTCGAATGCATTGGGATTAACACCTCTGAAGTCACGCACACGGGGCAATGCCAGGTTCACGAGACGATCAAGGAACTCATACATCTTCTCACCGCGAAGGGTAGTCTTACATCCGATAGCCATGCCTTCACGAATCTTGAAGTTTGCCACGGAATTCTTAGCCTTTGTCAGGACTGCCTTCTGACCGGTGATTGCTTCCATGTCAGCCACGGCGTTCTCAAGAACCTTTGCGTTGTCCTTCGCTTCGCCGACACCCATGTTGACAACAATCTTATCAAGCTTGGGAACTTCCATAACGTTCTTATATCCAAACTTCTTTGTCATAGCCTCTACGATTTCATCATAGTAGAACTCTTTTAATCTAGCCATGTCTTGCTTCCTCCTTCCTATTGATTAATCAATTACTTCGCCGGTTGCCTTTGCAAAACGAACCTTCTTGTCGCCATCCATCTTGAATCCGACCCTTGTCGTCTTGCCCTTGACTACGAGCATAACGTTTGAAATATCAATAGGAGCTTCCTTCTGAATGATACCGCCGTTAGGGTTTGCCTGAGAAGGCTTAGCAGGCTTTGTGATCAGGTTTACGCCCTGAACGATCACCTTGCCCGGTGCAGCAGCAACGGAAATTACCTTTCCCTCTGTATTGCGGTCTTTACCGGCGATCACCTTAACGGTATCACCCTTCTTAATCTTTAATGTGGACATATGGCACCTCCTTATAATACTTCGGGAGCCAGAGATACAATCTTCATGAACTGCTTTTCACGAAGCTCTCTTGCTACCGGCCCAAAAATACGGGTTCCTCTGGGTGTCTTGTCGTCCTTGATGATTACTGCTGCATTCTCATCAAACCTGATATAAGAACCATCCTTGCGGCGGGCGCCCTTTACGGAACGGACAACCACTGCCTTGACAACATCACCCTTCTTTACAACGCCGCCTGGTGTTGCATCTTTAACGGAAGCAACAATCACATCACCAATCTGTGCATATCTTCTTGTAGAGCCGCCCATTACACGGATGCAAAGCAATTCCTTGGCACCGGTGTTGTCAGCGACCTTCAGTCTTGTTTCCTGCTGAACCATGATTTTCCTCCTTTGCCGAACTGCCGGCCAATTACTTCACTTTTTCTACAATCTCGACAAGTCTCCACCTCTTGTCCTTGGACAGGGGTCTTGTCTCCATAACCTTTACGGTGTCTCCGATGTTGCACTCATTGTTCTCATCATGAGCCTTCAGCGTATAGGTTCTCTTTACGACCTTGTTGTAAAGGGGATGCTTTACATGCTCTTCAATAGCTACAACGATTGTCTTATCCATCTTATTACTGGTAACCTTACCGGTACGCACTTTTCTCAAATTTCTTTCCACGACTTTACTCCTTTCTCCTCTCCGTCAGGCATTTACGCTCTGGCCTTCTCGGTGATAACTGTCTGAATACGCGCAATGTTCTTTCTTACATCCTTGATTCTTGCCGTATTATCCAGCTGATTGGTTGCGTTCTGGAATCTCAAATTGAAAAGTTCTTTCTTTGCAGCAACAAGATCCTTGTTCAGTTCCTCTACGGACTTGTTCTTTAATTCTTCTACAAACTTATTAGATTTCATTATTCTACACCGCCTTCCAAATCTGCCTTAGAAACGATTTTGCACTTGCAGGGAAGCTTATGCATTGCAAGACGCAGTGCCTCCTTTGCCTGATCCTCGGGAACACCGGCAATCTCGAACATAACGCGGCCGGGCTTTACTACTGCCACCCAGTATTCCAGAGTACCCTTACCGGAACCCATACGGGTTTCAGCGGGCTTCGCTGTAACGGGCTTGTCAGGGAAGATTTTAATCCAAACCTGACCTGTACGCTTTGTGTAACGGGTCAGCGCGATACGTGCAGCCTCAATCTGATTAGACTTAATCCAGCAAGGCTCCTGTGCTACCAGACCGTACTCACCGTAAGCGAGAGTATTGCCTCTCATTGCCTTACCGGCCATGGTGCCACGGAACTGTTTACGACGTTTAACTCTCTTCGGCATTAACATGATTATTTATCGCTCCCTTCCATTTGATTTCCCTTTGTAGGAAGAATTTCGCCCTTGTAAATCCAAACCTTAACACCAACCTTACCGTATGTGGTGTCAGCCTCGGCAAAACCGTAATCGATATCTGCTCTCAGTGTCTGAAGAGGAATGGTTCCCTCGCTGTAGAACTCAGAACGTGCAATATCAGCTCCGCCAAGACGGCCTGCACAACAGGTCTTGATTCCCAGCGCGCCGGACTTCATGGTTCTTCCCATGCAGGACTTCATGGCACGTCTGAAGGAAACACGGTTCTCAAGCTGCTGGGCAATATTCTCTGCTACCAGCTGGGCATCCTTATCGGGCTTCTTGATTTCCTTGATGTCAACCAGAACCTTCTTGCCGGTCATCTTAGCCAGCTCAGCCTTGGTTACTTCGATTTCTGCTCCGCCCTTACCGATGATTACACCGGGCTTTGCGGTATGAATGATTACTCTTACTCTGTCAGATGCTCTCTCGATTTCAATCTTAGCAACACCTGCACTGTATAACTTCTTCTTCAGATACTTTCTGATTTCATAGTCCTCTACAAGATAATCAGCGAACTCGCTCTCAGCGTACCATTTGGAATCCCAATCTTTGATTACTCCGACTCTTAAGCCATGAGGATTAACTTTCTGTCCCATTTGTCTGCTCCTTTCCTTACTTCTTCTCGTCCAGCACAACGGTGATGTGGCTCATTCTCTTCTCGATGCGATAAGCTCTGCCCTGTGCTCTGGGTTGTACGCGCTTCATGGTGGGTCCCTTGTTTGCGTAGCACTCTGCAACATACAGATTCTCTTTGTTCATACCGTTGTTTGCCTCTGCGTTTGCGATAGCAGACTCAAGAAGCTTCTTAATCAGACTGGAAGCATATCTGGGATTGTACTCCAGAATCGCAAGTGCGGTCTGCACATCCTTGCCTCTGATTGCGTCTAATACGAAACACGCCTTCTGTACGGATACTCTCGCGTAAGACAGCTTTGCGGAAGGTCTCGTGTCCTTCTGGGCGTTTCTCTCTCTCTTGATTTGACTTCTATGTCCTTTAGCCATAGATTTATATCCTCCTGTTCAGAATAAGTGGCAACGCATCTGCTACGGACCGACAGTGTCGCCCGCAGTCAGACCTTTTCGTGACTCCCCTCCCGGGAAATCATGCGTTGATATAACATTTTACCTTACCTTGGACTTCTTCTCATCCTTGCGTGACCAAGAGGTCCCGGCAGTCTTTACCTTACCTTGGACTTCTTCTCATCCTTGCGTGACCAAGAGGTCCCGGCAGTCTTTACCTTACCTTGGACTTCTTCTCATCCTTGCCGTGACCTCTGTAAGTTCTGGTTGCAACGAACTCACCGAGCTTGTGTCCGACCATATCCTCGGTAACATATACGGGAACGTGCTTTCTGCCGTCATGAACCGCAATTGTATGCCCAACGAAGGAAGGGAAAATTGTAGAACGACGGGACCAGGTCTTGATGACCTGCTTCTGTCCTGATGCATTTAAAGCGTCTACCTTCTTCAGCAGGCTTGCGTCTGCGAAAGGTCCTTTTTTCAGTGATCTAGCCATTGTCTTTCCTCCTCAATTATTTGATTGCCTTACCGTTACGTCTTCTTACAATCAGCTTGTTGGAAGCCTTCTTAGCCTTACGTGTCTTCAGACCAAGAGCAGGCTTACCCCAAGGAGTGCTGGGACCGGGACGTCCGATACCGGTCTTACCCTCACCACCACCATGAGGATGGTCATTCGGGTTCATAACAGAACCGCGTACTGTAGGGCGGATACCCATGTGACGCTTACGTCCTGCCTTACCAATCTTAACAAGGTTGTGATCAACATTTCCGACAACGCCGACCGTTGCACGGCATACAAGAGGAACCATTCTCATCTCGCCGGAGGGAAGTCTGAGGGTTGCGTACTTGCCCTCCTTCGCCATCAGCTGTGCGCTGTTTCCTGCCGAACGAACCATCTGACCGCCCTTGCCGGGATGCAGCTCCACGTTGTGTACCTGAGTACCTACGGGAATCTCTGACAGAGGCAGGCAGTTTCCTACGCGTACCTCGGCCTCAGCGCCGTTCATAACCTTCATTCCGTCGGTCAGTCCTTCGGGAGCGAGGATGTATGCCTTCTCACCGTCCGCATAACAAATAAGTGCGATGTTTGCAGTTCTGTTAGGATCGTACTCGATACCGATTACGGTAGCCGGAACGCCGTCCTTATTTCTCTTGAAATCGATGATTCTGTACTTTCTTCTGGAGCCGCCGCCATGGTGTCTCACAGTAATCTTACCCTGATTGTTACGACCGGCATTCTTCTTAAGGGAAGTGCAAAGGCTCTTCTCAGGAGTCGTCTTGGTGATTTCAGCGAAATCAGAACCGGTCATGTTTCTTCTGGAGGGTGTATAGGGATTGTATGTCTTGATACCCATTGTCTTATCTCCTTATCTTAATCACTTTTTGCGCGGAAGCCCTCTTCCGCATACTTAATGTGCAGTCCTTACAGACCTGCAAAAATCTCAATGTCCTTGCTGTCAGCAGTCAGGGTTACAATCGCCTTCTTGGTCTTGGCGGTCTTTCCGACTACCATTCCGCGTCTCTTGTTCTTACCCTCGCAGTTCATTGTGTTGACGCTCTTTACCTTCGCACCGTCAAACATCTTCTCCACTGCTTCCTTAATCTGGGACTTGTTAGCCTCTGTATGAACCAGAAACGTATACTTCTTCTCGCCCATACCGGCCATACTCTTCTCGGTAACAACCGGCTTGAGGATTACGTCATAGTATTTAATATCAGCCATTATGCGTACACCTCCTCGATTTTTGCTACAGCATCCTTCGTCAGGACAACCGTCTTCGCCTTCATGATGTCATACACATTGATGGTATTTACCAGTGTGGTATCTACATCTGCCACATTTCTTGCAGACATCACAACGTTTGCATCGTTCTCCGCGATTACAACCAGTCCCTTCTGAACCTTCAGATTATTCATCACATTCACGAAATTCTTGGTTTTGATTTCATCAAACTTCAGCTCATCCACAACTATCAGGTTGCTGTTCTGAACCTTGCTTGTCAGAGCGGACTTCAGCGCTGCTCTCTTCTCCTTCTTGTTGAGCTTAAAGGAGTAGTCTCTGGGAACGGGAGCGAATACTACGCCGCCGCCTGCCCACTGGGGAGCACGGGTTGAACCCTGTCTCGCATGTCCTGTGCCCTTCTGTCTCCAGGGCTTTCTTCCTCCGCCGGATACCTCAGAACGGGTCTTTGCCTTCTGGGTTCCCTGACGATTGTTTGCAAGCTGCTGTACAACTGCCAGGTGTACCAGGTGCTCATTTACTTCCACACCGAATACAGCATCGCTTAATTCGATTGTACCAACTTCCTTGCCTTCCATATTAAAAACAGATACGTTTGCCATCTGATTGGCCTCCT
>CAZIGE010000051.1:0-13421 GCA_964538475.1 uncultured Oscillospiraceae bacterium | reverse complement strand
TTCAGACCTTCCAGCAGCTTTTCCGCGAACGCAGGCTGATCGATGACCCACTGCATCATATTCTTCTTTACGACAGGGTAGCCGCCGCGTTCGGACTTACCGTCGATGACTTCGTCGTTGGACAGCACCGTACCGAGCTCTTCACACCAGTTGACAGGCATCTCGACCCGTTTGGCATAGCCCGCTTCCCACAGCTTTTTGAAGATCCACTGCGTCCATTTGTAGAACTCCGGGTCGGAAGTGGCGATCATTTTCGACCAGTCATAGTCAAAGCCGAGCTCCTTGAGCTGCGCGGAGAAGGTTTTAATGTTTTCCTGGGTGAAACCGTTGGGATGGTTCCCCGTCGAGACGGCATACTGCTCCGCCGGGAGGCCGAAAGAATCGTAGCCCATCGGGTGCAGGACATTATAGCCCTGCATACGCTTCATGCGCGAGACGATATCGGTCGCCGTATAGCCCTCGGGGTGGCCGGCATGCAGGCCGACACCGCTGGGATACGGAAACATATCCAGCACATAGTATTTCGGCTTGGAGAAATCCCACACATCGGTGTGGAAAGTGTCGTGCGTCTGCCAGTAATCTTGCCATTTTTTCTCAATGGCGGTAAAATCATAGTTTGCCACTTTTTTCACCTCAACGATCCGATACAAATCAGATTTGTACCGAAAATTTCGAATTTATTCCGGTAATACGATGTCGGACAGATCGACGACCTCCGCATCGCCCCACAGGCGTTCCAGCGCATAGAATTCCCGCGCTTCCCGCGTGAACACATGAACAACGATCGTGCCGTAGTCCAGCAGCTCCCAGGAATTGCCGCGATGCCCCTCGCGTCCGAGCATCGGCTCCCCAAGCTGCTCAAGCGTATACTCGGCATAGTCACAAAGCGTCTTAACGTGCGTGTTGGATGTACCGGTGCAGATCAGAAAGTAATCGGCAAGACTGCTGACACGGTCGATCTTCAGCAATTTGATGTCCATGCCCTTTTTTTCGTCCAGCGCGCGGGTCACAGCCATTGCTATCTCATTGGGTGCTAACATAATCATTCCTACCTTCATGTGTTAATCTTCCGAATCCCGTTCCAGCCGGGCGAGCGTTTGGATCGTATCGGGGCTGATCGGCTCGCCGTGCCGACGCAGATGCTCCAGCGTCATCGTCAGCCCGAGCCGCATTGCGGCGCTCAGATCCGTAAAAACCAGTTCCCGCAGCTGCTGCACGCCGGGAAAATCTCTGGTCGGTTCGACATAATCGGCCAGATACAGCAGCATTTGCAGCGTATCCATCCTGGGTTTGCCCGTGGTATGGCTGCGGATGGCCTGCACGACCGCATCCTCTTCACCGAAGATGCGCGCCGCGACAAGGCTCCCTGTAAAAGCGTGGAGCGTTTTGGGATACTGCGCGGAAAACTTGTCGGGTATTATACCATATTCGCGGCACAAAGTCAATTGCAGTGGCCCGTCCAGTGCTTTTGTGATGTCGTGCAGCAGCGCTGCACGCGCAGCTGTATTTTCATCCGCGCCCCAGCGTCTTGCCAGCTGAACCGCCATATCGCGGCAGCCCAGCACATGCTGCACCCGCCTCGGGTCATGCAGGCGCAGGGATACCTGCTCCAGAAGCGGCAGCGGCAGCGCTTTTCGCTGTGCATTTACCTCGTACAGGTCGTTCCCGCGAATATAGCACATCACCTGCGGCGCGAGAAACGGCTGTGCGCACTGAAAAGCGAGCATCCTGCGCAGCTGTGTGGAGGATATGTCCAAAACAGGATTTTCCGTCAGGTAGACGCGATGTCCCTGCGCTTCCAGCTCCGCCTTCCTGTGTGCCACCGTTTCCGTTTCATCCGCATCGCCGCGGTAAAACACCCCGAGCGACGCATGGCGCAAAATGATCTGCGGATTTTTCCAGGTCGGAAACGATAAAAACATGTCCGTGCCCATCAGCAGGATCAGCTCCGCGTCGGGGTATTCGCCGTGAAGCTGCTCGATCGTGCGATAGGTATAGCTCGTTTCCGGTCGGCGCAGCTCCATATCGGAAACGACGGCGCGTGGGATATCCGCGCAGGCCAGACGAAGCATATCCAGCCGCTGTTGCGGTGTCGCCGTATCTGCGGGGATCTGCTTATGCGGCGCGATGCGATCCGGGATCAGGATCAGCCGATCCAGCCCCAGCGCGTCCACGGCGTGCGCCGCCGCACGCATATGTCCCATATGCGGCGGGTTGAATGTGCCGCCGTAAATCCCGATGCGTTCCATGGCGCTCCCCTGTCCTTCCCGCGTATCAGTCGCCGTCGTGCAGCTGTTGTTCGCGTGCGCGCTCGATCGCGCGCTCGATCGCCTGTCGGCGGAAATACTCGTTGCGCTGCTCACGCACCTTTTCGGCAGCGCGGCGGCGCGCCTGTACGCCCTTACGCACAGGATTGCCTTTTTCCTCTTTCCGCTTCGCGCGACCCGTTTTATTGCGTTCTTCCTGACATTTTTCGCTGAAGCGATACATCACAAACTTGTTTCCGATGCAGGACACGCCATCCGCGCCGGTGGCCTCACACAGTGCGTCACACGCCTCGCGTGCGCTCAGCAATGCGCTTTCCAGAACTTTTCCCTTGACCAGTTCTTTTGCGGTAAGGAGTCTGTCCGCTTCCTCCGCGACGGCCTGTGTAACGCCGTCTTTCCCCACGATGAGGGTAACTTCCAGTGTATTTGCCTGCGCGCGATACTGCGCGCGCTGTTTACTCGTCAGCATAGCCGGCCTCCTTCAATTTTTGATAGAATATGCGCAGTGCATTTGCGCGATGCGATACCCTGTTTTTCTCCGCAGCGGACATTTCCGCCGTGGTCAGCCCCATGGGGGGATAATAGAAAATGGGGTCATAGCCGAACCCGTTTTCGCCGCGCGGCGCGCGCAGCAGTTCACCACAGATCTCGCCGCGTGCCTGCACGACCTCGCCCTGCGGGGTCACGAACGAGATCACGCAGACGAACTTCGCCCCGCGTTGCCCATCCGGGACATGCGCCGTGTTTTTCAGGAGAAGCTCCAACCGTCCGCGATCATCCAGCGTATCATCAAAGCCGTATCGGGCGGAATATACGCCCGGTGCGCCGTCGAGCGCATCAACGGCGATACCCGAATCGTCGGCAAGCGCCGGTAGCCCCGTGGCCTGCATGACGGCTCTCGCCTTGAGCAGGGAGTTTTCCTCAAACGTCGTGCCTGTTTCCTCGACCTCAATGTCCAGACCGAGCTGTGATTGCAGGATCAGCTCGATCCCGAATTTTTCCGTGATCCTGCTGATCTCGACCAGCTTGTGCGGATTTCTGCTTGCCAGAACGACCTTCATATGCCCCTCCGATCAAAGCAGCGCGTCGACAAAGTCCCGCGCATTAAAGGGCATCAGATCCTCTGCCTGTTCGCCCACGCCGATAAATTTCACGGGTACGCCAAGACGGTCTGCCACCGTAATGACGATACCGCCCTTGGCCGTGCCATCCAGCTTGGTCACGGCCAGCGCCGTAACGCCCGCGATCTCCTTGAATTGCTTCGCCTGAATCAGGCCGTTCTGCCCCGTTGTACCGTCCAGGACCAGCAGTACTTCCTTTGAAGCATCGGGAAGCTCCCGCTGCACGATGCGGCTGATCTTGTTCAGCTCGTTCATCAGGTTCGTTTTATTGTGCAGGCGCCCCGCCGTATCGATCAGAATGACCTGCGAGCCGCGCGCCTTTGCGGCACGGATGCCGTCAAACACCACCGAAGCGGGGTCAGCGCCCTCGTGCTGGCGGATGATCTGCGCGCCGGTGCGACCGGCCCAGATCTCCAGCTGGTCGGCCGCCGCCGCGCGGAACGTATCGCCCGCGATCAGCAGGACGCGCTTTCCCTCGCCGCACAGCTGCGCCGCGATCTTGCCGATGGTCGTGGTCTTGCCGACACCGTTTACCCCGATGACCAGGATCACGGACGGCTCCGTGGACATGTTCAGCGCCGTGTCGCCCACATCCAGCATCTGCACCAGAATATCTTTCAGCGCTGTCTTCGCTTCCTCTGTCGTTTTCAGGTGCTGCTCGCGGACGGTCTTGCGCAGCAATTCCGTCGCCTTCCCCGCCGTTTCCACGCCGAGGTCAGCCAGGATGAGGCTTTCCTCCAGCTCTTCGTAAAAATCTTCATCGATCTGCGAAAAACCCGAAAATACGCCGCCCAGCGTTGCACCGAGCGCATCGCGCGTTTTGGAAAGTCCCGCCTTGATCTTGTCAAAAAAGCCCATGATGCTTCTCCTTATATGGTTATTCTCCGATTCCCAGATATTCTTCCATCTGATTCAGATCCAGTCGCAGTAATCTGGAAACGCCCTGCTCCTGCATGGTCACGCCGTAAAGCACATCCGATGCCTCCATCGTGCCGCGTCTGTGCGTAATGACGATGAACTGCGTTTTTTCGCCGAGATTGCGAAGATAAGAAGCAAACCGCTCCACATTGCGGTCATCCAGCGCAGCGTCAATCTCGTCGAGCATGCAAAACGGTGTCGGGCGCACTTTCAGGATCGCAAAATACAGGGCGATGGCCACGAATGCCTTCTCGCCGCCGCTGAGCAGTGTGATCGTTTTGACCTGTTTTCCGGGCGGCTGGACACGGATCTCGATCCCGCAGCCGAGCGGATCGTTCGGGTCTTCCAAAATCAGCTGTCCCCGACCTCCGCCGAACATTTCCTCAAAGGTCATGCCGAAGTAATGGTCGATCTTCTGAAATTCCGAGACAAAAATGCTTGTCATTTCCTGCGTGATACCGCGGATGATGCTTTCCAGTTCCCGCTTGGAGGTCTGCACGTCGTCGCGCTGTTGACTCAGGTAAGTGTAACGCTCGTTGACCCGCGCAAATTCCTCGATCGCGCCGAGATTCGGCGTGCCCAATGCCGCGATATGCCGCTTCAGCTCTGCAATGCGGCGGTTTCCGGCTGCCATGGATTCAAGCGGCGTGCAGTGCTCGCCCGCCGTACCGGGGGTCAGACCGTACGTATCCCAGAGTTTGTCCACGATCTGGCGCTCGTTCATTTCCGCTTCCAGCTTTTTCTGATCCAGCAGTGCGCAGGCACGCTCCATATCCAGAATGCTTTTATTCTTGTCCTGCGACAGCCGCTCCGTGCGGGTGCGCTCGGCCTCCGCTTCCGCGCGGCTTTCCTGCGCCAGCTGCATCTGCGTGCGCATCTGCTGTGCGTCGGCGTCATTGCTCTGCTGCCGCTGTTGCAGCTGCGCCGTCTGTTCACGCAGGCGAAGATTTTCCTGTTCGGTCAGGTCGATCAGCGCGCGTTTCTTTTCGGTATCGCCCTGCATATCGCGGCTGAGCGACTCCAGATCCGATATATGTGCCAGCGCGGTATTGCGTTCAGCATCCAGTGCGGCCTCTGCGGTTTTCAGCGTGGTCATGGCTTCCGATATGCGGGCGGTCGCGCTGTCAGTCTCCGACTGGCTCCCCTGAAGCAGGGAGATATCGCGCCGCACCTGTTCCAGCTGCGCGGTGAGCGCTTTAACGCTTCCCGTCAGCTGTTCGCGTCGGCTCGCATCCGCTTCCCGCCGTGAGCAGGTCGACTCCCATTCGCGCCGTGCGGAAGACGACGCGTCTTCCATAGCCCCGAGCAGGAGCGCATGCTGCTTCTGCTCACCTTCCAGACGAAGGACCTGATCCTGCGCCTGCCGAAGCTGATCGCGCGCAGTCACCAGCTGGAATTCGACCTGATCGGCAGCACGCGAAGCCTCCGCGAGCTCGGATTCCAATACGGAAATGTTCTGCGTCAGCGTCTTTTCCCGCACAGTCAGCTTTTCCAGTTCATTTGCGCGCGTCAGGATCCCCGCGTCCTTATTGATGGAGCCGCCCGTCATAGAGCCACCGGGATTCATGACCTGACCGTCGAGCGTGACGATCTTGAAGCGGTTTTGATAGCGTCCTGCCATGGCAATGGCCGCATCGATATCACGCACGATGACCGTTCTGCCCAGCAGATTATCCACGATGGGGCGGTAGCGCTCGTTGCATTCGACCAGCGCAGAAGCTATGCCGACAAACCCCGCGCAGCGCTCCACCGCGTCCTCCTGAAGCAGCTTCCCGCGGATCGCCGACAGGGGCAGGAACGTCGCGCGTCCCGCGCCCGTTCGCTTGAGGGCATTGATGGCCGCCTTACCTTCCGCCTCGCTGTCCACCACGATCTGCTGCATGGCAGCGCCCAGTGCGATCTCGATCGCAACGGCATACGCGTCATCCGTGCGGATTAGGCGCGAAACAGGTCCGTGGATGCCGCGCAGCGCACCGCGCTGTGCGTCCTGCATGACCTGTCTGACCGCCTTGCTGTAGCTTTCAAAATCGCGCTCCATCGCGCGGTATACGCGCGCTTTTGCCGAGACGCTTTCCAGCTCGGAGCGCACGGTGCGCAGCTTTTCTGCGATCTCGTCGCGTCGCGACGTGCGGGTTTTCTGCCGCAGTGTGTAGCCTGCAATGGTATTATCGGCGGCGGTAACATCTTCTTGCGCACGGGAAAGCGCCCGTTGGGACGCTTCCAGCGCCGTCTTCTCCTGCGCGATCCGCGCATCGCCGGAGGCGATATCCGCATCCAGCTCGGCGCGGCGCCGATCCAGCTGTTCCAGGCTTTGGGCAAGCGCATGGATATCCGCCTCGCGTCCCGCGATGTCGGCGGCGAGTGTGCTCTCCTGCGCACGAAGCTCCAGAAAGCGGCGCGTCAGCCCCTGTGCATTGGCTGTCATGGCGGCAAGCTGCTGTTGCTGCTGTGCGATATCCGCGCGCTTTTGCACGAGCTCCGCTTCGATCGAGTCGATCCGTTCACGCGTCTGCGCGATCTGCGCGGCGACACCGCTGCTGCGGTCGTTGTGCCCCTGCAATTCCTCGCGTATACGCGCGATATTGTTCTCGTTATTCGTGATATTGCCGCGCAGCACGGCCATCTGCCCATCCAGCTGCTGGTGAGTGGCATCGAGCATATTGACCTTCACGCGCACCGTCTCCAGCTGTGCATCCTTCTCGCGAAGCTCCGCATTCAGCGCCTCGGCGCGGCGGTAGAGCGCGTCCAGTTCATCGTGCGCCTGCTGCAAAACGAATGACGCGGAGTTATAGTCCTGCTCCGCTTTTTTCGCATCCGCGCTGAGCTTTTCCAGTGTGTTCATCCACACGGAAACCTCAACGCCCTGCAATTCTTCCTTCATTTGCAGGAATTTTTTCGCCTTTTCCGCCTGCTGCTTCAGCGGGTCGAGCTGCAATTCCAGCTCCGAGACTTTGTCACCGATGCGAAGCAGATTATCCTCCGTGCGTTCCAGCTTGCGCTGTGTCTCCTCTTTACGGTGGCGATATTTCGAAATACCGGCCGCTTCTTCGAAAATTTCGCGCCGATCCGCACTTTTCAGCGACAGGATCTCATCGATCCTGCCCTGTCCGATGTTGGAATAGCCATCTCGGCCGAGGCCGGTATCCATGAACATTTCATTGATATCTTTCAGACGGGCGGACTGCCGATTGATGTAGTACTCGCTGTCACCGGAGCGATAGTAACGCCGCGTTACCATTACCTCATCCGCATCGTACAGCAGGGCGCGGTCGGAATTATCCAGCGTCAGCGTCGCCTCCGCGAAGCCGACGGCCGCCCGTTTTTGCGTACCGCCGAAAATAACGTCTTCCATTTTTGCGCCGCGAAGCGTCTTGCTGCTCTGCTCGCCCATGACCCAGAGAATCGCATCGGAAATATTGGATTTTCCCGAACCGTTCGGGCCGACGATCGCAGTGATGTCATCGCCGAAACGGATCAGCGTTTTATCAGGGAAGGATTTGAAGCCCTGTACCTCCAGAGATTTTAAATACACCGTGAAACCTCTTTCCGCATTGAGATAAGCAAAATAAATCAGTTTATTATACCTGTAAATCGCGCAAAAAGCAAGCAAAAATTTTCGTCGCCGTTTGCGCGCAGAAAAAGCGCGGGAGGCTTCCGCCTCCCGCCGCAAATCAAATGTTCAATGCGTCTCCTGCACGATCTTGCCATCCTGCACGCGCAGCACGATGGCGCTTATCGGCGCGTCGAAGGAGTCGAGGATCTTTTCGCTGATCGGATCTTCCAGCAGACGCTGTATCGTGCGGCGCAGATTGCGCGCCCCATAAGTCACGGAGAACGCATCCTTCACCAGAACGGTGCGCACCGCATCGTCCCACGAAAGGGTCAGGCCGCGCTCGGCAAGCCCGGCGCGCAGTTCCTCCAGCATGATGTCTGCGATCCCGAGGAAGTCCTCCTCCGTCAGGTGACGGAATGCGACGATCTCATCGACACGATTGATAAACTCGGGGCGCAGGAAGCCGCGCAGCGCTTTCATCGTGCGCTCCTGCACCATATCATTTTGCGTTCTGCCGAAGCCCATGCCGCCGACGGTGCCCTCGCTGCCGGCATTGGAAGTCATCACGATGATCGTGTTTTCAAAATTGACGACGCGTCCCTGCGCATCGGTGATGCGGCCGTCATCCAGTACCTGAAGCAGCACATTCAGCACATCGGGATGCGCCTTTTCGATCTCGTCGAACAGGATCACAGCATAGGGACGGCGGCGGATCTTCTCCGTCAGCTGTCCCGCTTCGTCGTAGCCGACATAGCCGGGAGGCGAGCCGATCAGCTTTGATACCGTATGTTTTTCCATATATTCCGACATGTCCAGACGAATCAGGCTGTCCACGCTGTCGAACAGGTCGTCGGCCAGACGCTTGACCAGTTCCGTCTTTCCGACACCGGTCGGGCCGACAAAAATAAACGAAACAGGTCGCTTTTTCGGGCTGATGCCGACACGATTGCGCCGAATGGCTTTCGCCACCGCCTCCACAGCCGCATCCTGCCCGACGATATGTGTTTTCAAGCGGTCGGCCAGGCCGCGGATCTGCTCGTACTCCTGCTGTTTGATCTTCGATGCGGGGATCTTCGTCCACAATTCGATGATCCGTGCAAGATTTTCCATCGTGACCTGCGGCTTCGGCTCCTGCTCGAGCTGCTCGATCTGGCCTGCGATACGGCAAAGACAGCTGCGGATATGTGCAAGCCGCTCGAAATCCTGATTTTCCGTGTCTTCGTTGCGCATCCGAAGCTCCAGCTCGTAGTCGTCGCGCTCTTTTTTCAGCTCCGCCAGCTGTGAGATCTGCTTGCTGCGCAGGTTCACATCCGAGCACGCCTCATCCAGCAGGTCGATGGCCTTATCGGGCAGAAAGCGGTCTGTGATATAGCGCTCGGACAGCACCACGCACTGATGCGCGATCTCCGGGGAAATGGAAACGCCGTGATACTCGGCATAGGTGTGCGCGATCCCCTGCATGATTCGGTCGGCCTGTTCGATCGTCGGCTCGGCCACGAGCACCGGTTGAAAGCGGCGTTCCAGCGCGGCATCTTTTTCGATGTGCTTGCGATACTCATTGAAGGTCGTTGCGCCGATGACCTGCAATTCTCCGCGCGAAAGCGCAGGCTTGAGGATATTGGCGGCGTTCATGGAGCCCTCGGCATCGCCCGCACCGACAAGATTATGCACCTCGTCGATCACGAGCAGGATATTGCCGCAGGCTTTGACCTCAGAGATCAGGCTTTTCATTCGGCTTTCGAACTGGCCGCGAAATTGCGTGCCCGCCACGAGCGCCGTCAGATCGAGCAAAAACACCTCTTTATCGCGCAGCTTATACGGTACATCACCCGCGACGATCCGCTGCGCGAGCCCCTCTGCGATCGCCGTTTTTCCGACACCCGGTTCCCCGATCAGGCAGGGGTTGTTTTTCTGCCGACGGTTCAGGATCTGGATGACACGCTCTGTCTCCATGTCGCGTCCGATGACCCGATCCAGCTTCCCCTCTTCGGCGCGGGCGGTCAGATCCATGCAGTACGCATCCAGAAATTTATGCTTTTTATTCTTCTTTTTCGGCTCCTGCGCATCCGCATCCTTTGCAGGCGCAGGCTCTTCCTTTCTGGCTGGCAGGTCGGAGGAAGTCCCGAACAGCTGATTGAGCATGGGGAAGGTCGCCGTCTGGCTGTCCATATCGTCCTCGTCATGGTCGCCCTGATCGATCTGGCCGAACATGCTGCTCATTTCGTCGCTCAGGTTATCCAGATCGTCCTCCGAAAAGCCCATCTGCTTGACGGCAGCCTCGATTTGCGGAATACCGAGCGAGCGGGCACATTTGAGACAATAACCCTCGTTGGAGGTAACGCCGCCTTCGATCTTGGTGATAAAGACGACGGCAATATTCTTTTTACATTTGGCACATAGCTTGGGTTGCATGGAACTCACTCCTTAACAGGCACAGTATAACACAAAATGCCCGATAAAAATAAAACTTTTTATAAACTCTTTTCGCATTCGAACGCATCCGTCCCGTCGTCGTACCACAGATGGGTCATGTACAGTCCGCCGGGCGGTACGGTCGGTCCCGCGGCTGTGCGATTTCCCGAGGCCAGGATCGCACCGATCTGCTCGGGCCTGATCTTCCCCTCCGCTGCGTAGACTACCGTACCTGCCATGGCACGCGCCATGTTGTACAAAAAGCCGTTGGCGCAGACGCGCAGGTAGATGCGCGCATCGCGCTGCTCCACCTCGTAATAGTATACGGTGCGGACGGTCGATCTGACCTCCGTGCCGACGCTGCGGACCGCCGCAAAGTCATGCGTTCCGACGAACTGCGCCGCCGCCTGCCGCATGACCTGCACATCCAGATGCCCGGGGTAGAACCACGCGCGATTGATATAAAACGGGTCACGCAGGCGCGAATTGTAGATCAGATAAGTATATTCTTTGCGCACGCACGAGCCGATGGCATTAAATCCCTCGCCGACCTCGCATGCACGGGTCACGGCGATGTCGGGCGGTAAATGGGTATTGAGTGCATACGGCAGGCGCTCCGTCGGGATGGTGGATGTCGTGCGGAAATTCGCGACATAGCACTTGGCGTGCACGCCCGCATCGGTTCGGCCACATCCCGTTACATGCACGCTGTGCCCGACGACCATGGCAATGGCCTTTTCCATCGTTTCCTGCACCGTGTCCAGATTTCTCTGGATCTGCCAGCCGTGGTAGCGCGTACCTTCATAAGTTAAAAACAGGGCAATATTTCGCATATGGCTCCTCAGTCGCCGCGCACATGCAGCGGCGCATTCTTTCGCGTTAAAGTCCGAACCGTGCAAGCAGTACGGTCACGGTCAAAAGCAGCGCGCCCGCAGCGTAGGATACGTAGTCGCGCCGCATATACCGCAGCAGCTTCATTTTCGTGCGCCCCTCGCCGCCCTGATAGCAGCGGCACTCCATCGCGGTGGCCAGCTCGTCCGCGCGGCGAAACGCGCTGATAAACAGCGGCACGAGAATGGGAATCAGGGCACGGACACGCTCCATGAGCTTGCCCGTCTCGAAATCCGCGCCTCTTGCCTTCTGTGCGGACATGATCTTGTCGGTCTCTTCGATCAGCGTCGGGATGAACCGCAGCGCAATACACATCATCATGCTCAGCTCGTGGACGGGCACCTTGATGCGCTTGAGCGGAGAAAGCAGGCTTTCCAGTCCGTCCGTCAGTGCAATGGGCGATGTGGTATAAGTCAGCAGGAATGTACACGTCACGAGCATCAGGATGCGCAGCAGCATGAAGACCGCACGCACCACACCTTCGAGCGTGACGGTCAGAAATCCGAAGGAGAAGATCACAGTCGTCCCGTCGGTCAGAAAAATATTCAATACTGCCGTAAATGTCAGGATCAGCACCAATGGCTTCATGCCGCGCACGATGCTTTTCAGCGGGATCGCGGAAACGGCGATCACAGTCGCCAGAAAGGCAAACAGCAGCCCGTAGCCGACCCAGCCGGATGCCAGAAACAGCGCAACGATGTAGATCACGAGCATGACCAGCTTCGTGCGCGGGTCAAGGCGATGGATGACGGAGTTCCCCGGGAAATACTGGCCGAGCGTAATGTCTTTAAGCATGTCCGTTCGCCTCCTTCATTGCTTTCAGTGCCTGCACGGCCTGCTCGATCGTGTAAACACCGGGCACATCCAGTCCCATCCGTCGAAGATGCAGAAAAATACGCGTGACATCCGGGACATCCAGTCCCATCTCGATCAGCTCCTGCGCGCGGTCGAACGCCTCCGCAGGTGTGCAGTCCATGGCGATCCGCGCGCCGCTGAGCACCAGCAGGCGATCCGTCAGGCGCGCGACATCGTTCATGGAATGGCTGACCATCATGACGGTCGCATTTTTTGCCCTGCGATAGCTTTCAATATTGGCAAGGATCTCCTCCCGCCCGGCAGGGTCGAGTCCGGCCGTCGGTTCATCCAGGATCAGTACCTCCGGCTCCATGGCGATCACGCCCGCGATGGCAACGCGCCGCTTCTGTCCGCCCGAAAGGTCGAACGGAGAAGCCTGTAGCTGCTGTTCGCTCAAGCCGACAAAAGCCGCCGCCTCGCGGACGCGGCGGTCGATCTCTCCGCCGGACAGCCCCATGTTTTTCGGCCCGAACGAGATATCCTTGTATACCGTATCTTCAAACAGCTGATATTCGGGATACTGAAACACCAGTCCCACGCGAAAGCGTGCCTGTCTTGTCAGTCTTTTATCTGCATGGATATCCTGCCCGTCGAGCAGGACGCGACCCGCTATCGGCTTGAGCAGGCCGTTCAGATGCTGCATCAGCGTTGATTTCCCGGATCCCGTATGCCCGATCACGCCGATGAATTCTCCCCTTTCGACCGAAAAATCGACCGAATTCAGCGCGATATGCTCAAACGGCGTACCTGCGCTGTATATATGCGACAGGTTTTCGACCTGCAAAATAGGCGTCACTTACAATTCCTCCCGAAGCGTCAGACCCCGTCCGTTACGGCATGATAGAGTGTCTGCGCACATTTTTCGATATCCGGTGTATCCAACGGCACGGAAAAGCCGTTTTGGTTCAGCGCGTAGCACAGTTCGACCGTTTCCGGCGCGGCCAGACCGATGCCGTGCAGCAGCTCCACTTGGGAAAAGACCTCCTGCGGCGTACCGTCTGCCGCGATCTGCCCGCCGTGCAGCACAATGACGCGCTGCGCCCGCGCAGCCTCATCCATGTGATGTGTGATCAGCACGACGGTGATCCCCTTTTCGCGGTTGAGCGCCAGAACAGTGTCCATGACCTCCCGACGGCCGCGCGGGTCAAGCATGGCCGTCGGCTCATCCAGAACGATGCACTTCGGCTCCATGGCGATCACGCCTGCGATCGCCACGCGCTGCTTCTGTCCGCCGGAGAGCAGATGCGGCGCGTGCTCGCGGTATTCGTACATCCCGACCTGCTTCAAGGCGCGGTCGACACGATGACGGATCTCGGGTGCCGCAATGCCCAGGTTTTCCGGGCCGAACGCGACATCTTCCTCCACCACGTTGGCGACGATCTGGTTATCCGGGTTCTGGAACAC
>CAZIGE010000050.1:0-13473 GCA_964538475.1 uncultured Oscillospiraceae bacterium | reverse complement strand
GTATATTCAGGGAGAGAGGAAAAATGAATGTTTTGGTTTTAATGGGCAGTCCCAGGCTTCACGGCAATACCGCCGAGCTGTGCAAGCCCTTTATGGAAGAATTAAAAGAACTGGGTGCCGAAGTACGCTATGTGACCCTGGCAGACAGGGATATTCACCCCTGCAAGGGCTGCTATGCCTGTCAGGAGGTCAGCGGCGAATACGGCTGCGTCCAGAAGGATGAAATGCCGGTGGAAGATATCTTATGGGCAGATTTGATCGTGCTGGCTACGCCGATTTACGCATGGTACTGCGCCGCACCCATGAAGAATGTGTTGGATCGGCACTACGGCTTTAATAAGTTCTACGGCAGTGCGGAAGGCTCTCTGTGGGCAGGGAAAAAGGTCGCCATCCTTGCCACCCACGGCTATGAGGGCGCGTACGCTACCGACCCCTTTGAAATGGGCGTTCAGCGGCTGTGCAAGCACTCGGGGCTGGAGTATGTGGGGCTGTACTCCGTACAGGATGAGGACAATCTTGCTTCCTTCCAGACGGATGAGGCCATTGCCGGTGCCAGGGCATTTGCAAGGAGGCTCATGCTGTGATGGAGCCGCTTCTATTCAAACAATATGGACTGCATTTGATAGGTTGTGAGAAATCCAAAGTCGGTGCAGGCTCCGATACATGGTTTCTGAATTGTCGGGAAGGAAAGTTTGTACTAAAGTTCCCGGCAACCAGCGAGATCAACCACCCGGAGTTAGAACCGCAACTGTGCGCTTTTTTACGGAAAAATGGCGTTCCGGCCTGTGATTTTTTGAAAAATGCGGAAGGAAATTTTGTCTCAAACACAGATGATGGTGCGTGCTTTACTCTGCAAAGACTTCTTCCCGGAATCACACCGGCGTGGAATACCGCCACGGATGATTTGCTGATGGAATCGGCACAGATGCTTGGGAAAATTCATAGCGTGCTGCGGGAGTATCCACCCCTACCAACAGGAATTGGAGCGGATTTTTTCACATATATGACGCCGGAACAGGCGTTGCATTCCTACGAGCACTCATTGGAGATCGCAATGGAGCATGGAGTACAGCAGGAGATCAGAGACTTGCAATGGAGAGTGGATTTCATCAAGAACTTTCCTGATTGGCAGTTTGACTTGGAAAAGCTGACACTCCGCAACACCCACGGAGATTATTTCATCAGTCAGTTTCTCTGTGAAAATGGGCATCTGACTTCAGTGATCGACTGGACAACAGCCTGTATCCATCCTGTTATCTGGGAGATCATGCGCTCTTTTGTCTACGGCGCACCGTGCTGTGCCAATGGCATAATTGACAAGCAGTTGCTTCACCGCTATCTGGATGCCTATTGCCGCTATGGAACGCTGAATGACTACGACATTCAAAACCTGTACAAGCTGTACTTTTATCAAATTGCTGTCTGCGATTACTACGGGCAGTATTATGCGTCTGATGCACATAACCGTGAGATTTATTTGCAGCAGGCACATCTTGCGACAACACTGCTGAAAAACATGGAGAACTTCATTTAGGGGGGATACAATGGATACCGATTTGAGCATGATCGCACCGTTTTTAGATGGGCAGGGGCGTTTGACCGCATTGCCTGCAAAAAACAAGAAAAAGCTGGTAGCGCTGTGGTATCTGGCGCAAAAAATCGAATCGGAGCGCGTGTATACCGAGCCTGAGATGAATGATCTGCTGGATGCATGGACGACCTTCTACGACCCCGCCACATTGCGCCGGGAGCTTTACAACAAGCATCTGCTTGATCGGACGGCAGATGGCAAATCCTATTGGAAAGCGGCGCAGATTCCGTCGCCCGAGGAGTTTATCGCCCGCTATCTTTGACAGGAGGACAATATGAACACCGAACGATTGATCTTGCGCAGATTTTGCGAGGATGATCTGCAAGACCTGCACGAATACCTCTGCGACGAGTGGGAAACCCCATCTGGAAAGATACCTTTGTCTACGCGATTTTAACGAGGGGAAACGCGAATGAAACTGACTGCCGAACAGGTACAAAATGACCTAAATGCTTTGCCGCGCAACGCCAAGACTGCGGATGTCGACCGCCTTATTCGTCGCTACGGCAAAGAAAAGGCCGACGTGTCCGCTCTGCGGCCGTACATTTTGGAGCAACAGCAGCTGCACAGAATTTATTACTATGTTTCGCTCAACCAAATCCAAGACGTGAACGCGCGCATGGCCTTTATCGACGATAATCTGCTCTTTTCCGACTGGTGGCACACCGATCAGCTCATTCACTATGTCGCGCAGTTGGATTTTGATACCGCCATGCGCTATGCGCGCGATTATACGCGCCGCGATGATCCGTTCGTGCGCCGATGGGGCTATGTGCTGTTCATCTCGAAGCTCTGCCGCGGCCACGCGCGCGAGCTTTTTTCGCTGCTACACAACGACGAACACTACACCGTTCAAATGGCGCAGGCATGGCTGATCGCGGAGCTTGCCGTGTTCGAGCCGAACACGGTGCTTGCGTGGATGGCGCACAACGGCCTGAACTACGCCGTCAACGGCAAGGCAATTCAAAAGATCTGCGATTCGTATCGCATCGATACCGATGTGAAGGCGCGCTTCAAGCAGCTTCGCCCCGCGTTGAAACAAAATACATAAAAACAGGAGGAAAAGAACAGATGATACTCTGCATTGTTTGTGCTCCATGCAAGGCCGAATAAGGCGGGCAGCGTGGAGTAACGATCGCCTTCGGCTTTGCTTTCCCATATTTTTATAAAAATGAAGGAGTAAAGCCAATATGAAACGATTTTTATCCGATATCCGTCAAATGCGCACATATCTTTTGCTGTGGTTCACGCAAATGATCTCGGGTCTTGGCAGCGCCATGACCGGCTATGCGCTTGTGATCTGGTCGTATACGCAGGAGGGGAGCGCCTTGCGTACGGCGCTGCTGATGGTCTGCTCTTATGCGCCATATGTTATTTGCAGCATTTTCGCCGGCGCGTTGAGCGACCGTTGGAACAAGAAAAAGACCATGCTTTTGTGCGACGGCTTCGCCGCACTGAGCACGCTTGCGGTGCTGTTTCTGCTCAAAAGCGGCGCTCTGCGCCTGTGGCATTTATACATCGTCAACGCCGTGTCGGGACTGATGAACACGGTGCAGCAGCCGGCCTGCGAAGTGGCGACGACGGCGCTTTTGCCGCCGAAATTCTATCAAAAGGTCGGCGGCCTGCGCTATCTGTCCACCTCGCTCAACTCCATTTTGACGCCGATCGTCGCGACCGCCGTCATGGGACTGTGGGGACTTGACGCGGTCATTGCCGTCGATTTGGTCAGCTTTGCGATCGCGTTTACCGTACTGCTTGTTTTTATCCCGATTCCGAAGATCGAAACGGAACAACGAGAAGAAACCGTCCTCAAAAGCGCGGCGCAGGGCTTGCGTTGGTTGCGGCAAAATCCCGCGATCTTTCACCTGATGCTGTTTTTGGCGGCGATCAATCTGGTCGCGTCCATGTATAACGCCGCGTTTCCCGCGATGATGCTCTCAAAAGCCTCGGACACCGTGATGGGAACAGTCAATTCCGTCATCGGTATCACGACGCTCGTCGGCAGCCTTGCCGCCTCTGCGCTGAAAAAGCCGAAAAGCCGCATCAAGGCGATCCGCTTTTGCCTGATGCTGAGCATGTGCACGGAAAACTTTTTCCTTGCGTTCGGCAAGAGCGTGTGGGCATGGTGCGTGGGAGCCTTTCTCGGGTGGATTGCGATTCCGTGGATGGACGCAAACCTCGACTCGATCAACCGCTCGATGATCCCCGCGTCGATGCAGGGGCGCATTTACGCCGCGCGCAACGCGTTCCAGTTTTTTACGATTCCCGTGGGATATTTTTTGGGCGGACTGCTCGTCGATCGCGTGTTTGAGCCGATCATGGCCGCGCAGGGGGGCGAAAGTGTCCTTGTGAGGCTTTTTGGCAGCGGAAAGGGGAGCGGAGCGGCCTTTTTGTTCGCAGTATTGTGGCTTTCGGGAATTGCCGTGTGCCTGATTTTTCGCGCGGATAAGCAGATCGAGAAATTGAACGAACAGGGAATATGATCGGTTTTCACCGACAAAACGAGGGGAACCGTTATCCGCCACTCGATCCGAAAACATTTTGAAGCGGAAATGGAGTTTTTATAATGCTTATTCAAGATAATATCCTGAAAGAATACCTGAAAAACGTATATTTTATAACGGGAACCCCTTGCGGCGGAAAAACCACGATCTCACGGGAGCTGGCAAGGCGGCACAAACTTGCGGTGTATGATATCGACGAGCAATTTGACAATCATCGAAAACTGGCGACCGCCGCTTTCCAACCTGCCATGACCAGGGTCTTTCAAGATGCGGATGCCTTTTTCGGGCGCAGCGTAGAAGAATACAAAGCCTGGTTGATCGAAAACACGAGAGAACAGCTGGATTTTGTGCTGCTGGATCTGATTCGCCTGTCGCAGGATCAAATCGTTTTGTGCGATTGCCATTTGACTTTGGAAGAGGCCGGGCATTTTACCGACGCGTCGAGGGTCGCATTTTTGATCAAAGAACCGTCGCACCTCATTGCGGATTATTGCGACCGGCCTGATCATCAGGATTTTAACAGCTTTATCCAAAGCGCGTCGGACCCCGAGCAGGCAAAGGCCAGATGCAACGAGACGCTGAAAAGGCTGAACGAAGAACGCTACCATGCGATCAAAAACAGCACCTATTTTTGGGTCGAACGGACGGCGGAAAGCACCGTGGAGGACACCGTGCGAAAAGTCGAGCGGCATTTCGGGCTTGGCTGAGGGAGCAACTTATGAAAAATTTTCAGATCGTTATCTGAAAGGCATTGTAAATTACGGCAATGGAACAGACAGACTGTATGCTAAACAATTAGGCTGAGGCTGTTTTACGATGCGTTTTTTTACGAATGGTATCTAAACATGGTGCGATCGGATGCCTGTTGCCGCCACGGAACCGAAGTTGCCGAAACCGCGGAAGAAAACATAAATGATGCGAAAGGAGCAGCTATGTCCATTATATTAACAGCAGAAAACCTGTCTAAAATATACCCAAGTGGCACAAAGGCGGTGGATAACATCAGCTTTTCTCTGAATCGGGGCGAGATTTTCGGCTTTCTCGGCCCCAATGGTGCAGGAAAGACCACCACTGTCAAACTGCTGTGCGGTATACTGACTCCAACAGGCGGCAAGAGTCAGGTGCTTGGCCTTGACCCGGCGCTCAATTCGGAGGCATTGCACGAGAAAGTCGGTGTTGTCACCGAACACGCCCGGATGTATGACCACCTGACGGGCATGGAAAATCTCATGTTTTACGGTACTCTGTTCGGTGTGAATCGATCTGACTGTGCAAAGAGGGCAACCGACTTGCTGCGGCGACTGGATCTGTCGGATGCACAAAATCGAAAGCTGTCCACGTATTCCACCGGTATGCGTCAGCGGCTCTCTCTTGCCAGAGCTCTGCTGCACGATCCCGAAATCCTGTTTCTGGACGAACCGACCTCGGGACTTGACCCGGAAAGCGCCCGGAATGTGAATACGCTTATTACCGAGCTTGCCGCAGAGGGCACAACGGTGTTCCTCTGCACCCATCAGCTTCGTTATGCCGAAGAGATCTGCACAAGCTACGGACTGATGGACAGGGGGAACCTGTTTGCCACGGGAACGCCGGGCGAACTGCGTGCTATGGTTTCGGGCAAGTCGGCGGTTCGGGTGAAGGCAAGCTGTGTGCCGCAGGATATGGAATGCAAACCGGTTGCTGCGGACATTTATGATATTCCCATAAACGAAGAAGCGGAAATTCCCCTTGTTGTGAAGCACATCGTGGATGCTGGCGGCAATGTTTACGCGGTCGCGATGCAGCAGCCGACACTGGAGGATATCTACTTCGCATTGATTCGGCAAAATCACGGAAAGGATGGCGATGGCGTATGAATGCAAAGCAGCTTGCACTTATAAAAAAGGACATTTGCAGCATCACTGCCAGCAAAAGGGTGCTGACGGCCATGCTTGTCGTACCTCTCGTGTTGACCATCGTACTGCCTTCCATTTTTGTCATTGGAGCTGTGGTGTCCCCGGAGACGATTTCCGATTTTCAGGTACTGCTGGATATGCTGCCCGGTGCTGCCGAAGGAAACGAGCAGCAGCTGGTTTTGGGACTTCTGCTGAATAAGATCATGCCCATATTCTTCCTGATGATCCCCATTATGGCATCGTCGGTCATGGCGGCAAGCTCCTTTGTAGGTGAAAAGGAAAAGCACACGCTGGAAACGCTGCTTTATTCGCCGCTTTCTCTAAAACAACTGTTTCAGGCCAAGATCATGGCAGGCTCGTTCATCGGTATGGCCGTCTCCTGCATTTCCTTTGTGCTCATGCTGCTGGTGGTGGAAGCGGAAGTGATCCTGTTGACGGGCAGCGGCATCCTGCCGGATGCAAGCTGGCTCGTTGTTATGCTGCTGATCGCACCGGCGATCTCTCTGGCCGGTATTTCTATCACCGTTCGGGGCTCTGCCAAAGCGCAGAGCATTGAGGAATCCCAGCAGAAAGCGGTATTTCTGGTATTCCCCATCCTTGCTCTCATCATCGGGCAGTTTGGCGGCATCCTGCTGATCAATGCATGGCTGCTGCTGGCATTGGGTATCGTCTTAGTGATCGCGGACGTGCTGCTGATGCGGGGCGTGGCGGCCAAATTTACTTACGAGAACTTGCTGAAATAATATCAAAACAGAAAACAGGTCGTTGTGCTTGTGCGGGGGAAAGCTTCGCAGCACATCGCGCCTGCTTTCTTTTTTACGCGCGTTCCTGTCTGCGAGGATCTGAGATGGCGAATTTTTGTTTGAATTTTCTCTTGTGAAACGGCGCGATCTGTGCTATACTGTATTGTGCAAATTTCTTTAGAGGGAATGCTTATGAGCAACGAAATTCGTATCCGGGGTGCCCGGGAAAATAACCTGAAAAATGTGGAGCTGACGATCCCACGCGACAAACTGGTGGTGTTCACCGGCCTGAGCGGTTCCGGCAAAAGCAGCCTGGCTTTCGACACCATTTATGCCGAAGGGCAGCGGCGCTATGTGGAAAGCCTTTCCAGCTACGCCCGCCAGTTCCTGGGGCAGATGGATAAGCCCGATGTAGACAGCATCGACGGCCTCTCTCCCGCCATTTCCATCGACCAGAAAACGACCTCCAAAAATCCGCGCTCCACTGTCGGCACGGTCACGGAAATCTATGATTATCTGCGCCTGCTGTGGGCGAGAGTCGGCATCCCGCACTGTCCCAAGTGCGGGCGGGAGATCACACGCCAGACCGTCGATCAGATCGTCGATCGGGTGGAGGCGCTGGGCTGCGGAACGCGCTTTATCGTGCTGTCGCCCGTGATCCGCGGCAAAAAGGGCGAACATCAGAAGGTTTTCGAGGATGCGCGCAAGCAGGGCTTTTCCCGCGTCCGCGTGGACGGTATTTTATATGACCTGACGGAAACCATCGCCCTTGAGAAAAATAAAAAGCACAGCATCGATCTGGTGGTCGACCGTCTGGTCTTGAAGGAAGGGCTGCGCCGCCGCCTGACCGACTCTGTCGAGACAGCCTGCGCCCACTCGGGCGGTCTGGTCACGATCGAACTGCCCGACAGCGGGCGGGAACTTGGCTTTTCACAGAATTATGCCTGTGAAGACTGCGGCATCAGTCTGACGGAGCTGGAACCGCGGATGTTCTCGTTCAACAATCCGTCCGGCGCATGCTCCGCCTGCACGGGGCTCGGTTTTCGTCTGATCGCAGACGAAGATCTGGTCATCCCGGACAAAAGTAAGTCCATCTTCGAGGGCGCGATCCAGGCACCGGGCTGGCAGAGCGCGCGCACGGATTCCGTATTTCGTATGTACTTCGAGGCAATGGCGCAAAAATATCATTTTTCGCTGACGGTGCCCGTCAGGGAGCTTTCGCCTGAGGCAATGGATATCATTCTCAACGGCACAAAGGGCGAAAAGCTTCGTATGACCTATAATCGCGGAAACGGCATGGGCGTGCTGGAGCAGCCCTTTGAAGGCATTTTGAACAACATTTCCCGCCGCTATCGCGAAACACAATCCGACGCTGCGCGCAAAGAACTGGAAGAGTGCATGGCGACCGCGCCCTGCCCTGTCTGCCACGGAGAACGCCTGTCGGAGATCGCCCGCGCCGTTACCGTGGGCGGGATCGGCATCATGGACTTCTGCCGTATGAGCATCGGGCAGGCGCTGGAATTTCTGCAAGCGCTGCATCTTACGGGCAACATGGCCATCGTGGCCGAGCAGATCGTGCGGGAGATCCGTTCCCGCCTGCAATTTCTGTCGGATGTCGGACTTTCTTACCTGACGTTGTCCCGCGCCTCCGGCACGCTCTCCGGCGGGGAGAGCCAGCGCATCCGCCTTGCAACGCAGATCGGCTCATCCCTGATGGGTGTGCTGTACATCCTGGACGAGCCGTCCATCGGCCTGCACCAGCGGGACAACGACAAACTGCTTGACACGCTGAAGCATCTGCGCGATTTGGGAAATACGCTGATCGTGGTAGAGCACGACGAAGACACCATGCGCGCAGCGGATTATATCGTGGACGTCGGCCCCGGGGCAGGCAGCCGCGGCGGGCAGATCGTAGCCGCGGGAACGCCCGAGCAGATCATGGCCTGTCCGCAGTCCGTGACGGGGCAATATCTCTCCGGGGCAAAAACCGTGCCGCTTCCGTCGAACCGCCGCAGCGGGAACGGCCAATTTCTGACCGTTCGCGGCGCATCGGAAAACAATTTGAAAAATATCGATATTTCTGTCCCGCTCGGTACGTTCACCTGCGTGACCGGTGTCTCCGGCTCGGGAAAATCCAGCCTTGTAAACGAAGTGCTGAACAAAACGCTGCTCGGTAAGCTCAATCATGCCCGTGTGCGCCCCGGTGCCTGCCGCTGCGTGGAGGGGACCGAGCATCTGGACAAGGTCATCGACATCGACCAGAGCCCCATCGGCCGCACGCCGCGTTCCAATCCCGCGACATACACGGGGCTATTCAATGACATTCGCGATCTTTTCGCTTCCACCGCCGATGCAAAAATGCGCGGCTACGGCCCCGGCCGATTCAGTTTCAATGTCAAGGGCGGGCGATGCGAGGCTTGCTCCGGCGACGGTCTGGTCAAGATCGAGATGCATTTTCTGGCGGATGTCTATGTGCCGTGCGAGGTATGCCACGGCGCGCGCTACAATCGCGAAACGCTGGAAGTGCAGTACAAGGGCAAAAACATCGCGCAGGTGCTGGATATGACTGCCGAGGAGGCGCTTCCCTTCTTTGAAAATCTGCCGAAGATCCATCGCAAGATCCAGACCATGGTGCAGGTGGGGCTGGGGTATGTGAAACTCGGGCAGTCCAGCACGACGCTGTCCGGCGGAGAGGCGCAGCGCGTGAAGCTGGCAACGGAGCTGGCCAGAGCTTCCACCGGGCAAACGATCTATATTCTGGACGAGCCGACTACCGGGCTGCACACCGCAGACGTGCAAAAGCTGATCGACGTGCTGCAACAGCTTGTGGACGCAGGCAACACGGTGCTCGTGATCGAGCATAATCTGGATGTGATCAAAACAGCCGATCACATCATCGATCTCGGCCCCGAGGGCGGCGACGGCGGCGGTTATGTGGTCGCCACAGGAACGCCCGAACAGGTCGCGCAGGTCCCCAAAAGCTATACGGGGCAGTATCTGCGGCGATATCTGCTCGATCCCGCATAAAATCAACGACAAAATTTTGCCCGATCCGCCAAACGCGGATCGGGCAGGGGTCAATTGATATTCTCGGGGGTATACAGCGACAGATCCAGCACATCGGACAGCTCAATGAGCGCATGATTGCGCCCCCCGGCGTAATCCATGTGCAGCACCGGCGTGCGCAGGATCGCGGCTTTGCTCTGGCGAATGGCCATGGTAAGCGTGACCCGCGTCCCTTTGCTGTGCGGGCGGTCGATCAGCACCGTGCCGCCATGCGTGGATGCGGCAAGCTGCACCATCATGAGGCCGAGGCCGAGGCCGTGCGTCGGATCTTCCAGCGTGGGCATGCGCCGATAGCGCGAAAATACGCTGCTCTGCACATCGGTATCGATGCCGCAGCCGGGATCCTCCAGCGTAAAGCGCAGCTGCTTATCCCGCCGCGAAAGCTTTCCGCGGATCACGCTGCCCGGCGGCGAGAATTTAATGGCGTTTGACAGTAGATTATACACGGCGCGCTCCACCTGCTCCCGATCGGCGAGCGTATAAACGCGCTCCTGCAACGGCGTGAACTGCAGAATGTGGCCGCTTTTCTCCGTCAGCGCCGCAGCGCACTGGAATATCTCGGTAAACAGCGCGCCGATATCCACATGCTCCGCAGGCACCTCCCGCCGACAGGAAAACCGCTCCGCATCGGACATGTTGCTGACGATGCGCAGAAGCTGGAACATGCGGCGGTTCATTTGTGCGGCACAAAGCTGTGCGTTTTCGCTCGCAACGGTCGGGAACAGGCGATCAGCCGCCGACAGCATACCGCTCAGCGGGTCACGCAATGTCTGCGCAGCCAACGCAAGGCATTGCAGGTGGGCATCGATCGCCTCCTGCTCCAAAATAAAAATGTGTCCGCTCTCGTGTGCGATCACAGAGGCCATGGTACGCTGCCCCCCGATCAGCAGCGTCAGGCAAAGCCGTCCTTCGGTAAAGCCGTGATATTCCTCTGCACCGGAGTCGATCAGATCCGTGATCGGTGTTCCCGGGCAGATCAGATATCGGCCTGCCTCCCGATTGACCTGCGTGATGCATCCGTTTCGGACACGAAACGCAGGGCGGAGCAAAAGCTCCAGAATATTCATATCTTCTTCCATGCTGCACCTCCCTGCAACGCGGGTGATATCCGAAATGTCTGCATACGGCGCGGCAGCGCCTCTGCCGCTGTCTGTTACCATGCGCAGATTTTCGGAAAGTATCTCCAAATTCTTTCGACATTTTTCGTCTTTCCTTTATTCTACAAAAAAACAGAAAAAAAGCAAGTGAAATCCATCAGTGAGGTGAAAAAACTCTATGCACAGCGGTCATCGTCAGCGCTTGAAGAAGCAGTTTTTGGAAAATGGGCTGGACGGCTTCACCGATATTCAGGTTTTGGAGCTGCTGCTGTTTTACGCCATCCCCCGCGTGGACACCAATCCCCTTGCACATCGGCTCCTTGATTATTTCGGCAGTCTGGATCGGGTGCTGGATGCCTCGTTCGACGAATTGTGCCGCGTGGAAGGTGTCGGAGAAAATGCCGCGACCTTTCTTTCGCTGCTTACCGCCACGGCGCGCTATTATCAGGTGCGCCGCACGGAAAATGTCCGCGTATTGTCCTCTGTAACGGACTGCGGGCACTATCTGCGCCCGTTCTTTCACGGACGCACCAACGAAACGGTATACCTGCTCTGCCTGGATGCCAAGTGCAAGGTGCTCGCCTGCAAGGAACTGGGCGAAGGGAGCGTCAACAGCGCAAACATTTCCATCCGACGCATCGTGGAAACGGCGCTGATGTGCAAGGCCACCTCCGTCGTTCTGGCGCATAATCATCCGAGCGGGCTGGCCGTTCCCTCGGCGGAGGATGTGCTGTCGACCCAGCGCACGGCGGCGGCGCTGGCGGCTGTGGAGATCATCCTGGTAGACCATATTATTGTGGCGGACGACGATTTTGTGACACTCGGGCAATCGGGCATGTACAGCGCGGAGGATTATTGCAATGGATAAATTTCGGCTGCATGCTTCCTATACACCCTCCGGCGATCAGCCGCAGGCGATCAGAAAGCTGATCGACGGGGTAAATCTGGGCCTTCGGGAGCAGACGCTTCTCGGCGTGACCGGTTCGGGAAAGACCTTTACCATGGCATCGGTCATTGAAAAGCTGAACCGCCCCACACTGGTGCTGGCGCATAATAAAACGCTGGCCGCGCAGCTGTGTTCGGAGTTTCGGGAGTTTTTCCCGGACAATGCGGTGGAGTATTTCATTTCCTATTACGACTATTACCAGCCGGAGGCCTACATTGCCCACACGGACACCTACATCGAAAAGGATGCATCCGTGAACGAGGAGATCGACCGCCTGCGCCACAGCGCCACCGCGGCACTGTTTGAGCGGCGGGATGTGATCGTGGTATCCTCGGTCAGCTGCCTGTACGGGCTGGGCGACCCGATCGATTACCGCTCCATGGTCATTTCGCTGCGCGTCGGGCAGACGCACCCGCTGGATGAGGTTTTGAAAAAACTGACCGAGATCCGCTACGAGCGCAACGATCTGGACTTTTCCCGCAATAAATTCCGCCTGCGCGGCGATACGCTGGAGATCTATCCCGCCTATTGGGCGGGTAAGGCCATCCGCGTGGAATTTTTCGGCGACGAAGTGGATCGGATCTCCGAGATCAATGCTGTCTCCGGCATCGCCGAACGGTATCTGGATCATGTGGCGATCTATCCTGCCAGTCATTATGTGGCCTCGCGGGAAAAGCTGGAGCGCGCCATGCGGGAGATCCGCCGCGAGTGCGACGAGCAGGTCGAGCTGTTCCGCGCACAGGACAAGCTTCTGGAGGCGCAGCGCATCGCGCAGCGCACGGCCTACGATCTGGAAATGCTGACCGAGATCGGGTTTTGCAACGGGATAGAAAACTACTCCCGCGTCATTCAGGGACGTGCGCCCGGCACACCGCCGACAACACTGCTGGATTATTTCCCGAAAGACTTTCTGCTGTTCATCGACGAAAGCCACGTCACGCTCCCGCAGACCCGCGCCATGTACGCAGGCGATCGAAGCCGCAAGGAGGCGCTGGTGAACTACGGCTTCCGACTTCCGTCGGCTTACGACAACCGCCCGTTGAATTTCTCCGAATTCGACAGCAAGATCAATCAGGTGATCTATGTTTCCGCAACGCCGGGCGAATACGAGGCGACCCGTTCGGGGCAGATCGTGGAGCAGGTCATTCGTCCGACGGGGCTGCTTGATCCGATCGTGGAGGTGCACCCCATAGACGGGCAGATCGATGACCTGATCGGGCAGATCAATGCACGTGCCGCAAAAAGCGAGCGCGTGCTCGTAACGACTCTGACGAAGAAAATGGCGGAAGATCTGACATCTTACCTGATGAAGGCGGGGATTCGCGTGCGCTATATGCACGCGGACATCGGCGCGATGGAGCGTATGGAGATCATCCGCGATCTGCGCATGGCAAAATTTGACGTGCTGGTTGGCATCAACCTCCTGCGTGAAGGTCTGGATCTGCCCGAGGTCAGTCTGGTCGCCATTCTGGACGCGGACAAGGAAGGCTTTCTGCGCAGCGAGACGAGTCTGATCCAGACCATCGGCCGCGCCGCGCGCAACGCGGAGGGAAAAGTTATCCTGTACGCAGACAGCATCACTCCCTCCATGCGCACCGCCATGGACGAAACGGCACGGCGACGGAGCATTC
>CAZIGE010000049.1:0-13836 GCA_964538475.1 uncultured Oscillospiraceae bacterium | reverse complement strand
AGACAATCCCTCAGTCACGCTGATCGCGTGACAGCTCCCTTTACACAAGGGAGCCTGAGCGCTCCCGCGCCAAAGCGCAGTTATACACAAATGGGGCGAGGGTGCTCCACCCGATGAAAAAAACCGCCACGGAACCCCCGTGGCGATCTTCTCAATTGTCAAATCCGTCCAGCAGTGCTGTCTCCGACGCTTCGTCGGGCGTTTTCCCCTCCATGCAGGCCGCGAATTGTGCGCCCGTCATGGACTCATGTGCCAGCAGATACTCCACGACTGCCTGCACCTGTCCGCTGTGCTCGGACAGGATGCCCTTACACTGCGTATACGCCCTGTCGATCAGGTGCTTGACCTCGTCGTCAATGATCGCGGCAACATTTTCGGAATAGCGCTTCGTCGTCTGATAGTCGCGTCCGATGAAGACCTCCGTATCGTCCAGATACGACACCGTGCCCAGCTTTTCGCACATACCGTAGCGCGCCACCATGTCACGCGCAAGGGAGGTCGCGCGGTCGATATCGTTGGACGCACCGACGGAAATATCCCCCAGGAACAGCGCCTCCGCCACGCGTCCGCCCAGCAGACCGACGATCTGCTCGTACATCTGATTGCGCGTCAGGTTGGACGAGTCCTCCGCAGGCAGGTACCACGTCGAGCCGAGGCTCTGCCCGCGCGGGATGATGCTGATGTGCCGCACGGGATCGTGCGTCGGCAGGTAATACATGGCAACGGCATGTCCCGCCTCGTGGATCGCCGTTTCTTTCAGGTCTTTTCGGGTCTGCACGCGGCTCTTTTTGGCGGGGCCTGCGGTGATCTTCATCAGCGCTTCGTTCACGTTCTGCATGGACATGACCGTGCGGCATTCGCGCGCCGCCAGAATGGCCGCTTCGTTCAGCAGATTGCTCAGATCCGCACCGGTAAACCCGGCTGTTGCCCGTGCAATGGTCTTTAAATCGACCGAGTCATCCAGTCGCTTGTTTTTCGCGTGGACTTTCAAAATTTCCTCGCGCCCCTTGACATCGGGGCGTCCGACATGGATCTGCCTGTCAAATCGGCCGGGACGCAGCAGCGCGGGATCCAGAATATCGGGGCGATTGGTCGCCGCCAGGACGATCACGCCCTCCGTGCTGCCGAAGCCGTCCATTTCCACCAGCAGCTGGTTCAGGGTCTGCTCTTTTTCATCGTGGCCGCCGCCCAGACCGCTGCCGCGCTTGCGTCCGACCGCGTCGATCTCGTCGATGAAGACGATCGCAGGCGCGATCTTCTTGGCCTGTTCGAACAGGTCGCGCACGCGGCTGGCACCGACACCGACGAACATTTCCACGAAATCCGAACCGGAGATCGACAGGAACTGCACGCCCGCTTCGCCCGCCGTTGCGCGCGCAAGCAGGGTCTTGCCCGTGCCGGGAGGGCCGACCAGCAAAATGCCGCGCGGGATCCGCGCCCCGATGGCGGTATACTTTTCCGGGTCGCGCAGGAAATCCACGACCTCGCGCAGCTCCTCTTTTTCCTCGTCTGCGCCCGCGGCATCATCGAAGGTCACCTTTTTATTGTCCGGCACGCCCAGAACGGTGCGCGCCCTGCCGAAATTATTGCCCGGATTTCCACCCGTGACGCGGCTCATCAGCAGCACATACACGACCACGAGCACCAGCCCCACCAGCAGCAGCGGCAAGATCCAGGAATACGGCGTGTAGTTCGTTTCGGCATAAAAATCATATTCTTCCAGCGTACCTGCCTCGCTCTGTGCGCAGATGGTATCCCACATTTCGCGTCGGAATGCCTCGGTGTCCGCCATGGCGGCCGTCAGCTGGGTCTTTCCGTTCACGGCGCTGCGCAGCTGCAAATAGATTTCACCGTCGCGAATGTAAAAGGCGCGGACGTTCCCGCTCTCCAGCTGCTCTACGACCTGCGAATACGGGATATCCGAGGTGCCGATGCCGAAAGCATTGAGCAGCCACGAAAAGATCAACGCCAAAATCGCAATGTAGAGGATGATACTGATCAATTTGCGTTTTTTCAAGACTTGGATTCTCCTTGTTATTCGTATATTTCAGGCTTCAGTATGCCGATATACGGCAAATTCCTGTATTTTTCATTGTAATCCAGCCCGTAGCCGACGACAAAGGCATTGGGAATGACGAAGCCGGTATAATCCGGCTGCAATGTGATCTCCGGGCGGCGGCGCGTGGGCTTATCCAGCAGCGTGCATACCCGCAGCGAAGCGGGCTTTTTCGCCAGCAGATGCCGATACACGAAGTCCAGCGAGCTTCCCGTGTCGAAAATATCCTCCAGAATGACCACATGGCGACCTTCCAGCTGCGTCGTTACATCACGGCGAACCACCATATTGCCCCCGGACTGCGTGCCGACATAGGACGATATCCACATGAAATCCAGCTGACACGACGCGTTAAAAGCGCGCACGATATCCGCATAAAACATCACGACGCCCTTGAGCACGCCGATAAACACGGGGTTTTTATCGGCATAGTCGCGCTCGAGCTGTTCGGCCAGCTCCCGCACCCGCTCTTGCAGCTGCTGCTGCGTAATGAGGATCTCCTGCATATCCTGTTCCATACTGACCGTCTCCTGTTTGTATTTTATACTGCGCCGCCCGAAGGCGGTGTGGTTTCGGAGATATTCGCGAAAAATCACGGCTGCGGCTCCCGCACGAACTCGATCTGCCACGCAGGCTGTGTTTGCGCCGTCCGCTCCAGGTTTTCCCCGATGCCGTAAACGCCCAGGATCCCCGCTTCGTCGCACAGCACGGGGATCAGCCCTCTGTGCTGCGCGGGGATCTTGCGGTCGATGAATATTTTTTTCAGACTTTTTGTCCCGCCCGAAAGCCGCATCTTGTCGCCCGTCTCCCTGCTGCGGATACGGACGAGGCCGTCTGTGTGCACCGTGAAAACATTCTGCGTGTGCACGATATGCTGCGCGGGGCGGCAGCGCACGCGCAGCCCAAGCTGCGGCAGATACGTCTCCCCGGGGCATGCGAGCACCTGCGGGGCAAGCGTCTGCTCCGCCTGCCCGACACAAAGCGTATCGTAGCGGCGGCAAATCGTTATGCCGCCGGGCAAATCGGCACGCGCCGACGGATCATCGGAAAACACGAGCCGCTCGGCCAGCGCGATATGCCGCCGCTCCGGTTCGCGCACGCCGTTCGCCTTCAGAAAATTACCCAGCACACGGCTGCGCACGGCGGGCGGCATTTGCCGCAGTGTATCGATCGGCGGCAGTGTGTCCCCTGCCAGCCATTGCAGCGCCGCCTCATCCTCCCGAAGGGCGACAGCCATCGCCGACAGGCTTTCCGCCAGCCGCGGATTTTCTTCCTTCAGAAGCGGCATGACATGATGCCGCAGGCGGTTTCGCATAAACGCATCGCTTCGGTTGGAGCCGTCCTCCGCAAAGGTCAGATGCTGCTCGTGCAAAAACGCCAGCACATCTGCCCGTGTTACGGACAGCATCGGACGGATCAGACCGTCCGCAACGGGCGTGATACCGCCCAGCCCGCGCAGCCCAGTACCACGCACCAGATGCATCAGCACCGTTTCGGCGTTATCGTCCGCCGTGTGCGCCGTGGCGACCGTTCCGTCCAGCTCGCGGAAATATGCGTAGCGCGCCTCGCGTGCCGCGGCTTCCAGCCCTTTTTTCCCGGGGACGACCGTGCCGTGTCCGACGAAAAGCGGGATCTCGAGCCGATCGCACAGCGCGCGCACGAACTGCTCGTCCCGATCGGACTCCGCCGCGCGCAGATGGTGGTTAAAATGTGCCGCCGACAGTCGGATGGCAAGCTTATCGCGCAGCAGGTACATGGCGTACAGCAGCGCCACGGAGTCCGCCCCGCCGGAGCAGGCGCAGATCAGATGCTCCCCGGGGTGCAGCATATCCTGTTCGCGCATAAAGCACTGCAGCTTATTCAGCATGCTTCCACTCCCGATCCGTAAAGATCTGATACGGGCCGAACCACTGCATTTTTACCGTGCCCGTTTCACCATGGCGGTTTTTGGACACGATGCATTCGGCCACATTTTTTTCTTCGGTGTCGGGGTTATAATAGTCATCCCGATACAGCATCATCACGCAGTCCGCATCCTGTTCGATGGCACCCGATTCGCGCAGGTCGGAAAGGATCGGCCGCTTATCCGTGCGGCTCTCTACCGCACGCGACAGCTGGCTCAGGCAGACCACGGGGACATTCAGTTCTTTCGCCATGATCTTCAGGCTTCTGGAAATTTCGCCGACCACAGTCACGCGGTTTTCGCTGTTTTTTCCGTATCCCGAGCCCTGCATCAGCTGCAAATAGTCGATCACGACCAGCCCGAGATTATCCAGACGGCGGCATTTTGCATTGATATCCGCCACCGTAACGGAAGGATTGTCGTCAATGCGGATATCGGTCTGGCTCAGCGCCGAGGCAGCCATGCCGAGCTTCGTCCATTCTTCCTCGCTGAGCTTGCCCGTCGTCAGCTTTTGCAGCTCGATGAAGCTCTCGCTGGCCAGCAGACGCATGGCCAGCTGCTCGCGCGACATTTCCAGATTGAAGATCGCCACGGTCTGCTTATACTTTTTCGCCACATTTACGCCCAAATTCAGTGCAAAGGCGGACTTGCCCATGGCGGGTCTGGCCGCCACCAGCAGCAGGTCGGATTTGTTCAGGCCGTTGATCTTCGCGTCCAGATCACGCAGTCCTGTGGATAGCCCCGGGATCGCGGAGTCCGACTGGCTCAGCTCCGTCAGGCGGTCAAAGACCTTATGCAGTACCGTGCCGATATGCTCCAGCGAGTCGCCGCGCTCTCCCTTGCGCAGGGCGTAGATCTTCTTTTCGGCAGCCTCCAGCATTTCCGCGGGCGTGCCGACCTGCGAATAGACGGTTTCAGAAATATCCGATGCCGCCTGTGCCAGCTGCCGCAGCATCGCCTTATCCCGAACGATATTGGCGTAGCGCACGGCATTGGCTGCCGTGGGCGTGATCTGCATGAGCTGCATGATGTAATCGCGGGAATTGTCGTGATATACACCCAGCTCACGCATCTTATCCAGCACCGTCACGGGATCGATGGTCTGGGAGTAATTGAACATGGTATAGATCGCCTCAAAGATCTCCCTGTTCTGCTGCAAATAGAAATCTTCCGGCGTTACGATCCCGATCACATCCGCGAGGCATCGGCTATCGATCAAAATCGAGCCGAGCACAGACTGCTCCGCTTCCAGCGACTGCGGTGCCTGTCGGGTCAGTAATTCGTCCATGTATCTCTCCCTCTCTCTTATCTTACATTGCGGAAAGGCAGCGGTCTGCCTTTTCCAGGATCTGCTTCGTCTGTGCAAAGCTCAGCGTATCCATCGCCTGCCGATATGAAAGCAGCATCACCTGCGTCACTTCGTCCGGTTGGGCGCTTGGTGTTTGCCCCGAAAATTCAGCCAGAAAATAGACGACGCGCTTGATCCGGTCGGGGCGATGCGCCATCGGATACGCGATCTCTTCGCGAAAGCCGTCCAGAAGGTTTACGGTCAGTCCCATTTCCTCGGCGATCTCCCGCAGCGCCGTTTGGCGCTCGCTCTCCCCCGGCTCCATGTGACCCTTGGGAAAGCCGTAATCGCCGTTGGTCTGGCGAATGACGCAGTAGCGGATCGCGCCGTTTTCCCGCGTAAAGCAGACCGCACCGCAGGATGTTATGCTATGCATCAGGCTTCTTCGATCTTCACCGTAAGCGGTGCGGTGATCTCGTAGCCGAGCTTGCAGGTGACGCTGTACGTTCCGACTGCCTTGATCGGGTCTGCAATGACGATCTTACGCTTATCCAGTTTGATCGCGCTGCTTTTCTCCAGCGCGTCCGCGATCTCCTGATTGGTCACGGAGCCGAACAGCCGCCCCGCGCCGCCGCCGCGCGCTTTGACCACAAGCGTCGTTTCGCGCAGCCTGTTGGCGATAGCCATAGCCTCGGCCTTTTCGCGCGCGATACGCTCGGCCGTTGCCTTGTCATTCATGCGCATGGTGTTGACCGCGTCGGCCGTCGCCTCCATGGCGATCTTGCGGGGCAGCATATAGTTACGGGCATAGCCATCGGATACTTCGATCATCTGACCCTTTTTGCCCTTTCCTTTCACATCCTGTAACAAAATCACTTTCATATGGATACTCTCCTATTCTTCATAAAATCTGTCGATCGATTCGACCAGCTCGTCGAGCACTTCTTTGATCGTTTTTCCGCTGATCTGCGCACCGGCCGTAGCGGTATTGCCGCCGCCGCCGAGCGGCTCGAGGATCATCTGCACATTGGCTTCGCCGATGGAACGCGCGGATACATACACCGCATCCCCGTCGGGGTACAGCACAAACGATGCCGTGATGCCGGAAATATTCAGCATATCGTCTGCCGCCTGTGCTGCCAGAACGCGGGTCGTTGCGGTGTTGAGCGCGGCAATGGCCAGCTCTTTGCGATACAGACGCGCGGATTTGATGATCTGGTACTTGGCGATCGTCTCCTGAAAATCGTTTTGCAGGAGCTTTTTCACATCCACCGTATCCGCGCCCATGCGCCGCAGATAAGCAGCCGCTTCAAAGGTACGCTCGCCCGTGCGGACATGGAAGCTCTTCGTATCCAGGAACAGACCCGCCAGCAGCGACTTGGCCTCAATGGGCAGCATATCGGATTTTTCGACGGAGTATTGCAGCAGCTCCGTCACCAGTTCGGCGGTCGAGGATGCATACGGCTCGTGCAGGTTGATAGCCACGGGGTCGATATAGCTGGCAGCACGGCGATGATGGTCGATGACGCACACGCGGTTCATGGTATCCAGCAGTGCGCGCGACTCCACCTGATCGGGGCGGTTCGTGTCCACCACGATCAATGTGCTGCGGCTGTCACATTCCAGCAGTGCATCCTGTTCGGAGATAAATACGCCCGCATACTCGGGCACAGCATAGATCTCTTCCAGAAGCTGCTTGGCGTTGTTTGCCTCCTTATCGATCACGATATAGGCTTTTTTCCCTTTCTTGCGGCACATACAGCTGATGCCCATTGCCGCGCCCACCGCGTCCAGATCGGCATTTTTGTGTCCCATAATGAAAACATGGCTGCTCTGTCCGATCAATTCCAGCAGGGAATTTGCCGTCACACGCGAGCGCACCTTGCTCCTGCGGTCTGCCTCCTTCGCGCGGCCGCCGTAGAACAGGAAGTTCAGCCGATCTTTCACCACCGCCTGATCGCCGCCGCGGCTGAGTGCCATTTCGATGGCCAGCGCCGCAAAATTATAGCTTTCCTCAAAGCTCACGCCGTCCACGCCGAGTCCGAACGAGATCGACGCTGCGAGTCCCGTCGGGTTTACGATGCGGTGTATATCCTCCAGAATGGAGAATTTCTCTTCCATCGCGCTGTCCAGATCGCGCTTTTCAAACACCAGCAGATAGCGGTTGCGTTCGAGCTTGCGCAAAAGTCCCTGATAGCTCTCTGCCCATTTGGTGATCGCATCGTTGATCTCCGCGTTCATTTTGGAGATCGCGCTTTCGGACAGGTTCATGGTCAGTTCTTCGTAATTATCGACCAGAATGATCGAGACCACCGGGCGGGAGCGGATGTATTCATCGCGCACCTGATACATTTCCGTCAGGTCGCTCAGGTACAGCATGCCCAGCATCGTGCCCATCGGGTCGTCTGTGCGGAACGCCGTGCCGTACACGCGGTAGCGGCGGTTGCCGACCGTGACATCATAGGGAAACGCGTTTTTTCCGGCAGCCAGCCAATCCAGCGTGAGCCCGGGCAGCAGGTCCTGCACGGTCTGCTCATACAGGCGATCCGTGTAGGTAGTCAGCAGTGTGAACCGCTCGTTATGCCACAGGATATGACCGTCTCCCAGCCGCACCAAGACCATCGGGAGCGGATTTTCGGCATTGTGCATCACATCCGGCGTGGCAAAGGCCGCCTGCAAAAAGCTCTGGATGGACTTGTTGCGGTGATTGACGCGGATCATATTCGCGATCAGCAGCAGCATCGTCGCGGAAAAGCCCGCGATCGCCAGCGGAAATTGCTCCAGCAGCAACGCAGCCGCCGAAAACAGCGCCAGCACCAGAATATACACCATCTGGCTCGGGCGAAGCAGCCGCCCCAGCTTTTTGTTCATATCCTCGCCTCCCGAATGGGCATGTAAACCCAAAATACCATATAATCTGTTTTATTATAGCAAATCCGCCGCGCAGATGCAACTGATTTTCTCCTGTCTTTCGAACTTTTTACGGTGTCCCGTCTGCGGGCGGCAGTGTCTTTTCCTTTCTGCGCGCCAGTTCCAGCACAGCGGACATCTGCTTGCAGATATCGCCGTAATTCTCCCTGCGGTGCGGACGAAGGCAGGCAGAGCAGTCCTTGATCCCGTCGGCGGTATAGGTAAAGCCGCCGCCGCACTTGTCGCCCAGCGCATACAGCGGGCAATAGCAGAACAGGCAGCTGAACGTCTGCGGGTCTGCCCCCCTGTGGCAGGGGAAAAATTCACATTCTCTGTTCTGAAAAAAATCGTAATGCATCGCGTTTTCCTCCTCATATCTCCGTCCAGGGATACTGCTTCGGCGGTTCCTGTGTAAATTCCATATATTCGCCCGTCGTCGGGTGGACAAACGCCAGCCGATACGACCACAGCGCGAGCTCGCATGCGTCCTCACCGACACGGTACTTCCGCTCGCCGAGCAGCGGCATCCCACGTGAAGCGAACTGAACGCGGATCTGGTGCGTTCGCCCCGTTTCCAGCTGGATACGCACCCGCGTCCTGTCACCGTCGGTGTGCAGCACGCGGTAATGCAGCACGGCGGGGCGTGCATCCCTGCTCGCCTCGGGCACGACCACGGTCATTTTCCGCGCCTTGTCCCGTGCGAGAAAATCGCGCAGCGTGTCTTCGTCGCGCGCGGGGCGGCCGTGTACGACCGCAAGATACTCCTTTTCAAATGTTCCCTCCCGAATTTGGGACGAGAGCGCGGCAGCGGCCTGCGGCGAACGCGCCAGCACCATCAGTCCGCTGACGACCCGATCCAGCCGGTGCACCGTGCGAAAGTCCCGCGTGCCGAGCGCCGCGCGCAAAAGCTCCGGCAGACCGCCCGGTTCGTCGGTAGACAGTACGCGCGGCGGCTTGATGCACACAACGAGGTCGCAGTCATGATACAGGATTTCCATTTGATCGCCTCCCGTTCCATCATAGCAGAAGTCGGCGAAAAACACAAGCACGACCGTTATGCATATTATTCACACAAACATTCCGCCCGTTCCTCCGAAATATTCACATCAAAAGTGCATAAATGCATATTTATATGGAATTTGACGAGGGTTTTCCGCATCGCTTCGCTTTTCTTGTATTTTTATCCAATTGACAGCGAATATTATACGGTGTATAATACGCCCATACATTAAAACCCCGTTCGGGAAAAGGAGATACTTACCATGAAAAAACTGTGTGCCGTTATGCTCTCTGCACTGCTTCTTTGCGCCTGCCTGAGCGCCTGCTCCGGTGGAAACGACGGACTGACGATCGAATCCGGCAAGCTTATCATGTCCACCAATGCGGAATTCCCGCCCTATGAATCGACCACCGACGACGGCGGCTTTGCGGGCATCGACATTGAGATCGCGCAGGCCATCGCGAGCAAGCTGGGTCTGGAACTCGTGATCGACGATATGGATTTCGATGCCGCCCTGCTCGCCGTGCAGAACGGTAAGAGCGATATCGTGATGGCCGGCGTTACCGTAGACGAAAGCCGCCTGAAGGTCATGGACTTTTCCGACACTTACGCCACGGGCGTGCAGGTCGTTATCGTCGCGGAAGGCTCGGATGTCACGCTCGATAACCTCGGTGAAAAACTTATCGGCACGCAGCGCGGTACGACCGGCTACATTCTGGCCTCCGCGCCCGTGGACGAGGGCGGCTACGGCGAAGATCATGTGATCGCCTACGACAACGGCATCACGGCCATTCAGGCACTGAAAAACGGCCAGATCGACTGTGTTCTGATCGACAATATGCCCGCGCAGGAATTCGTCAAGGCGAACGCCGGGCTGACCATTCTGGAAGGCGAATGGACGGTCGAGGATTACGCCATCGGCTTTGCCAAGGGCAACACTGCTCTGAAAAACGCGGTCAACGACGCGCTTGCGGCACTGATCGCCGACGGAACGGTGCAGCAGATCATCGATAAGTACATCACCGCAGCGTAAGCGACTGTGCGTGAAAGGGGTGGCCTGTGCCGCCCCTTTCCGTGTGTAAAGGAAAAGGAGCACGATTTGGAACTGTATTATCAGCTTTGGAGCAGTCAAATGGTCGCCGGAGAGGCTCTGCCCTTCTGGCAGACGTTTTTTGTCAAATTTTATCAGGCATTTCTGGAAGCAGATCGCTGGAAGCAATACTTACAGGGCGTCGGCACGACGCTTCTGGTCACGGCCATCGCACTGTCGATCGGTCTGGTGGTCGGCATTCTGGTCGCCATCGTGCGCACGGCGCACGACCAGCAGCGCCCAGGGCGGCATGCATCCCTTCTCGGGGTCGCCAATGCGCTGTGCCGCGTTTATGTCACGGTGATCCGCGGCACGCCCATGATGGTGCAATTGCTTATCATGGGTATGGTCATTTTCTCGACCAGTCGCAATTACACCATGATCGGCGCACTGACGCTCGGCATCAATTCCGGTGCCTATGTCGCCGAGATCATTCGCGGCGGCCTGATGGCGCTCGACCGCGGGCAGATGGAGGCCGGAAGGAGCCTCGGTCTGAACTACACGGACACGATGCGCTTTATCATCATCCCGCAGGCATTCAAGGCCGTCCTCCCTGCCCTCGGCAACGAATTTATCGTGCTGCTGAAGGACACCTCGCTGATCACGGTCATCGGCGGCAAGGAGCTTGTCAATGCGGCGCAGGGTATCTACAACCGCACCTACGAGCAGATGTACCCGCTGATCGGTGTCGCGTGCATTTATCTCGTTCTGGTCATGTTCCTGTCCGCACTTTTGAATATTCTGGAAAGGAGGCTACGTCAGGGTGATCGACATTAAGCACTTGAGCAAAACTTTTGACGACGGCGTGACCGTTCTCGACGACATCAGCGCCCATATTTATCCGGGCGAGAAGGTGGTCATCATCGGGCCGTCCGGCTCGGGGAAATCCACGTTCCTGCGCTGTATGAATTTAATGGTACAGCCAACTTCCGGCAGTGTCTGCTTCAACGGCATTGAAGTCACGGATCCCAAAAGCGACATTGACCATATACGCCAGAAAATGGGCATGGTTTTTCAGCATTTCAATCTGTTTCCCAATATGACGGTGCTGCGCAACATCACGCTTGCGCCCATTCGCACGGGGCTTATGACGCGTGCGGAAGCGGAACAGACAGCACGCCGCCTGCTTCAGCGCGTCGGACTGGCGGAAAAAGCGGATGCCTACCCCAATCAGCTTTCCGGTGGTCAGAAGCAGCGCATCGCCATCGTGCGCGCCATGGCCATGAACCCGACGGCGCTGCTTTTTGACGAACCGACATCGGCGCTGGATCCCGAAATGGTCGGCGAAGTGCTGGCCGTCATGAAAGAGCTGGCCAACGAGGGCATGACGATGGTCGTCGTAACGCACGAGCTGGGCTTTGCCAGGGAGGTCGCGAGCCGCGTTCTGTTCATGGATGAGGGAAAGATTCTGGAAGAAGGGACTCCCGAAAAGATCTTCGATTCGCCGGAGCATCCGCGCCTGAAGGAGTTTTTGTCTAAAGTCCTGTAGGCGAAAACGCACTCTGCGCCGTTTTGCGGGGGCATAAAACAGTTAATCCGACCTGCGGTTGAGATCACAGGTCGGATTTTATGTTATTTTGCGGTGCCACAGGCGTTCTCGGCTTACAGGGCAAGATACTCCATGAATTTGGGGATCTGCTGCTCCCAGGAACGCTCGGAGTGCGTTCCGCCGGGGATGATGCGAAGTGCAACATTCACATGCTTGGTAAGCAACGAGCGCGCAACGCTGATAAGTGCCTCGGAGCTGGGCTCGTGGCTGGGAAGCTCCACGCTGCCGTAGTCGATGTAGATGCAGGTATCCGTTTCCATGTCGGCGCGGGTCACGATCTCCAGCACCTTATTCTTGGCCACCCAGAAGCTCGGCGAGAGGCAGGCTGCTTTCTTGAACACATGATTATATTCGCACGCGCCGTACAGCGCCATCAGGCCGCCCATGGATGAGCCGCAGATGCTGGTATCGTCCCGCCCGGGCAGTGTGGGATAGTTGGTATCGATATACTGCTTGAGCGTGCCGACCATCCAGTCCATGTAGATCTTGCCGTTTCCGTGGATCTCTCCGATGTCGGGGATCACGATGTCCACGGGGGAGTATTCTTCCAGGCGCTTGTGATCCTCGTGATTACATTCGACGGCCACGATGATCATTTGCTTGCCCGTATTGTCCATATACTCACCCATGCCCCAGGATTTCCCGTAGGTCGCGTCGGCATCGAAAAAAACGTTGTGCCCGTCAAACATATACATAACGGGATATCGCCTGCCGGAGGTGTTCCAATCATCCGGTAGATAGATATAAGCCCAGCGCGGTTTATCCCCGGACAGGGCGGGGATGGTGATCTGCCATTTTCTGATCATAAACTCCTCCGAATATGTTTTCACAGATAGTATAGTGATTTTTCATTCGGAAGTCAAGCTTGCAACTGCACGAAAAAGTTGCGGTATCTGCTGTGTTTTCAGGTAAAAATCACGATTGTTTGACATCCTCGTCCTCGATCACCCGATATCCCGCATCCAGCAGCGCCTGTGCGAGCACGCCCGCACCCGCAACGAGCCTTCCGCAGAAGTTTCCGTCGTAAATTCGGTGCACGCCGCACGTCGGGCTTCTGGATTTAAGAATGCACAGGTCGATCTGCTCCTGCGCCGCCTGTTCCAGCAGCCGTGCCACGGCCGCACGCAGCGCATCGTCCACGCAGACCCCATTTCGATCCACCGCTTTCCCGTTTCGGATCTCGATCGGGGTGCGCGGAATGCCGAGCCCCGCATCGCGCTCCGGGCAGACCGGAACGAGCGTATGCGCACACGCGAGGCGGCAGATCTGCGGCCGAAGGTTGTTCCCGCCGTTGTATTTGCAGTTTTCGCCCAACAGGCAGGCGCTTACCAGGATTTTCATACGCATCCCCTCCCTGCGCAGCATAGCATAAAAATTGGCATATTGCAAGATAATGGAAGGACTTCCGACAAATAAAGCGCGATATTTCGGGCGCATCTGCAAAAAATAAGGAACATCGGAAGAAATCTCTGCGCTTCGCGCGGGCAGGAGGTGCCTATGAAAAAGCTGCTTGTTGCCGCAGGTGTGCTGGCGATGCTGAGCGGTTGCGCCGCGCACACGCAGCCGGTCCCGACAAATCTGGTGCGGCAGATCAGCATTTGCAGTGAAGGGCCCGGCGGGTGCCTGCGCCGCTGCTACACCGCAGAGGAAAAAATGCAGCCCGTCCTGACCTGCCTCAGAAGCGCGCGGACGCGCAGACGTGCCGAAGCGGACGTAAACGCATACGCAGGCAGCACGATGCGCATCACCGTGCTTTATGTAAACAACAGTCGAAAAACGTTCGTGTGCAAGGCGGGCTGCTTTTTAAGGGAGGACGTCCTGCCCTGGAAGCAGATCCCGCCGGAGGCCTTTGCGGGGTTGTACCAGTTTCTGTGCATGACCCCGGGGGACGAGCCGCTGCGGGTGCATATGCACTCGCAGCTCCTGCGTGCGCAGCGCATCCCCGGCGAGTCGGAAAAATTACTTGAAAAAAAGCGTTTTTTCGAAAATTATGTATGTGCTAAAATGATGTGAACCAAATAAAGATGAGAAGTCACCCTT
>CAZIGE010000048.1:0-13868 GCA_964538475.1 uncultured Oscillospiraceae bacterium | reverse complement strand
CTGCTTTCCCCGAAACCTTCGGCTTTGAGCCCTGCTATGTCAACTCCCGTCTGGCCTCCCGCGGCATTCCCGTGGCCTGCGAGGTGGATATCTACGGAGCGCTGTCCGAGTATGTCGGTGCCTGCATCTCCGGCGACGCCGTAACGCTGCTGGATATCAACAATTCCGTTCCGAAGTACATCTATGACGAGGATATCGCCGGAAAGTTCCCTTACGACATAAAAGATACCTTCATGGGCTTCCACTGCGGCAACACCCCCAGCTGCAAGATGTGCGAGACTTGCGCTGTGAAGTATCAGCTGATTCAGCACCGTCTGCTGGAACCCGCAGGCAGCGAGCCCGATTTCACCCGCGGTACGCTGGAAGGCGACATTGCCGCTTCCGACATCACCTTCTACCGCCTCCAGTGCGACAGTGAGGGCGTTTTGCGCGCCTACATCGCGCAGGGCGAAGTCCTGCCCGTGGCGACCCGCTCTTTCGGCGGGATCGGCATCTTCGCCATCCCCGAAATGGGTCGGTTCTACCGCCATGTGCTGGTGCAGAAGCGATATCCGCATCACGGTGCGGTTGCGTTCGGACACTACGGCAAGGCATTGTTTGAAGTATTCAAGTATCTGGGTGTTCGGGATATCGCCTATAATCAGCCCAAATCGCTGCCTTACGCAACGGAAAATCCCTGGAATTGATCGTACGGTAATAATAAAGATCGGCAAAAGCGGGGGCGCTGCTCCCGCTTTTGCGACAGGATGGGCAGCCGATTCTTGACATTTCTGCCTGCGTATGCTACGATTATTTCGCGGGAAACCGTAAAATATAGGAAAAGGAGTTGTCCGTATGCTTGCCTCTACATCCTATATGCCCCTGCCCACCAAGATCATGATCGTACTGACGATCGCGCTGTCGGCTATATGCCTTGTGCGTGTGGCCTGGAAAGCGATCAAAACGGCCACTTCGCCTGTGCGTTCGGTTCATGCAGTCGTGGCAGATAAGCATAAGCTGGAAACGCCTGCGCCGATGCGATACAAGGCAGGCGTTTCACGCACGCGTTATGTGGTCACCTTTTCGGCAGAGGGAAAGAAGAGATCCTTTTACGTTTCCGAGTTCTCCTACAACGGCTACAGGCTCAAAGAGAGCGGTACGCTGAAATATAAGGGAGAACGCCTGATCGATTTTTCATAACACGAAGGCGGCCGTCCGTTTGGACGGTCGCCTTCGTATATGGAAGGAGAAAATCAATGCGTATGTTGGCTGCAACAGCCGGGGCAATTTGCACAGCAACCGCTGCATTTTTCCGCGCAGGCGGCACCGTCGGGACAACCGATGCATGTTATGCCTTTCTTTTTCGCCCGAACGAGATATGCGGTCACAAGCCCCACAATGGCGAGAATGCCGAAAAGAAGGAGGTAATCCACAGGATGCATAGCTTTATCCCTTTCTGCTCAGCGCGTATTCGGCCCTGATCTTCCTGTCGGAATTGGCGCACAGCCAAACTACGATGCCGACCATGACGGCTACGGCGATCAGACCGCCCGCAAAACCCGCGCCGAGTGCGCCGGTCGTGATCAGGGTGCCGATCTGGTAGACCAGGAAGCCTACGGTGAAGCCTGTGCCCAGCTGAAGTGCGATCCCGCCCCAGAGCCACTTTTTGTCCTTGATCTCGGAGTTCATCGCGCCGAGCGCGGCGAAGCAGGGAGGTGTGAAGAGGTTGAACATCAGATAAGCCAGCGCGGCGACCTTCGTGATCCCGAAAACGGCGGCGACTTCTGCGCCCGCACCTTCGACCATTTCCAGTGCGTCCAGATCGATCAGGTTGGAGATCCCGAAGCAGACGGCCAGCGTGCCGACGACGTTCTCTTTGGCGATAAAGCCGGTCACGGCGGCGGCGGTCAGCTGCCACGCCTTGACACCGATAACGGGAATGAGGATCACGGCGATGGGATTGGCGATGGAGGCCAGAATAGAGGTGCTCTCTGCACCTTCTTCCACCAGCTCAAGGCTCCAGTTGAACGACTGCATGATGTAAACGACGGCGTTGCACAGCAGGATGATAGTGCCGGCCTTGACGATATATGCCCAGCCGCGGCGCAGCATATCCATGCAGGCACGCTTCAAAGAGGGGGCCTTGTATTCGGGCAGCTCCATAATGAAGAAGGACTTGCGGTTTTTGTAGCCTGCAATCTTATTGACCAGCAGCGCACCCAGCAGGATCAGCGCAATACCGACAAAATACATCAGCGTGCCGACCCAGGGCGCTTCGTCAAAAAACGCACCTGCGAACAGAGTGATAACGGGCAGCTTTGCGCCGCAGGGCATAAAGGGCGTGAGCATGGCGGTAGCGTTGCGCTCGCGCTCGTTGCGGATGGTACGCGCGGCCATAACGCCGGGGATGGCACAGCCCGTGCCGATGATAAACGGGATAACGGATTTGCCGGAAAGGCCGACTTTCTTGAAAATGGGGTCAAGGACGACGGTCGCGCGCGCCATATAGCCGCAGTCTTCCAGCAGGGAGATCAGGAAATACATGACCATGACCAGCGGCAGGAAGCCGACGACGGCGCTCACGCCGCCGATGATACCTTCTGTCAGCAGTGCGGTGAGGAATGCGTTGGCATTTGCGCCTTCCAGCAGGCCGGTGATCCAATCTTTAAATGCATCGATCAGGGTGACGAAGCCGGGGATGACTGTCCCGTTTTCAAATTCATAGCCGTTGGCGATCCATTCTCCGAGCCATGCCTGCGAGATCTGGAACACCAGGAACATGATGAGCGCGAAAATCGGAAGCCCCGCGATGGGGTGCGTGATCACAGCGTCGATCTTATCCTGGAAATTTTTGTTGCGCGTCAGGATCTTGCGCGTTTCCACCGCGGCGACGATCCCGTTGACGAATTCGAAGCGCTTGCGGTCGGAAGCTTCCACGGCTTTTTTGTCGGACAGGTCGATACTTCCCTCGTCATAGGGTGCAACCTGCCCCTGCCCCGCGTGCTGCACGGCGGCCTGCACGACCTGCGAAAGTCCCTCGTGCGTGGTAGAGGTCGTTTCTACGACGGGGCAGCCCAATTTCTGCGAAAGAGCGGTCACATCGATCTGCGTCTGCTTTTTCTCGTTGATATCGGCTTTGTTCAGCGCAACGACAACGGGAATGCCGAGCTCCAGCAGTTGCGTTGTAAAAAACAGACTGCGGCTGAGGTTGGTCGCATCCACGATGTTGATGATGACATCGGGATTTTCGTTTCGGACGTAGGAGCTGGTGATGCTTTCCTCCGACGTGAACGGAGACATGGAGTATGCGCCGGGCAGGTCGACGGCGATCAGATGCTCGCTGCCTGCGTAGGCCTTCTTGATGAGCGCTTCCTTCTTGTCGATGGTCACGCCTGCCCAGTTGCCGACCTTTTCGTTACGGCCGGTCAGTGCGTTGTACATAGTGGTTTTGCCGGAGTTGGGATTGCCCGCAAAAGCAATTCTCATAACTGGATCCTCCTTTAATTGATGGATGTTTGGTTATTGTACAGCGTCAGCTGTAGCATATGGATCTGAGGTTAGCGTAAGCTAACTTGTGCGCGAAAGAAAACCGTCCGATTTTCCTTCGCACGGGGATGGGAGTCACAGCACGATCGCGTGACCCAGCTGATTATCTATGTTATAGCGCCCGTCCTTGATGGAAACGGTCATGTTGTGTTTTCCGCGGGAAACTACTGTGATCGGCTCGCCGCTGTAGCATCCGAGCGAAAACAGAAAAGCGTTCAATTCCTCGTCATCCGTGTCGATTTGCCGAATGATGTAGACCTTTCCTTCCTGCGCCTGTGTAAGTGTCATATCGTTCACCAGATTTCCGTTAAAATTAGCGGCAGCTAACTGTTGCCGATTAGCATCTGCTAACTACCTGCATATCATACGCGCTCCGTGCCGATTTGTCAATAGTTTTTTTGAAAAATTTACCGATCTCTACAGACAGGCGCGGCGGGAAAGTTGCCCCGTTTGCAGATTTGCCGTTGCAAACGGCGCACATCGCTGCTATAATAAGACCATATAAAGAAAACGGAGGAAATATGCATGGGCATTGTTGTCATCGGCGCGGTTTTTGTGGACGTGAAGGGCTACCCGGAGGATGTTTACATCCCCGCAGGGCGTAATGTCGGCAGGGTAGAGCAGATCCATGGCGGCGTTGGCCGAAATGTGGCGGAGGATATTGCCAATGTTGAGTTGCGCCCCACCTTTGTCAGTCTGGTGGATCGCTCCGGCATCGGCACGGATGTGCTGCAAAAGCTGAAGAAACATAAGGTCAACACAGACTACATCCGCGAAACCGAGGACGGCATGGGCACCTGGCTCGCGATTTTTAATAACGAGGGCGACGTTACCGCCTCCATTTCCAAGCGTCCCGACCTGATGCCTATTGCGGATATCCTGGATGAGCACGGCGATGAAATATTTGCCGCCGCAGACAGTGTCGTAGTGGAGATCGACATGGATAAAGAGATCATCAAGCGCGTATTCCGTCTCGCGCAGAAGCATGGCAAGGCCATCTATGCCGTGGTCGCCAACATGAGCATTGCGCAGGAGCGGCGCGACTTCCTGCAACACACGGACTGCTTCGTCTGCAACCAGCAGGAGGCGGGGATCCTGTTTGCGGATGATTATGCCCACATGGACGCGCAGGAGCTGGAACAGATCATTGCCCAGCGGGTGCAGCGTGCGAAGATCCCCGGCATGATCGTGACCATGGGGGACAAGGGCGCTGTTTTTGCGGATATGCACGGCAACAGCGGCTTTTGCCCGGCGCGAAAAGTCAATGTTAAGGATACGACGGGAGCCGGTGATGCGTTCTGCGCCGGTGTGGCCATCGGCCTGACCTACGGCAAGAATATGCACGAAGCGTGCCAGATCGGCGCGCATCTGGCGGCATCCGTGATCGTTACCTCCGAAAGCGTATGCCCGCGCTTCCTTCCGGGAGAGCTGGGACTGGATATTTCGTGCCCGAATTGAAATAAACCAACGGAAATACACCAACGGGGTCAGACCGATTTTTCACACGGCCTGACCCCGTTTGCTTATTCAACGGTGACGGATTTTGCCAGATTTCGCGGCTTGTCCACATCGCATCCGCGCGCTACGGCGACAAAGTATGCAAACAGCTGCAACGGGATCAGCGTCAGACTTGGCTGAAGCATGCCATGTACCTGCGGTACGGTCAGTATGCTGCGATTGGGGCGGGCGATCTCGGAGGCGAGATGCTCCAGTGTGATGCACAGTACATCCGCGCCGCGCGCTTCGACCTCGCGTACATTTGCCATGGTTTTGTCAAACAGATACTCCACTGTTGCGACGGCCACGACCAGCGTTCCTGTTTCGATCAGAGAGATCGGTCCGTGCTTCAGCTCTCCTGCGGGGTAGGCCTCGCTGTGCAGGTATGCTACCTCCTTGAGCTTCAGACTTCCTTCCAGACAGATGGCGCTGTCCAGATTGCGCCCGATGTAGAACGCATCGTGGACTTCGTGATATTTCTGCGCATATTCCCTGCAGCGGCGTATGGTATCTTCGGAGAGCACCCGCTGCACATCGTCAGGCAGCCGTTCCAGCGCCGCCACCAGCGCGGCGTACTTTTCGGGCGTGATGCTGCCCAGAACCTGCGCCATATACAGTGTAAGCAGGTAGATCACGGAAAGCTGCGTGGAAAATGCCTTGGTGGTCGCCACGGCGATCTCCGGCCCTGCCCAGGTGTAGATCACCTGATCGGCGGCCTTGGCAATGGCGGAGCCGACCACGTTGACGATCGCGAGCGTCCGTGCGCCGCGTCGCTTGGCCTCCCGCAGCGCGGCAAGCGTATCGGCCGTTTCGCCGGATTGACTGATGATGATGACAAGGTTGCGCTCGTCCACGACCGGCTCGCAATAGCGAAATTCCGAAGCCAGCATCGCCTCGGCGGGGATGCGGCATGCTTTTTCGATGGTATGGCGTGCCAGCTCGCATACATAGTTTGCCGAGCCGCATGCCACCAGATAGATCTTGCGCAGACTTTCCAGATATTCTTTTTTCAGCTCGATGCCGTCCAAATGCACCCAGCCGTTTCGAATACGGGGGCTGATGGTGTCGCGAATGGCCTTGGGCTGCTCCATGATCTCTTTCATCATGAAGTGCTCGTAACCGCCGCGCTCGGCGGTGGAAACGCCCCAGGTGATCGTTTCGCGTGTTTTTTCGACCGCTTCCCCGCTGAGACGGCAGAATTTGGCACTGCGACGCGTAAAGACCACCATTTCGCCGTCGTCCAGATAGGCCACCTCCCGGGTGTGCTTCAAAATGGCCGTCACATCGGAGGCGATAAAGTTCTCCCCTTTGCCGAAGCCGAAGATCAGCGGAGAATTCTGCTTGACCGCAACAACGGTATCGGGAAGATCCCGACACAGAATGCCCAGCGCGTAGCTCCCCTCCAACCGCGCCGTGGCTTCCCGCACGGCAAGCGGAAGGTCACCGCATTGCCGATAGTGCCAGGCGATCAGGTTGGATACGACCTCGGTATCCGTCTCCGAGCGGAAGGAACAGCCCTGCTCCGTAAGCCACTGGCGCAGCACCGCTTCGTTTTCGATGATGCCGTTATGCACCAGCGCGATCGCACCGTCATCGGACAGATGCGGATGGCAGTTGATTTCGGACGGTGCGCCGTGCGTAGCCCAGCGCGTATGCCCGATGCCGATCACGCCGGGCAGATCCGAGCCGTTGTCCGTCTTCTCCCGCAGAAATTGCAGCCGTCCCACGCTTTTTGCCAGTTGCAAGCCCTGCGCATTGTGTACGCAAATACCCGCCGAATCGTAGCCGCGGTATTCCAGCTTTTCCAGACCGCCCAGCAGAAGCGGCGCGGCCTGCCGCGCACCTGCATAACCAACGATACCACACATAAATGATCTCCGTCCTTTCAAACTTCAAAATAAAGAAAACACGCCGCGAACCGACACAGTGCGGCTTATTCGGGGATATCCGAGCTGTTCCGCGCCTGTTCCAGAAAGCCGCGTATCGGCTCTTCCAGCGAGGAAAAGGATGCCAGCTGCGCCTGCTCTATGCTGCATGCGCCCATTTCTTCGAGCAGCTGCTGCGCGGGGCTGTGGTCTGCAAAGCAGTAAACGGCGCTCCAGCCGCAGCGCAGGTTTTTCTGCGTGCCGCTCCATGTTCCGCCGCTGTGACAGCCGCATTGCGCCACGAATGTTTTTTCTCCGAGCGCGTGGATCACGCGGTTGCGGCTGATAGCACGCTGCGCAGAGAATTCCAGATCGAACCCGCCTTCGCTCAGGAACAGGACGTTCTCGCGCATGGCGTGGCTGTCGAGCCGATCGGCGACCACGCAAATGACGCTTCCGCCTGCACGCAGGCATGCGTCCTGCGCGGCACGATCTGCGCCGCGGGCGTTTCCCGAGATGAGCACATAGCCCTGTAAGGCGGCCTGCCGCCCGACCTCCTCGGCGAAGCGGCGGTTCGGTTCCAGCAGATCGCGGCTTCCGACCAGCGCGATCTTCGGCCTGCGAAGCAGCGTCAGGTCGCCGCGGCTCCACAGACACCCCGGGCTGTCATCGCCCAGACGCTGCCGCACAACGGCGGGATAAGCGGGGGAGATGCGGCTCAGACAGGCACAGTCACGCCGCAGACCCTGCATACAGTAATATTCCAGAAGATCCTCCTGCTCCAGCAGGGCAAGGATATGCCCGGCTGCCTCCCGCCCGTAGCCGAGGCGGCGCAAATCATCGGCCGTCAGCGCGCGCTCCGGGTCGCCTGCGGGCATGCGGCGCACACGCTGCGCCAGAACGCGCAGCTGCGGTGGGGTGAGAACTTTTCTGGCAGGGTCGCCGAGCTGCGCGGACAGCAGCAGAAAGCCCTTCTCCGCGCCGTTCAACGCAGCCGCCTCTTGGGGGGAACGGGCGGCTTGACGATCTCCTGCGTCAGCGTGCCGTCGTCTCCGAGGCACATGGGCTGCACATGAAAGTTGCAGAATTTGCAGATCTCATCCAGCTTTGCCTTTTCGGGGAAGCTTCCGAGAATGCTCCACGCGACACCCTTGCGCCTGGCGCGACCCGTTCTGCCTATGCGGTGTACATAGTATTCGTTTTCGTCCGGCACGTCGAAATTCATGACGCAATCCACATCGTCGATATCGATGCCGCGCGAGGCCACATCCGTGGCGATCAGCACAGGCAACGCGCCGTCGCGGTAGCGCTGCATGGTCTTTTCCCGCTGACTTTGCCGAATATCGCCGTGAATGCAGTCACAGTCCAGCCCCGCGCGCTGAAAATCATCACACAGGCGCTGGCACATATGCTTGGTATTGCAGAAGATCATGACACGCCCATACCCCTGTGTGCGGATCAGACGCAGGGTCGTTTCCGCTTTTTGCAGCGGGGAGACCGTCAGGCTGTACTGGTCGATGTCCGGCCGATCCTCCTGCATGGGGGCAACGGTGATCTCCACCTCGTTGCGCTGATACATCCAGGAGACCGTCATGACCTCCTGCGAGATCGTCGCGGAAAACAGGCCGAGGTTTTTCCTGTTTTTCACTTTATCGATGATCCGGGTCACATCCTTGAAAAAGCCCATGTCCAGCATACGGTCGGCTTCGTCGAGCACGACGGTCAGAATTTTGTCCAGACGGATCGTTTTACGATTATAGTGATCCATCAGCCGTCCGGGCGTAGCCACGACGATCTGCGGCTTTTTTTCCAGCTGGCGGATCTGGCCGCCGATGCCTGTCCCGCCGTAAAGCACGGCGACGCGGATGCCGCGGTAATAGGTGAGCAGACTGCGCAGCTCGTCTCCGATCTGAATGGCCAGCTCGCGCGTGGGGGCGAGGATCAGCCCCTGCACGCTGTCCTGCGACGGATCGATATGCTCAATCATGGGAATGCCGAAAGCAAACGTCTTACCCGTTCCCGTGGGAGCCTTCGCAATGACATCGCGCCACTGCATAAAATGAGGGATCGCTTCGGCCTGAATGGTGGTCGGCCAGCCATAACCCTTGGCATCGAGTGCCTTGAGCATGGCTTCGCTCAGCCCGAGATCCCGAAATGTCAAATTCTCTGTTTCCATAGTAGCCATCCTTCTTGCGTATATCTGCCCCTATTTTAGCACAAGCTTTCCGAATATGCAACCGAAAAGGCCGCTTTACAGAAAATTCACGCGGCTTTTCTGGACAAACGGGAAAAAGTGTGCTATATTGTACGATACTATCGTATGACCTTTATAAGGAGGCAGTATGGGAAAGCTTATCGTGATCGAGGGAACGGACGGTTCCGGCAAGTCTACACAGTTTCGCCTGATGGCACAGCGGCTGGAACGGGACGGCTATCCCTTTCGGCGACTGGTCTTTCCGCGCTACAGCGAGGAAAGCTCTGCGCTCATCCGCATGTATCTGCACGGTGCGTTCGGAGACAAGCCCGGCGATGTCAACGCCTACGCGGCGTCTGCGTTTTATGCCGTGGATCGCTATGCATCGTACAAGCAGGACTGGGGACAGTGGTATGAGCAGGGTGGCCTGATCTTCTCCGATCGATACACCACCTCCAATGCCGTGCATCAGGCCTCCAAGCTGCCCGAGCAGGCGCGCGGGGAATTTCTGCAATGGCTTTACGAATTCGAATACGATCGGCTGGAGCTGCCGCGTCCCGATCTGGTGCTCTATCTGGATGTCCCGACCGACTGTTCGGAAAAATTGCTGCGTCACCGCGAGGCGGATACGCATACACAGGCCGATATTCACGAGCAGGACACGGATTACCTTGCCACCTGCCGCCGCTGCGGACGTGCCGCTGCCGCGTTTTACGGCTGGACAGTCATCCGCTGCGTCGACGATGCGGGATGCATGAGAAGTGTGGAGGATATCCACGAGGAGATATACCGCCATATTCTGGCGTGTCTGGAGGAATGATGTTATGGTATATGTATTGCTGGGAACGGGATTTGAAGAGATCGAGGCGATCACGCCCATCGATCTGCTGCGCCGCGCCGGGATCGAGGTGCAGACCGTCGGTATTTCCGGGAAGACCGTATGCGGGAGCCACGGGATCTGCGTGACGGCCGATATTCTGCCGCAGGAGATGCAGCCGCAGCAGGCGCAGATGATCGTCCTGCCGGGCGGCCTGGGCGGCGTTGCTTCGCTCAAGAGCAGCGCAGCGGCACTGGATGCTGTCCGCACCGCATGGGAAGGCGGCAAATGGCTGGCTGCGATCTGCGCCGCGCCGACGATACCGGGTGAGCTGGGCATGATCGACGGCCTGCGCGCGACCTGCTATCCCGGGTGCGAGTCTGCCATGGGCGGCGCGATCCCGGTGCGGGAACGCGCGGTCGTATGCGACGGGAAGCTTATCACGGGCACCTCCGCCGGCTGCGCCGTGCCCTTTGCGCTGGCGCTTATTGCCGCGCTGCGCGGACAGCAGGCTGCCGATGCGGTAGCTGCGCAGATCGTGATCCGATAAAAGGAGGATGCGACCATGGACGAAAACAAAAACGCGCCGCAGGAAAGCGCGAACGAGGAAGAACTCGATCTGCTGCTGGCGCAATTTCTGGCAGAGGAAGACGACCCGTCGCAGGATGCGCAGACACCGCCGCTTTCGGACGCTGAAATGTGGGAAAATATCGATGCCGAGGATCCGTCCCTGCTGTTTGACTTGCCCGATGCGCCCGATGCGCCCGATTCCACGCAGATCGGCCCGGATGAAGACGCGCTGGCCGGTATCGCACTGACCCATCCGGGCGGAGCGAAGAACGGGCAGACGTATGAAAACGAACCGACAGCCGTGATACCGCCGCGTGCATCGCAGGAAGCAGATACCACATCCGCCCTGCCCCGACAGTCGGATGATCCGCTGACGGACGACACGCTGCGCGAGCTGCTGTTTGAGGAAACGACCTCGTTTAAGGACGACGAATTCCGCGATACCTTCGGTGAGGTGGAGGAAATTTACAGCTCTGCCCCTGCCCCCGCTCCTGCGCCCGCGCCGCAGCCGCAGCCCGCGCAGGAAACACCTGCACCGCAACCCCGGGAGGAAGCACCTGTGAGAAAGAAACGCCCCAAAAACAAACACGCCTACGGCCTGCTCAGCATCCCGCACATCCTGACCACGCTGATCTGGCTGGCGCTGGTGGTGGCCATCGGTGCGTCCCTCGGACGGACGCTCTGGCTTTGCGCTTCCGACGTTCTGGCGTTGGGACGCGCGGATCAGACGGTGTATGTGACCATCACGAAAACGGATACGCTCGACACGGTCGCGGACAAGCTGCACCGCGCGGGACTGATCCGATATCCGGGGCTGTTCAAGCTTTACGGAAAGATCTCCGACATTATGGAAGATCTGTCCATCGGCACTTACGAGCTCAATACGCTCTATGACTACCACGCGCTCAGCAGTGCCATGTCCGAAAAGCCTGCGATGCGCGTGACGGTGGATGTTACCATCCCCGAGGGCTATACCTGTGCGCAGATCTTTGCTCTGCTGGAGGAAAAAGAGGTCTGCACCGTGCAGGAGCTGGAACAGTATGCCTCCACCAGCGAATTTGCGAATTACTGGTTTCTGGAGGGAACGCCGCGCGGCAGCAAATACTGCCTGGAAGGGTTCCTGTTCCCCGATACCTACGAGTTTTATGTGGACAGCGACGCGAAAGAGGTCTATATCAAGCTGCTCGCAGCCTTCGACTATCGCTTTACCGACACCATGAAGGAAAAACTGACGAAGCTCAACGAGACGCTCGCGGCCAAAATGAAGAAAAACGGGCTGGATCAGGCGTATATCGACGCGCACCTGATGACGATCCGCGAGGTGGTCATCATTGCTTCCATGATTGAAAAAGAGACTTCCGGCAAGGAAGACGACAGCTATCGCATCTCCTCCGTTATCTACAACCGCCTGGCAAATCCCTCCAAATATCCCTATCTGAATATCGATGCGGCACTGATCTATGCCACAGGCGACAATATCCTGACCGAGGAGGATAAGCAGGCCGACACGCCGTATAATACCTATCTGTACGCGGGGCTGATCCCGGGGCCGATCTCTAATCCGGGCCGCGCCAGTCTGGACGCGGCGCTTGACCCGTCGGATACCAAGTATTACTATTATGTGCTCGACCCCGAGACCGGCAACCATGATTTTTCCTCGACCTATGAAGAACATCAGGCCAAGGTCGATAAGTACAAGGAGAGTCTGGCAGGATGAAAAAGCTGGAACTTCTGAGCCCCGCAGGGGACATGGAGCGGCTGCAAATGGCCGTGCTGTACGGCGCAGATGCGGTCTATCTGGCCGGGACCTCTTTCGGGATGCGTGCCTTTGCCGGGAACTTTTCGCCGGAGGCACTGCCGCAGGCTGTCTCGTTTGCACACGCGCACGGGGTGAAGGTGCATGTTACGGTCAATACCATGCCGCGCAATGAAGAAGCCGCGCAGCTCCCGCTGTATTTGGAGCAGCTGGATGCAGCAGGCGTGGATGCGCTGATTTTGGCCGATCTCGGTGCCTTTACCATGGCGGGTAAATATGCTCCGCACTGCCAGCGCCATATTTCCACGCAGCAATCCGTCGCCAATTACGAATGCGCGACGGCCTGGTATGAGCTGGGCGCACAGCGCGTTGTGCTGGCCAGAGAACTGAGTCTTGCCGAGATCGTGACCATTCGCGAAAAAAGCCCGCAGGCACTCGAACTGGAAACCTTCGGACACGGCGCAATGTGCGTCAGCTATTCCGGCCGCTGCCTGCTGAGCAATTATATGACAGGGCGGGACAGCAATCGCGGTGCCTGCGCGCAACCGTGCCGCTATCGCTATGCACTGATGGAGGAAAAGCGCCCCGGAGAATATTTCCCCGTGTTTGAAGATGAAAAGGGCACCTACATCCTGAATTCGCGCGATATGTGTACCATCGATCACCTGAAAGAGCTGATGGATGCGGGGATCGACTGCATCAAGATCGAGGGACGCGCCAAAAGCGCCTACTACGCCGCTGTTGTCACGGGAGCCTACCGCCACTGCATCGACGATGTGGCCGCGGGGCGCGCGATCGACCCGATCTGGCGCGACGAGGTGGAGCATGTCTCCCATCGGGTCTATTCCACGGGCTTTTACTTCGGCGAACCGGGGCAGTATGTGAACGACTCCCGCTATATCCGAAACTGGCAGATCGTGGCGCGCGTGGAAGAATGCGATGAAAACGGTCGCGCGACCTGCACCCTGAATAACAAATTTTCCTGCGGCGATGCGCTGGAGGTCGTCGGGCCGAATGTGCGTCCGTTCGCCGCTACGGCGTGTGACCTCTGCGATGCGCAGGGCACGCCCCTGACGCAGGTCAGAACGCCACAAATGCGCTTCACCATGCAATTACCGCAGCGTGTTCCCGCGTTCAGCCTGCTGCGGCGCAGCGTGGAGCTTAGCGCAAACTGAACAGAAAGAGGAGAACTGTATGAGCAGAGCGGATGAACTGTATCGGCAGACCTGTCTGGACATTCTGGAAAACGGCTATTCCGACGAAGGACAGCAGGTCCGCCCACATTGGGCGGACGGCACACCGGCGCACACTATCAAAAAATTCGGTGTAGTCAATCGCTATGACCTTTCCGAAGAATTCCCGATCATGACCCTGCGCCGCACCTACTGGAGGTCTGCCATTGATGAGCTGCTTTGGATCTGGCAGAAAAAATCCAACCGCATTGCCGATCTGGGCAGCCATGTCTGGGATGAATGGGCAGGCGAGGACGGAACGATCGGGAAAGCTTACGGCTACCAGCTCGGTCTGAAGCACCATTACCCGGAGGGCGACATGGATCAGGTGGATCGGGTGCTGTACGATCTGAAGCACAATCCTGCTTCCCGCCCCATCCTCACGAGTATTTACAATTTCGACGATATGCAC
>CAZIGE010000047.1:0-14466 GCA_964538475.1 uncultured Oscillospiraceae bacterium | reverse complement strand
AACTGAATAAACAACAGAATAAAGAAAAAGAACCCCATTGACACCAATGGGATTATACCGCTGATGAACGATTGAATGGCGGATAAGGGTTTACCGTCAGCCCATAAAAACGGTAGGCAGGTAAAGCATAAACGGCTCTACTTGCTTTTTCTCTTTAAGGATTAAAATTATCAAATTCGTCTATAAAACAAAATAGCCCGAACTTCTTACCAACGGTAAAAAAGTTCAAGCTATTAAGACTTGGTGCGGTCGACAGGAATTGAACCTGCATGGAGTTACCCACAAGATCCTTAGTCTTGCGCGTCTGCCAGTTCCGCCACGACCGCATTAACGTTTCTTATTATAACGCAACGAAAATCTTTTGTCAACTCATTTTTGCCCTTGTACAAAAAAAAGTAGAAAAATAATCGAATTTCTTTTATTCGACTTTTTCGGACGTTTGTCGTTCGATGTTTTCGGAAAACGGGGAAAAGGCAAAAGAAAAGATCCGATGTTTATCGGATCGATTTTTAAAATGGAGCGGGAAACGAGATTCGAACCCGCGACATTCACCTTGGCAAGGTGACGCTCTACCACTGAGCTATTCCCGCATGTTGCTCCGAAAGCTTTATTACTATACCATATTTTTTTTTGAAAAGCAAGCATTTTTGACCTCTTTTTCAAAAAAAACGGAAAGTCGGCGAAACTCCGTTGACAAAAGCGAAAAAGTATGCTATAATCGTAAGAAAAAAATAAGGAATGGTGTTTTTTATATGAAATACGCTTTAAGAGGCATTACCGCCGAAGAACTTACGTACACAATGAATCGGGTGAAAATGGACAGAAATACGAAATTCGAGATTAAACCTCAGTTTTCCAGAACGATCAGAAAAGTGCAGGAAAACGACAAGCTCTATTTTGTGTCGCTCGAGGTGAAAGTCGAGTCGACGGAGGAAGCTCCGAAGCCGTTTAACCTCAAAGTTCGCCTTGTGGGAATTTTCGAGGCGGAAGACGTTATCACGGACGAAGATAAGCAGGTCCTTGCGATTTCCACGACGGAGATCGTGTATCCCTATCTTCGCAGTGCGGTTTCCGCTTTGACGGCGAACGCGTTTATCAATCCGTTGATTTTGCCCGTGATCCCCGCAGGAACGATGTTCCCCGAAGATCGCGGCGAGGGCGCAACGCTTTCTTACGACGATTCGAACGTAGTGAGTTGAGGGACAATTAAAAAACTTCGCCCGTTCCGTCGAAATGGCGGGACGGGTAATTTTTAGTCGGACGGCGATTGCACATAGGAAGGGGCGAGATTGCCGCGTCGCTGCGCTTCTCGCAATGACATTTTTTCTCTGTCGTCGCGAGCTTGCCGAAAGGCAAGCGTGGCGATCTCCTGCGGGGCGACGAAAAAGCGAGATTGCCGCGGTCACTTCGTTCCCCCGCAATGACAGGGATAGGGGACGAAAAGGCGAGATTGCCGCAGTCGCTCCGCTCCTTCGCAATGACAATAAAACGAGATTGCCGCGCTACGGCTTGCGCCTACGCTCGCAATGACACGGGAGATAAGGGCGGCGGGTGCGAGGGGACGGAGAGAAAAACAATAACAAGACGACGGAGAGAGGCATAACATGAAAGAAAAAGCATTGCAATATTTGGAAAAAGATCCGCTTTTGTTTGCGGACATGGTATCGTGTATTCAAAAAGGGAGCGCGAATATTTTTTACGCCGATTCGGACGGAGTGTTGCTGACGGATAAATTTTGCGGCATTTCCATGTTCGCGTGCGAAACGGAAGAAACGGGAAAAAACATATTGTCGAGATTTGTCGTTCCCGACGGGCACGGCGAGGGGCGGCGATTTATCGTATCGCACGGAGAGGCGGCGAGAAATGCCGTTGGAAAAACGTATTCGCTCGTAGCGGAGACGATTTGTTATCAAGTCGTATACGAGCGAGAGAAAATAGACGTTTCCGCGGAGCTTGTTTTCAAAAAAGCAGATAAAGAAGAAGCGCGGATCGCGGCGGAATACGATTTGGAAACGCCCGAAGGAATTCACGAGTTGGTTTCTGCGGGGAAAATATGGTGCGCATACGAAAAAAACGGCAAATTCGTCGGTTTTATCGGCAGACACCCCGAGGGCAGTATGGGGCTTTTGTTGATCTTCCCCGAATTTCGCAGAAAAGGGTATGCGTATGCTTTGGAAGCGCATCAAATCAACGAGATTTTAGGCGAGGGGCTCGTGCCGTACGCACATATCGTCGAGGGAAACGATAAATCTCTTGCGTTGCAGAAAAAGCTCGGCTTTTCCGTGGCGAGCGAAAAGGTATTTTGGCAAAACGTGCGTTAAATCGGTATATAAAGCGCTAAAAAACGAAAAACTGCATAAGAGGGGGAAGAAATGGGAAGAAAAGCGGGAATTTTATTGCCGATTTCGGCGTTGCCGTCGCCGTACGGAATAGGAACGCTCGGCGCGGAGGCTTATGCGTTTGTCGACTTTCTAAGCCGTGCGGGAATGAAGATTTGGCAAATGTTGCCGCTTTTACCGACGAGTTTCGGAGACAGTCCGTATCAGTCGTACTCGGCGAACGCGCTCAATTATTATTTTATAGACCTTCGTTTGTTGGAAGCGGAAGGCTTGTTGCGCCGCGAGGAATATGAAAACGAAGACTTCGGGAGAGATCCGAGGCGCGCGGATTACGGAAAATTGTTTCGCCGAAGGGTTTCGGTGTTAAAAAAAGCGTTCGCAAGGGCGGATAAAACGTCCGACGAACGGGTTTCCTTTTTAAAACGGGGCGAATACCGCGATTTCGCGCTTTTTATGGCGTTAAAAGAAGAACACGATTTTTTGCCTTGGCAAAAATGGGAAAAGCGTTATCGCGATTGCGACGTTGCGGCGATAAAGGCGTATATCGAAAGAAATCGGGAAAAGATCGAATTTTGGGAATTTACGCAGTATCTGTTTATTCGGCAATGGAAAAAATTGAAGGCGTATGCGAACGAACGAGGAATTTCCCTCATGGGCGATATGCCGATTTATCTTTCGTCGGACAGTGCGGAAGCGTGGAAATATCGGGAGGAAATGTTCTTGACGGACGAAAACGGAAATTTTTCTCCCGTGGCGGGCGTGCCGCCGGACGCGTTTTCCGAAGACGGGCAGCTCTGGGGCAACCCTTTGTATAATTGGAAAGAGATGCGAAAAACCAGCTATGTTTGGTGGAAAAAGCGAATAGACGATGCGTTTGCGTTTTTCGACGTCGTCCGTATCGATCATTTTCGCGGCTTCGATCGTTTTTATGCGATTCCGTTTGAGGCGAAAAGCGCGAAAACGGGCGTGTGGTTAGATGGACCGAAAGCCGATTTGTTTAAAGGTCGGGAGTATCTTTCCGTCGTGGCGGAAGACCTCGGCGCGATCGACGACGGCGTTCGAGCGTTACTGAAAGAAACGGGGTATCCGGGTATGAAAGTGATGTTGTTCGGCTTCGGGGACGAAAACAGCGAGCATAAACCGTCGCGTTACGAGAAAAATATCGTGGCGTATACGGGAACGCACGATAACGAGCCTTTTTGCGGATATTTGCAGGCGTTGCCGAAAGACGATTTCTTGCGCGTAAAAAGGGAGTTGGAAACGGAGTGCGAAAAGCTCGGCGTTCCTTTTTGCGGAGACAACGCGAAAACGCTTACGCGCGTTGCCGTAGAATTGTTGTTTGCTTCTTTGGCGGAAACGGTTGTGATTCCTCTGCACGACGTGCTCGCGTTCGGAGACGAAGCGAGGATTAACTATCCGTCTACGCTTTCCGCCGAAAATTGGAGCTATCGTTTTCTGAAAACGGATTTTTCGCGGGAAACCGAGGATTTCTTGCGTGTGCTTGCCGCAAAATACGGAAGATGAAAAAGCTCGCCCGAAAACATCGGGCGAGTGCCTGTTGAGGCGGCGAAAGAACGTATGAGATTGCCGCGTCGCTTCGCTTCTCGCAATGACAGTATTATCCCCCGTGTCATTGCGAGCGTAGGCGCAAGCCGTAGCGTGGCAATCTCCTGCCGTGGCGGCGTAATGGAAGGACGAGGTTGCCGCAGTCGCTTCGCTCCTTCGCAATGACAGGATAGGGACGCAATGACAGAACGGACGCAATGACAGAACGGGCGCAATGACAATGCGCGAAACGAAAGGGCAAGATTGCCGCGGCATGTTCCATGCCTCGCAATGACAAAAGGAAACATCGTCGCGAGCCTGTGAAACAGGTGCGGCGAGCTCTTTTTTATCGCAAAAAAACGATTTCCCGACATCGAAGCCGACATCGGGAAACCGTTTATATGATAAGGGGGAAAAATGATGAACGATTTTGTTTGTAAACAGTCTGCTCAACTGATTTACAAATATATTTTAACATGTATGCAAAAAAAAGTAAAGCAAAAAGAAAAAAAATTAAAAAAATTTTTTTTCTTAGATATTGAAACAAAAAATGACCGATAAAAACAAAAACGGTGTTGTTTGTGTTATCGAGAGCGACGGCGGGTGCTCGCGCGCGACGATCGCATACGCTATTATGTCGCTCGGCAAGAGATCGCCGCGCCTGCCGAGGCGGGCGCGCGATAACAGAGAGGAGGCGCGATAGTGCGTGAGATTGCCGCAGTCGTGCGCGGAGTGCGCACTCCTTCGCAATGACAGTGCGGGACGAGATTGCCGCGTCGCTATCGCTTCTCGCAATGACAGAGCGGAGCGAGATTGCCGCGTCGCTATCGCTTCTCGCAATGACAGTGCGGGGCGAGATTGCCGCGTCGCTTCGCTTCTCGCAATGACAGTGCGGGGCGAGATTGCCGCGGTCGCTATCGCTTCTCGCAATGACAGTGTGGGACGAGATTGCCGCGGTCGCGTGCAAGGCACGCTTCCTCGCGATGAAAATACGGGGCTAACGCGCCTTGTTTGCGCAAAGGAATCAAATATTTTCCGCAATGACAGGGGAAAAGAGGACGCAACGATAACGCGAAAGGCAGGACGCTCTTTCGCGACGACGGGAAAAGGCGCGCTTGGCGGCATAAAGCGAGGGGTGGCGGCATAGGATAAAACATGCGTTTATATCGGGAAGTGATCGGAGACAAGGAATTGTTTCTCGGAGAAAAATGCGTGTTTTTTCCTGCCGGCGGAGGGTATTTCGAAGGTATAAAAACGGTTGTCGCCTTTTCGTCCGAGAGGGCGACGTTTGCTTTTAAATCGGGGCTTGTCGAAGTGGAAGGAGAGAATTTGGAAATCGGCAAAATTTGCGACGGGGACGTGTTTATAAGCGGGAAAATTCGTTCGGTCGTTTATGAGCACAGGACGTGATTTTTTTATCGTTGCGCACGAAAAGCGTAAATCGCGGCAAGGCGAACTCCCGTGTTTGTCGTCGCGCGGCACGCCAAGGCGTGCCGCGGCGATCTCCTGCGGGGTGACGCAATAGCATATGAGATTGCCGCAGTCGCTTCGCTCCTTCGCAATGACAGAGCGGAGTGAGATTACCGCGCTAACGCTCGCAATGACGGTGTGGTGTTGCAAAGGGCGAGATTGCCGCGGTTGCTTCGCTCCCTCGCAATGACAATGAAGCGAGATTACCGCGGCGTGTCCATGCCTCGCAATGACAATCAAACGGGATTGCCGTGCGAACGCTTGCAACGACAAGGGGGGCAAGGCGCAACGATAACGCGAAAGACGGGGACTTTTGTAACGACAAGGGAAAACGGGCGCGACGACGGAGGGAAAGCGGGGGAGACGAACGTGTTCAAAGAAAAAATAATTTTAGAAGGGAATCAACCGGAAAAGGCGTTGTTTCGTTTGCAAAAGGCGGGAATCGACGTTTATCGCGCAAAAAAAATCAAAAAAAATCAAATACTTTTCACCGTAAGCAAAAAAGATAGCGAAAAAGTTTTTGCAATTTATCCGAAGATGTGTTATAATATATCCGAGCATCGTGCGTATTTTTGTAAAAAGGCGGGCGGCGACGGAGCGTTGCGGGTGTTTTCCTTTTTTAAAAAACGGCTCGGGTTTGTTTTGGGCGCGATATTGTTTTTGACTGCCACCGCGTATTCGGGAGAGGTTGTGTTGTCTTTTTCGTTTACGGGCGAAAAGGGGTATGAAGCGGCGGCGCTCGAGGTGTTCGAGCGTTACGGCGTGAAAAAATTCAAACGTTATCCGCGCGGCACGGAAAACGAACTTTGCGCGGAACTTATGAAATTGCCGCAAATCACGTTTGCGTCCGTGAAGAAACGGGGCACGATCGTGACGACGGAACTGCGCGCTTCTTCGTTCTCGGACGAAAAACCGAAAGAGGGTTCTTTCGTTTGTCCGAGGGACGGAAAACTTCTTTCTCTGTTTGTGCTGAAAGGCACGCCTTTGAAACAGGCGGGCGAGTCGGTGAAGGCGGGAGATTTGCTCGTCGGCGATTACGTCGTAACGGAAAAGGGCGAGCGGGAACAAACGTACGCGGCGGCGAGGGCAACGCTTCTTTGCGTGTTCGAGGGAACGTTTTCGGCGGATTCCGAAGAAGACGCGTTGAAAAAAGCATTGCTTTTTACGACGGGTACGCGCATCGAAAGCTCGGTGACGAAAACGGAAAAAGGATTTTTCGTGCGGATAGAATACGAATTTACGGCGAGTTTTAATTTTTAACGGAGGAAATACGATTACGACGAAGGTTACGCGGACAATCGAAACGGATTCGACGGAAGAACTTTCTTCCTTTCTCGGCGCGTTTGACGAAAATCTTACGTTTATCGCGCGAGAAACGCAAACGACGGCGTTTGTGGACGGATTGAAAATTTACGTAAACGGAGAAGAAAAATGCGTGAAAGAAGCGGCGGAAACGATCGAAGCGTTGCTTCGTTTCGTTCGGGCGGGAGAGCGCGTGAACGAAGGACGCGCGGCGTATTGCTTAGAGCTTGTCAAAGACGGGCGCGCAAAGGAAATTTCCGTGCTTTCTTCGGCGGCGATCGCCGTTACTTCGAAGGGGAAGCAAATTAAGTGCAAGACGCTCGGGCAACGGGCATACGTCGACGCGATCGAAAAAAATGCCGTGACGTTCGGGGTAGGCCCTGCGGGAACGGGAAAAACTTATTTGGCGGTTTGTCTTGCCGTTTCGGCGTTTAAAAGCAAGCAGGTAGAGAAAATCATTCTCACTCGTCCTGCCGTGGAGGCGGGGGAAAAGCTCGGTTTTTTGCCGGGGGATTTGCAGACGAAGGTCGATCCCTATCTTCGCCCCTTATACGACGCGCTTCAGGAAATGCTCGGCGCGGAAACGTATACGAAACTTATGGAACGCGGCACGATCGAGGTCGCGCCCCTTGCGTATATGCGCGGGCGTACGCTTTCCTCTTCGTTCATTATTTTGGACGAAGCGCAAAATACGACGAAAGAGCAGATGAAAATGTTTTTGACTCGTATGGGCGAGGGGAGCAAGGTCGTCGTGACGGGCGACGCGACGCAAATCGATTTGCCGAACGGAAAAGAGAGCGGACTGTTGCACGCGATCGAAATTTTGAAAGACGTGGAAGGGATTCGCGTTTGCCGCCTGACCGATCGCGACGTCGTCAGACACCCGCTTGTGATGCGGATCGTTCGCGCGTACGAAAACGAAGGAAAAGCGCAGGCGGATAAGGAGAAAACGGAAGATGCATAATACACCCGAAAAAAAAGTGGAATGGAACAGAGGAATTGCGGCAAGAAGCGTATGTTTGTTTGCCGTATATCTGCTTGTTTTGCTGGGACTGATCGCGCTCGCGCTTGTTTGGCAAAACGGATTGAGCGAATTCGAAAATACGTTGGTCGACAATCGGGCGAATTATTTATATATCGCTTTTTGCACGGTTTTGCTTATATGGATTTTATATCTGTATTTCTTTTTCGAAAACAGAGCCTTGCTTTGCGACGCGAAGCAAATATCGCTTGTATTCGTCATGCTTTACGTTTGCTTTTGCCTGTCGGTGCTCTTCGGCATGTATATAAACGTATACGCGAGACCGATCGCTTTGCTTGCGCTTTTGTCGTTTATGTTGATCGGGAGAAAAGACGCGGTATTCGTCAACGTGATTTTTTCCGTATTGCTCTTTATTTTCGATAATTTCGTTACGACGAGCGCAACGTCCGTCAGCGTGTATTCCACGTTCGTCATCACGTTCGTCGCGGGCATGCTTGCCATCTTTTTCGGACACAAAGCGAAAACGCGTTTTCAAGTGGTGAAAATAGGCGTGATGATCGTAATTCCCGTGGAAGCGATCATCTTCCTTTTGGAACTTTCCTTTTTGACGAACGACGGGCAGATCGTCAGCGGCGTTTTAACGGAAAGTTCGTGGAGAAGCATTTTCACGCAAATGGGATTCGGCGTGCTCGGAGGACTTTCCTCGGCAATATTGTTTCTTGCGATTTTGCCTGTGTTCGAGGGACTGTTTAACTGTCTTACGCCGTTCCGCCTGCGCGAGTTAACCTCTTCGGACGCGAGGCTTTTGAAAAAGTTGAAAGAAGAAGCGCCGGGGACGTATAACCATTCCGTGATCGTGGCGCAACTTGCGGAAGCTTTGGCGGAATCGCTCGGCGAAGACGCCGACTACGCGCGCGCGGCGGCGTTTTATCACGACGTGGGAAAATTGCACCAACCCGATTATTTTACGGAAAATCAAGGCGATTATAATCTGCACGACGAGTTGACGCCCGAGCTTTCGGCGGATATCATTCGTTCGCACACGATCGACGGATACGAACTGATTCGCGCGCACCGATTGCCGCAATTTTTGGCGGACGTCGCGTTGGAACATCACGGCACGATGCCCATTCGCTATTTCTACGCGAAGGCGTTGAAAATGACGGACGGGGAACTGAATATCGAGGACTTTTCTTACACGGGGCCGAAGCCGAAGTCGAGAATCGCCGCGATCGTGATGATCGCCGATGCCTCGGAAGCCGTCTCCCGAACGCTTTCCAAGCGCACGCCCGAAGAAGTGGAAAAGGCGGTTGCCGCGGTGATCGAAGAGAGAATGGACCTCGATCAATTCGCCGATTGCGAGATTACCATGCGCGATTTGACGTTGATTAAAGAGACGCTTGTCAATACGCTTTCGGGCGTGTATCATCATCGCGTAAAATATCCGTCCGTGCGGTATAAAAAAGCGGGCGGAAAGACCACGGGAGAGAACGAATGAAAAAGAAATTTTACATGGAGCTCGGCGAAGGCGGACTGAGCGAAACGGAAAAAACGGAGTCGGAAAAGGCGATCGGCTCGTTTATAAAGACAAGCGTTCCGATCGTCGCGGAGTATTTGTTCGTAGGCGAAGAAGAAATTCAAAGGCTTAATCGGGAAATGCGCGGCGTGGACAAGGTGACGGACGTTTTAAGCTTTCCCGCGCTGAGCGGCATAAAGGGAAAAAAGCTTTCGAAAAAAGCGTTCCCGTACGACTCGGACGAAGAAGGCAGGTTGTTTTTGGGCTCTGTCGTCGTATGCGTGAAGCGTGCGAAAGAGCAAGCGGAAGAGTACGGACATTCGTTTGAGCGGGAACTTCGGTATCTTCTCGTGCACGGGACGTTGCATTGTTTGGGCTACGATCACGAAGACGAAGAAGAAAAGAAGGAAATGCGGGAAAAAGAGGAAGAGATTTTACGAAAACTCGGCATCGGGAGAGAGACGGAATGAGAAGCGGATACGTAGCGGTAATCGGAAAGGCAAATGCGGGGAAAAGCACGCTTATAAACGTGATCGTGGGAGAAAAAGTTTCCATCGTTTCCCCGAAACCGCAAACGACGCGGGATCGCATTTTAGGCGTTTTGACGACGGAAGACTATCAGATCGTTTTCGTCGATACGCCGGGACTTTACAAGGCGCGCAACGCGCTTACGGACGTGATGATGAAAACCACGGACATGAGTGCGAAAAACGTCGATTATATTCTGTTTGTTTTAGACGGACACGAAGGCGTTTCGGAAGACGATTTTTCTTTGATCGAAAAATATAAAGCGCTCGGGATTCCCATGGCGGTCGCGTATACGAAAATCGACATTATGCCGAAGGAAAACATTCCCGTCGATCTTTTGAAATTTTCGGAGCGCGGACTCGATATCGACGTCTTCCCCGTTTCCGCGCGCAAAGGAAAAAACGTGAAAAAACTCGTGGAGTTTTTGGCGAGTAATTTGCCCGAGGGCGAAAAGGTCTTTTCTCAAGACGTCGTTTCGGACAGAAGCGAAAAATTCATGGTTTCCGAAATCATGCGGGAAAAAATTTTATTGAAATTCGATAAAGAAATACCGCACGGGATTGCGATCGTCATCAACGAATTCAAGCAAAACGAACGGGGCGTGTACGAGGTGAACCTCGATATCGTGTGCGAAAAACAGGCGCATAAGGCAATCCTTATCGGAAAGGGCGGGAAGGCGATTAAAGAAGTCTCTTCGTTTGCTCGTCAGGATATGGAAAAATTTCTGGGTGCAAAGGTCTTTTTAACGACGTACGTCAAAGTCAAGGAAGATTGGCGGGATCGCCCGAATCTCATGCGCGAATACGGCTACGAAGAGCCGAAAGAGTTTTAACGGCTTTTGCTTTTGCGAGGAGAAAAACGACGAAGCAGGTCCTTGCGGAGCGGCATTGGTGAAAGACGAGATTGCCGCGCTACGGCTTACGCCTTCGCTCGCAATGACAACTTACCCTTCCCTGTCATCGCGAGCTTGCCGAAAGCAAGCGCGGCGATCTCAAGCGACCGTTTTTCGTCTGTCGGCGGTATGCGTTTCCTTGCAACGACGGCGTGGAGAGAAAGGGCGAGATTGCCGCGGTCGTGCGCGGGGTGCACAATCCCTCGCAATGACAACTTACCCCGTTATCGCGTCTCACGCCCCCTGTCATCGCGAGGCACGCTTTGCGTGCCGTGGCGATCTCAAGCGACCGTTTTCCGTTTATCGGGCGGTATGCGTTTCCTTGCAACGACGGCGTGGAGAGAAAGGGCGAGATTGCCGCGGTCGTACGCGGAGTGCGCACTTCCTCGCAATGACAATAAAACGAAATTGCGGTGTCGCTTCGTTTCTCGTAACGACAACTCGGTGAGGCTTGTTCCTATCGCAATGACGGTGCGGGGCGGCGATTGTCGGTATAACTTCCCTTGTTTTCACGCAAAGTAAGGGAAAGGGAGGGAAACGGCATGCACGACAATCGGAGGGAAAACGGCGCGACGGAGCTTGCGTGGAGATTATTCGAACAAACGGGAAACATAAGCTATTATATGCTTTGGCGAGATTTAACGAGACGGAGATAGCGACATGGAAATCAAAACGGAGGGGCTTGTGCTTCGAGCGATCGATTATAGGGACGACGACAAACTTTTGACGTTGTTTTCGCCCTCGCTCGGTAAATTCACGGCGGGAATTCGCGGCGTGAAAAAGCCGAAATCGAAGTTGAATTTTGCGGCGCAACCCTTCGCGTTTTGCGAGTACGTGCTCGCGAAAAAAGGAGAGCGATACACCGTGACGAGCGCGTATCTATACGACGGATTTTTCGAGCTTCGGGAAGACGTAACGAGGTTTTACGCCGCGTGCGCCGTGACGGAGGTTTTAAACGAAGTCGTTTCCGGCGAGGGCGAGCTTTCTTCTCTGTTCGTATCCGCCGCGGAGACGTTGAAGCGGCTTTCGTTGGGGCAAGAGGACGAGGCGGACGCGTTGTTGCCGTTTTTTCTAAACGTTTTGGCGGAATCGGGGTATAAAATTCGTTTGAACGGTTGCGGCGTTTGCGGCGGCGATGTCGGAGAGACGGCGTATTTCGACTTTTCGACGGGGAGTTTTTTATGCGAAGAGTGCGCGGGCGGCGTCCGTGCAAGCCGTTCTACGTACGAGACGTTGCGGCGGGCGGCGGCGATGCCGTACGATTCGGAAAAATCCGCGGGCGGCAATAAACGCGCTTTGCGGCTGATCAAAGCGTATCTTTCCGAAAAGACGGAGAGCGACTTTCCGTGTTTCGGGGAATTTATCGGACTTTATAATTAAGTAAAAGGGAGTAGTATGGAACAAACGAAAACGACGCAGACGAAAGAGTCTGCAAAGGCAAAACCCGTCGTGACGCGGGCGGAAAAAATCAAGCGTCAGAAAAGCGTGATCCTTTCCGTGTTGGAAGGCGGCGCGCGGAAGTGGAACGATCTTTTGGAAGAAGCAACCAAAAGACACATAAAGCTCTACGGCGAGGAAGCCGACGTTGCCGATTTAAAAGGAAAAATCGGCTCTGCTCTTTCGCTCTTGGAAGAGGAAAGGACGGTTAATTTCGACGAAAAAACGAATATGTGTTCGCTTGCGGCGGAAAAAACCGAACAAAAAAAACGCGGCAGAAAAAAGGCGGAAGAAAAAACGGAAGAGCCTGCGCCTGTCGTCGAAGAGAACAAAGAAAAAGCCGAGCCGAAAAAACGGGGCAGAAAAAAGAAGACGGCGGAACTTCCCGCGGAAACCGCGGCAGAGCCGAAAGCGGAAGCCGCAGAACCTAAAAAGCGGGGCAGAAAGAAAAAGACGGAAGAAAACAAACCCGCCGAAACGGAAGAGAAAAACGAAGAGAAAGAGGCGACAAGCGAACTTCCGATCGCGCCTTCGCCCGCGCCCGTAGCAACGGTTGTCGCTTTGCCCGCTTCCGCGCCCGCGGCGGAAAAGAAAATCGAAGAAAAGGTCGAAGAGAAAAAAGAAGAGCCGAAAAAGCCCGCGTGGACGGACGTTTCGTTCTTCCTCGGGAATTCCAAGAAAACGGAAGAGAGAAGCGAGGAAAAGAGAAAAGAGGCGCAAAGCGTCGCTCCGAAAAAAGCCGTGTTGCCCGAATTTTCGTTTCTCGGCAACGCGGGGCTTAAGAAAGTCGAAGCGGCGGAAAAGCTTGTAAAAGAAGAACCTTCGGCGGAAAAGACGGCGGAAAAACCGAGCTTGAAAGAGACTCCGAAAGCGGAAAGTACGAAGACGGAGCAAAATCGCACGGAGCAAAAATCGGAAGAAAATCCTGCGGAAGCAAAAAACGGCGCGCGTGCAAGCGAGGCAAAATTGAAAGCGCAACCGCAGCAACAACGGACGGCGGAACGTCGCCCTGCGGCGCAGACGCGTACGCCCGCGCCCAAAAAGATCGTATCGGAAGAAGAAGCGTTGAAAACGACGTTTTTGAAAAAGCTACGCTCGCTCGGCGGGGCGTATTTCGAGTATTATTCCGTATACCTTTTGGAGCGGTATTCGCTGAAAAACGGCAGACGGTTGGAAGGGCTTAAAGTCTCCGGCGGTACGGGCGACGGCGGGATCGACGGCGAGATCGAGCTTACGGATAAATTCGGGTTCAGGGAAGTGATCTACATACAGTCGAAAAACTGGGATCCTTCCAAAGGCGATTCCGAAAAATGGACGGTCGGCGAAACGCTTTTGCAACAGTTTATCGGCGCGGTGGCTTGCCGTCAGGCGAAGGAAAGAAGAAGAAAATGCCGCGGAATTTTCGTGACGGCGTCTCGCTTTACCGACGGCGCACGGGAAATTTTGGAGAATATGAGCGCGGATTTTATCGGCTATGACGGAGACGACGTGTTCGAAGCCGCCAAAGAGTGCGAATTCGGCTTGAAACAAGTAAACGGAAAATGGGCGTTGGACGATAAGTTGCTTTCGGGCGAAAAAGCGTTTTTCGACTTGTTGTAAAAATAAAAAGACTTCGTTTCGGCAATTCGAAAACGAAGTCTTTTTATTTCGGGTTAGTCTCGGCGAAAATATTCTTCGAACAAATCGTTCGGCGTGCAGTCTAAAATTTGACAGAGAGCTTCTAAATTATCGAATTTGATGCCGCCCGTTTTGTTCGTCACGAGGTTGTTGAAATTTTGATAGCTTAACCCGAGTTGAATGTATAACCAGTACTTACTTTTCTTTTTTTCTTTCAGGATTTCCAAAACGCGCAATCGCATTATCTTACCTCCGCGTTATATAATATATACATTATATAATGAAAAAATGCTTGACAAATAGACGTTTGGATTATATAATGTATACATTAGGTAATAAACGAGGAATACGGAGAATGTTCAGCGAGAAATTGGAAAAATTGATGAAGGAACGAGGGTTAAGCCAACGAAAACTCGGCGAGGCGGCGGGGATTCCGCCTACGACGATCAGCGGGTGGCTGAATGCGGGCAGATTGCCCGATTACAACGCTTTGAAAAAGTTGATTTCCTTTTTTCGAATTTCCGCGGACTATTTTTTTAAGGAATGAAAGCGCAAAACGCGCTTTTTTTCGTTATTTACGTGCAAAGAGAAAAAAAATTTAAAAAAAAACGCGAAATAACTTGCCAAGAACGTGCCGATGTGCTAAAATAATATAGCTAAAAATTCACACCCGAGTCTGCGCGCATTCCGTGCCCGTAAATTTTTTCATGCGGAGATCGTTGCGACCATAACGCGGAACGGGGAGGTTAACGGAGGTATTTGAATTATGGCAGTTATCACTATGAAACAGCTTCTCGAAGCAGGCGTGCACTTCGGTCACCAGACCAGAAGATGGAAC
>CAZIGE010000046.1:0-14555 GCA_964538475.1 uncultured Oscillospiraceae bacterium | reverse complement strand
CCCAATTTGAAAATATTCTTATTTGACCTCTACCCCAACTATTGACATAGAGCCTTTTTCTTTGGGCGCATTTTGCAACGCGCCCTTGCTTCGTTCAGTTATCCACGCGGGAGATCGTCGCGCCCAGGCGGGTCAGCTTGGTGATGAGGTTTTCATAGCCGCGCTCTACGAAGTGGATGTTCTCCACGCGGGTGATCCCCTCCGCCGCCAGCCCCGCGATCACGAGCGCCGCACCGGCGCGCAGGTCGCGCGCGACCACGGTCGTGCCCTTAAGGCGGTCGCGCCCCGTGACCTCGGCGGTCTTGCCGATGATATCGATCTTTGCGCCCATGCTCTCCAGCTCGGTGCAGTAGCCGAAAAAGCGCGTTTCGTATACGCTCTCGGTCAGGCGGCTGAGGCCGTTCGCCAGCGTCATGCACACGCAGATCTGCGCCTGCATATCCGTGGGAAAGCCCGGATAGGGGCGGGTCTTCACGGTCGTGGCGTGCAGATGGCCGTCGCTCTGGACGCGGATGCAGTCATCGTAATTGGTGATGGTCGCGCCCATTTCCGCAAGCTTGGAGGTGATGCAGTCCATATGCTTGGGGATCACGTTTTTCACCAGAACGTTCCCGCCGACGGCGGCTACGGCGGCCATATAGGTGCCCGCCTCGATCTGGTCGGGGATGATGGCATAGGTGCCGCCCTGCATACGCTCTACGCCGCGGATCTTCACCGTATCCGTGCCTGCGCCGGAGACCTGTGCGCCCATGGTGTTCAGGAAGTTGGCAAGGTCGACGATATGCGGCTCTTTGGCGGCGTTTTCGATCACGGTCTGCCCCGGCAGCAGCACGCCCGCCATCATGATATTGGCCGTCGCGCCCACGGAAGCCATGTCCAGACACACGCGGTTGCCGCGCAGGCCGTCCGCGCCGGGGGACAGGGCGACATATTCCGACGTTTCCTCCACATGTGCGCCCAGCGCACGGAAGCCCTTGATATGCTGATCGATGGGGCGCGTGGCAAAGTTACAGCCGCCGGGCAGCGCCACATGGCAGTGGCCGAAGCGGCTGAGCAAAGCGCCCATCAGGTAATAGCTGGCGCGCATTTTTTTCACGAGCGCCGCCTCCGGCTCGGTGGAGTGGATGTGGGAACAGTCGATGGTCACGACATTATCGATCGGATGCGTGACCTTCGCGCCCATGCCCTCCAGAATGGACAGCAGGATGCGAACGTCGGAAATATCCGGGACATTTTCGATGCGGCATTCGCCGTTGACCAGCAGGGCTGCCGGTAAAATGGCGACGGCGGCGTTCTTCGCGCCGCTGATGGTGACACTGCCGCACAGCGGCGTGCCGCCCTTTATTTCATATCTGGCCAAACAGCAGCCTCCTCAAATCAACACGGTTCTGTATTCACGCGCTTCATTATAACATGGCGGTGGATTTATGTAAAGCATTTTTTACGGAATTTCCCGCCGCAGCCCCTTGGGATAGTGGTTTTTCAGGCGGGTGCCGTCTCCTTTTGCCCAGCCGATGCTGTATCCGTCGGCGCAGATCAGGCACCAGCCCCGCACACTTCCGGGGAGCTCCTCGCCGTGCAGATACGCCCGCACGGACGCACTGTCGGCGGGAAATGACACGCGCGCGCCGCATTCGCGCAGGTACAGCGCCAGCGCGTGCGCGGGCTGAAAGCGATCCTTTTTCGCTTCGCCGAGTTCCAGACCCGGACGCAGCACGCGCAGGCCGTGCAGCGGCGGAAGCTCGGGCGGTGCCCAGAAGGTCGTCCGTCCGAACGCGAGCGCCCGCCCGTGCGGCAAGGCAACGCCCGTCTGCGCGGCAAATGCCTGCCATTGCGGCGGAAGCTGCTCCTGCGGGGCGCGCTGCACATCGGCACGCTGCGTGCCCGCCTTGCGCAGCACGGCAACGAAGTGCCCTTCGCCGCGAAGCATATGTGGCCAGAGGCGGAACATCCCCGTCCCGACAGCGGAAAACAGCGGCGCATCGAGCGGCTCGGGGGAAAATTCGGGGTGCGCCGCCAGAAAAGCCGTGACCGTTTCCTCGTTTTCCTCCGGTGCAAAGGTGCAGGTGGAGTATACCAGCCGCCCGCCGCCACGCAGGAGTTTTGCGCCGCTTTCCAAAATCGCGCGCTGCCGCTGCGCGCACATACGGACGGTCTCTTCGCTCCAGTCCGTCACGGCGGCGGCTTCCTTGCGGAACATCCCCTCGCCCGAGCAGGGCGCATCGATCAGCACGCGGTCAAAATAGGCGGGCAGACGCGCGGCCAGCGTTTCGGGGCTTTCGTTCGTGACCAGCGCGTTCGGCACGCCCATGCGCTCGATATTCTGCGACAGGATACGCGCGCGGGCGGGGTGGATCTCGTTGCACAGAAGAAATCCCTCGCCGCGCATCCTGCCCGCGATCTGGGTGGATTTCCCGCCGGGGGCGGCGCACAGGTCGCACACACGCTCGCCCGGCTGCGGTTGCAGCAGGCTCACGGCCGACATCGCGCTGGCCTCCTGCAAATAGTATACGCCCGCTTCGTGCAGGGGGTGCAGCCCCGGGCGGGCGGCGGGATCATAGTAAAAGCCCATCGGCTCCCACGGCACGGCCTCTTGCACGAACGGGAGCGTCGGCACATCGCCCTTGAGCGGATTAAAGCGCAGCGCGACTGCCCGCGGGCGTTCCAGCGCGGCGAGATACTGCGGATACTGCGCGCCCAGCTGCGTCTGCATACGCGACAGAAAAGCTTCGGGAAGCATAGTTTTATCCCCTCTCTGCGCGTCACACGCCGAAAACGAAGCGATCCAGACGATCGAACGCTTCCTCGACGCGGGCGCGCGGCAGTGCCAAATTCATGCGGATGTGGCACGGGCCGTGGAACGGCCGCCCGTCCTGCCAAGCAACACCGACATCCCAGCCCGCTTTCAGGAGGCCCTCAAGGTCGGTACCGCGGCGGGCGCACCATGCGGTGCAGTCCAAAAACAGCATATACGTCCCCTGCGGCGCGGTGACGCGGATATCGGGATAATGCGCCGCGATATGTGCGCAGGCAAAGCGCACGTTTTCCGTAAGAACATGGCGCAGCTCGTCCACCCATTCGCCGCCCTCGGGACAATACGCACCGAGCAGCGCGTGCATGGACAATACGTTCATGCTGTTATAGTGGCACAGCGCGCTTTCCTTTTCAAGTTTTTCGCGCAGATCGTCGGAATAGACCACATGATAGCTGCCCACAAGCCCCGCCAGATTGAACGTCTTGCTGGGGGCATACAGCGCGATCGTGCGCAGGCGCGCATCCGCGCTGACGGACTGCGTGGGGATGTGGCGATAGCCTTCCAGCGTCAGATCGGACCAGATCTCGTCGGAGATCACGAAAACGTCCCGCCGCGCGCACAGGCGCATCATCTCCTCCAGCTCCCAACGCTCCCACACGCGCCCAAGCGGATTGTGCGGCGAGCAGAAGATCATGGTGTGGATGTCGTTTTCCGCGATCTTTCGCTCCATATCCGCAAAATCCATGCGCCACACGCCGTCGATCTGCCGCAGCGGGGACAGGACGATGTCATACCCGTTGTCCTGTAAGCAGTGGGTAAAGCCGATATAGGTCGGGCTGTGCAGCAGCACCTTCCCGCCGCGCGGGCACAGCACGCGCATCGCACTGACCACGCCGCCGAGCACGCCGTTTTCATAGCCGATGTGTCTGCGCTCCATCCCGACAACACCGTTTCGCGTGCCGTGCCAGCGGAGGATGCTGTCGTAATATGCCTCCGTCGGCGAAAAATAGCCGTAGGCGGGGTGCTGCACCCGCCGCGCGACGGCCTGCGTCACGCTCGGCGCGGTGGGGAAGTTCATGTCGGCCACCCACATGGGGATCACGTCAAAGCCCGCCTTCGGCGCGGCGGGGGCGAAGCCGTCCGGATCGCCTACGGCATCGACGGCAATGGCATCCATGCCGTGCCGATCCATCACAGAGGTAAAATCGTATTTCATGTTGTCTCCTTTTTTTATGTCCAGTCGGGGATGAACGCGCCGTCGGCGGCGCTTTCCTCCTGGACAAATCCGTCCAGATCGTTCAGGTACATCCAGCTGAGCACCGCATCATATTCCCGCTGCGTCACGGTGCGATCGAGCGGCGCGGGCATGCCGGGCATGGGCGTGTATTGCCGCATCAGGCTCACGAGAACTTCGCCCGGCGCGAAATTTTCGCCGATCCAGTCCAGACAGCGCAGGGAATTTTCCACATGCCCCGGCAGGATCAGGTGGCGGATCACCGTGCCGCGCACCAGCTGCGCACCGTTTCGGCGGGGCGCTCCGGTCTGGCGCACCATTTCGCGGATGGCGGCGGCCGCAACGGGGAAATAATCCGCTGCGCCCGAAAGCGCGGCGGCCGTTTCGCCGTCGGCATATTTCAGATCGGGCAGATAGATATCCACCGCCCCGTCCAGCGCGGACAGCGTCTGCACGCGTTCGTACCCGCCGCAGTTGTAGATCACGGGGACGGGCAGGCGCGGCGAGAGGGCGGGCAGGATCGTGGGCAGGTACTGCGTGGGCGTGACGAGGTCGATATTTTCCGCGCCGCGTCCAATCAGGTCATCAAACGTCGCGCGAAGCTGCGCGCTGTCCATGGGCGTTCCGTGCGGGCGGCGGCTGATGGCACCGTTCTGGCAATAGCTGCATTGCAGCGTGCAGCCGCCGAAAAATACCGCGCCGCTTCGCCCGTTCGGGGACAGGAGCGGTTCTTCCCACGCGTGCAGCATGACGTGGGAGACTACCGCCGCGTTCGGCGCGCCGCAGAAGCCGCGCGCGCCTGCGGTGCGATCCGCGCCGCACAGGCGCGGGCAGAGGGCGCAGCGGTCATAGCTCAGCACAGCACGCCCTCCACGCCGTCGCGCAGCACGCCGACGATCCGCACGGGGAGAAGGCGGTTGTGCAGCTGTTCGCCGCGCACATACACCTTAACGTAATTCGGCGTATGCCCCGTATAGAAGCCTGCCTCCGTTTCCTCGAACAGCACAGATTGCACCGTGCCGACCATCCGCTCGCGAAAAGCGCGGCTCATCCGCGCCGCAACGGCAATGGCCGCGCGGGAGCGCTGCTCCTTAGTCGCGTTGTCGTGCTGCCCGGGCATTTTGTCCGCAGGCGTGCCGGGGCGGCGGGAATAGGGGAAAATGTGCATATCCGCGAAGGCGCATCGTTCGATGAAGGCAAGGCTCGCTTCGAATTCTTCCTCCGTCTCCCCGGGAAAGGCCACGATCATATCCGTCGTGACGGCGCAGTCGGGGAAGGTGCTGCGCAGGAGCGTGACGCTTTCGAAGTAGCGCGCGGTGTCGTATTTGCGCTTCATGCGCGCCAGCACGCTATCGCAGCCCGATTGCAGCGAAAGGTGGAACTGCGGGCATAAATTGGGAAGGCTTGCCATCCTTTCGCAAAATTCCGCCGTGACGATGCGCGGTTCCAGACTGCCCAGACGCACGCGCACATCCGGTACGGCGTGGCAGATCGCCTCGATCAGCACGGCGAGCCCCGGCCTGTCCGGCATATCCGCGCCCCAGGAGGCGATCTCGATCCCCGTGAGGACGATCTCCCGATAGCCGCGCTCCGCGAGTGCGCGCGCCTGCGCCACCGCCGCGTCGAGCGGCACGGAGCGGACGGGGCCGCGCGTGTAGGGGATGATGCAGTAGGTGCAGAAATTCACGCAGCCGTCCTGCACCTTGAGCATGGCGCGCGTGCGATCTTCCAGCCCGCCGGCCGGAAGCATCTCGAACTCCCTGCGCCGCAGCGCGGCATCCACCCGGCGCGCGCGCGTTTTTTCCGCGGTGCAGCGCAGCAGGATCTGCACGAATTCCGCCCGATCGGCGCTGCCGCCGATCACATCCGCACCGAGCCGCTCGGCGGCCTGCGGGTCGTGCTGGCTGTAGCAGCCGCACACCGCGACGGTCGCATCGGGATACAGCCGACGGCATCGGCGGATGACGGCGCGGTTTTTCTTGTCCGCGACGGCGGTGACGGAGCAGGTGTTGATCACATAGCCGTCGCACGCTTCGTCAAAGCTGCCGATCTCATGGCCCTGCCGAAGCAGCAGCTGCTCCATGGCCTGCGTTTCATACTGATTGGTTTTACACCCCAGTGTATAAAATGCGAATTTCATGCGTGCCTCCGATTTGATCCGAGTTGAATGGTCACGTTCCCGCGCGGGTCTGCTCCCGCACCGTTTCCAGATAGAAGCTGACGGGGCGAAAGCCGTCATTGCACGAGAGCATGGCCGTGTACGGGTCTTTCATCCAGCCGTCGTAAAAATTCCCGCCGCCGCGCGCCAGCGCCGCGACGAACGGCGCAAGCGTCTGCCATGCGCTGTCGCAAAAGCCTTCGGGCTTGCCGCCGTTTTCCGAGAACCAGACCTGCCCCACGGTCACATCACAGGGGCGGTCGATAGGATTTTCGTATTGCCGCATCAGGTCTGCATATTCGTGCCTGCGCACGGCGGTGATCTTCACGGTTTTCATGCGCGCCTCCGCTCACGACAGCAGCGTCTGCATGAACAGCTCGCGCACCTGCGTCAGCCGCGACGCTTCGAACGGGCTTTCCAGCCCGGCTTCCTTCAAAAAAGCCAGCAGCTGTCCCTGCTCGGTGGTCAGGTTGCTTTCCAGACACGCCAGCCCCGCCCCGCGCTGCGTCTGCTCCAGCCCGTACAGCTGAAGCGCCGCGTCGTTGCTGACGACATAGCTGATGATGTACATCGGATTGGTGAAAAAGTGCGTGACGGTCACATAGCTGCGGCTGTCCCAATCGTCGGAGGCAAGGCCGTAGGCGCGACAGACCCGATCGTACAGCGCGCGCACGTTTTCCGCTGTCAGGCAGTCGCCCGTCAGGCCGTAGACCTGCTGCTCGAAGCTTGCGAGCGCCGCCTGCTCGACATACAGGCAAAGCGCGTCGGCCATTTTCAGTGTTTCCAGCGCCGTGCCGCCGTCGGCATAGCAGAGGCTGAGGTATTCCATGCCCTGCGAGAAAATTTCCGCCACATCCACGCCCGCCACGCTGCCGTAGCTGTGATAATCGCTGCAAAAGTGACCGAATTCGTGCGCGAAGGTCAGGCAGTCGTACACCGTGCCCGTCGGATCGAGAAACACGAACGGCTGATAATACGATGGCAGGTATATCTCGAACGAGGCGTTGTATTTATATTCGCCGTAGGTGATATCGTAAAGATGTCCGGCCTGCATCCGTTCGAATGCTTCGCCGATCAGGCCGCCCATGGCATCCGCCATCGACGAAACGTAGGCATACACCTGCGCCTCCTGCGCGGCGGACACGCCCTGTGAGAAGATCGGGCTTTCCGATAGCTGCGTATACAGCGGCGTAAGCTCGGCGCAGATGTCCGCAAGGTAGGCTGATGAAAGCTGCGGCGTATAATCGCGCAGGTAATACAGCTCGTAAGCGAGCGTCGGATAGTCCGCATACCCCAGACACGCGGCCATCTCCTGCCGCAGGGCGATCAGCTGCACATAGATGTCCTCCATCTGCGTGCCGTAAACGGAATAAAATTCCTCGGAATATTCGGATACGGCTGTTGCGTCCGCGCTGACGGCGTAATATTCGCTGAGCAGCTCCGACTCGCGCGTCAGCAGGTCAAGGTATTCCCCGCTGTAGAAGCTGTCCCCGTCGTAAGACGCGAAATAGTCCGCGCCGAAATATTCCTCGGCTTCCAGCTGCGTGCGATAGGGCGACGCGGCCAGACAGCGCATCAGCTGATCGAGCGCGGCATCGGCTTCGCTGACGGCCGACAGGCAGAATTCGTATTCTTCCGCGCGGGAGGTGTCGGTCAGGTCGCGGTAGTAATAGATCATGGACAGGGCATAGGCCGTGGAAAAATCGTCAAATACGCCGTAAAAATCCAGAATGCCGTCGACCAGCTCTTCGACATCCCGCGCCGACTCGGCCAGCTCGCAGACCTGCTCCAGCTGCGCGCGGAACGCGTCCATATCGGGGCGCGTGTATTGCATACGGTCAAAGGAGATCGTGCCGGAAAAGGCCGCAAGCAAATTGTCGAAATAGCCGCCGAAATCCAGCGGCGCACACCCCGTCAGCAGTATGCACAGCACGAGGCACAGCGCGATCCGTTTTTTCATATGCATCCCATCCCTGTCCGATCGCGGATTTGCCGCAGACGCGGCATATATATTGTAAGTGTATCATAAAATCGGCAAACTTGCAACAGGCAGTGGGGCTCTCGCCCCCGCATTTATGATGGGTGAGGCTTTGACGCGGGCGTTTGTAAACTTTTTGTATCATCTCTTGCAATTGGGAGATCAACATGCTACAATATCGCGTAGCTTGCTACCGATCAACAAGGAGGTGTTGCCATGCTGCAACATTTCGGGCCGCGTCTGCGCATCCTGCACTGGTGTACGGATCAGGCGGTGACGAATGCACTGGCCGATATGGAGCTGACCAGCGCGCAGGGGCGCATTCTGGGCTATCTCGGCGCGACTTCGAATGCGCCGTGCGCAAAGGATGTGGAAGAAGTGTTCCGCCTGACGCACCCCACCGTTTCCGGGCTGCTGGGGCGGCTGGAGCGAAAGGGCTTTGTCGAGATCCGTCCGGACGAACAGGATCGCCGCTGTAAGCGCATCTATATCCTGCCCAAGGGGCGGCAGTGCAACGACAGGATGCACAGCATTATCCGCAGCCACGAGGAGCGGCTCGTGCAGGGCTTTACCGATGCGGAAAAGGATCAGTTTTCCGCGCTTCTGGATCGTGCCATCGCCAACATGGGCTGCGAAGACGCAAAATGTAAAAACAGGCACAGGGAGGACTCCGAATTATGATAAGACGAATGGCCCGGTGTATCCGGGAATACTGGTGGGCGGCACTGCTCAGTCCCATCTGCATGATCGGCGAGGTCGCCATGGAGGTGACGATCCCGGAGGTCATGAGCGAACTGTATGACTTCGGCATCACGCCGGGCAATATGCAGCTCGTGGCAGAAAAATCCATACAGCTGGTGCTGTGTGCGCTGCTGTCGCTGCTGTTCGGCGTGGCTTCGGCGATCTTCGCGTCGAAAGCCGCGACAGGCTTTGCCAAAAATCTGCGCCACGATATGTATTATCGCGTGCAGGAATTCAGCTTCCGCAATATCGACAAATTTTCCGCCGCTTCGCTGGTCACGCGCCTGACCTCCGACGTCGCGCAGATCCAGATGGCGTTCCAGATGTGCATCCGCATGGCCATCCGCTGCCCGATGATGCTGATTTTGGCGCTGACGAAGGCACTGCGCCTCTCCGTGCAGCTCAGTTCCGTGTATCTGAAGGTCATGCCGCTGATGGTGCTGGCGCTGGGATGCCTCATCCCGCTGGTGTTCCGCATTTTCGACCGCGGCTTCAAGCTCAACGACAAGCTCAATACCGTTGTGCAGGAGAATGTGCACGGCATCCGCGTGGTCAAGTCCTTCGTTCGCCAGGACAAAGAGGAAGAAAAGTTCAAGGATGTATCCGCCGATCTGGTCAGGACCTTCTCCAAGGCGGAAAAGATCCTCTCGCTGAACAACCCCATCATGATGATCAGCGTGTACACCTGCATTTTGTCGATCCTCTGGGTCGGCTCGAATCTGGTGGTGCAGTCCGGGAACGACCCACTCCTGTCCGGCGGCCTGACCACCGGCAACCTCAGCCAGATGGTCACCTATACCACACAGATCCTCAGCGGCCTGATGATGCTGAGCATGGTCTTCGTCATGCTGACCATGAGCCGCACGCCCCTGCGCCGCTGCTATGAAGTACTGTGCGAGGGCTCCGACCTGCGCTCGCCCGAAAACGCCGTGAAGACCGTGCGGGACGGCTCGATCGATTTTGAAAACGTCTCGTTCCGCTATTCGGAAAAAGCAAAGCACCGCGCCCTGAAAGAGGTCGATCTGCATATCCCCTCCGGCGCGACGGTCGGCATTCTGGGCGGCACCGGTTCGAGCAAGTCCACGCTGGTGCAGCTCATCCCCCGACTGTACGATGCGACCGAGGGCGTGGTGAAAGTCGGCGGCGTGGACGTGCGCGACTACGATTTGCAGGTGCTGCGCGACAATGTGGCCATGGTGCTGCAAAAGAACGTGCTGTTCTCCGGCACGATCCGCGAAAATCTGCGCTGGGGCGACCCTGACGCGACCGACGAGCAGCTGGAACACGCCTGTAAGCTCGCCTGCGCGGATGAATTCATCCGTTCCTTCCCCGACGGTTACGATACCTATATCGAGCAGGGCGGCACGAACGTCTCCGGCGGGCAGAAGCAGCGCCTGTGCATCGCCCGCGCCCTGCTGAAAAAGCCGAAGGTGCTGATCCTGGACGACTCCACCTCCGCGGTGGATACCAAAACGGACGCGATGATCCGCAGGGCCTTCGCCGAGGAGATCCCCGGCACGACGAAGCTCATCATTGCCCAACGCATCGCCTCGGTGCAGGATGCCGATATCATCCTCGTGCTGGATAACGGCCGCATCGCCGCCGTCGGCGACCATGCGCAGCTCATGCAGACCTCCCCGATCTATCGGGAAGTATACGATACACAGCAGAAAGGGGGCGAGGAGTAATGCCTCCCGTAAAAATGCGCGGCGACGGCCGCAAGGCAAAAAATCCCATGAAAACGCTCCTGCGCCTGATGGGATATCTGAAACAATATGCGCTGACGCTGGTGCTGGTGCTGCTGTGCATCGTGGCCACGGCGATCGCGAGCGGCAAAAGCTCCACCGCGCTGGGCGATCTGGTGGATGAGTATATCCTGCCCATGGTGGAGAGCGGCTCGACCGATTTTGCGCCCGTGCTGCGCTTCCTTGTCACGCTGGCGTGCTATTTCGCCGTCGGCGTTCTGGCAAGCTTCCTGCAAAGCTACCTGATGGTCGGCGTGACACAGGGCATCCAGAAGACCGTCCGCGACGAGATGTTCACCAAAATGCAGCGCCTGCCCATCCGCTATTTCGACTCCAACACGGCGGGCAATATCATGTCCCGCTACACCTCCGACATCGACACGCTGCGGCAGATGATCTCGCAGTCCATCCCGCAGGCCGTTTCCTCGGCGGTCACGCTGATCGTCGTGCTGATCTTCATGCTGATCAAGTCGTGGATACTGACCCTCGTCACGCTCGTGACCGTGACGGGCGTGGTGTTCGTCACGAAATTCCTGGCGGGCAGATCCGCGGGATTTTTCATCGGGCAGCAGCGCTCGCTCGGCAAGGTCAACGGCTATATCGAGGAAATGATCTCGGGGCAGAAGGTCGTCAAGGTCTTCAACCACGAGGAAGCCAGCAAGGCGGAATTCGACGCGCTCAACGAAGAGCTGTGCGAAAATGCCTTCTCCGCGGGGAAATTTTCCAACATGATGGGCCCCATCAACAATAACCTCGGCTATATCCAGTATGCCGTGCTCGCCATCGTCGGCGGTACGCTCGTCGTATCCACGGACGGCACATGGCTGACGCTGGGCGCGCTGATGGCGTTCATGACCCTCTCGCGCAGCTTCAATCAGCCGATCAACCAGATCTCGCAGCAGATGAACGCCATCATCATGGCGCTGGCCGGCGCGGAGCGCATCTTTGAGCTGATGGACGAAGCGCCCGAGACGGATGAGGGCTATGTCACACTGGTCAACGTGAAGCCCGGCGAAGACGGCACGATCACCGAATGCCCCGAGCATACCGGCCATTGGGCGTGGCGGCATCCGCATCAGGCCGACGGCAGCGTGACCTACACCGAGCTGAAGGGCGATATCACCATGTACAACGTCGATTTCGGCTATGTGCCGGAAAAAACGGTGCTGCATGATGTCAGCCTCTACGCGACCCCGGGGCAGAAGATCGCATTTGTCGGCGCGACGGGCGCAGGCAAGACCACCATCACCAATCTGATCAACCGCTTCTACGACATCGCCGACGGAAAGATCCGCTACGACGGTATCAATATCAATAAGATCAAAAAATCCGATCTGCGCCGCTCGCTGGGCGTCGTGTTGCAGGATGTAAATCTGTTCACCGGCACGGTCATGGACAATATCCGCTACGGAAAGCTGGACGCGACCGATGAAGAATGCATCCGCGCGGCCAAACTCGCCAACGCGCACGATTTTATCACCCGCCTGCCCGAGGGCTATGAAACGGTGCTCACCGGAAACGGCGCAGGTCTCTCACAGGGGCAGCGCCAGCTGATCTCCATCGCGCGCGCCGCCGTGGCCGACCCGCCCGTCATGATCCTGGACGAGGCGACCTCGTCGATCGATACGCGCACGGAAAAACTGGTGCAGGACGGCATGGATAAGCTCATGCGCGGGCGGACGGTGTTCGTGATCGCGCATCGGCTGTCCACGGTCATGAACTCCGATTGCATCATGGTGCTCGATCACGGGCGCATTATCGAGCGCGGCACACACGAGGATCTGATCGCGCAAAAGGGCGTGTATTACCGCCTCTACACCGGCGCATTCGAGCTGGAATAAGTCAATATCGTACCGCAAACGCCCCCGATGTACCGCCATGGTATGCCGGGGGCGTTTACGCGCCGATGCGTACCGCTCTCCCCGAGCTGCGCGGGGGCGAGGGGAGCCGGGCGTGAAGCGGGAGTTGCATTCGCGCGTGCAACCGCGCGGCGATTTGGACGTTTCGGTGAGAAGAACTCTCGGAAAGGGGCGAAAACAGTATGATGAAGATCGAAACGGGCGAGCAGCTGGCGCAGGCCTGCCGCGCGGCGGCGCAGCAAAAGACGCTGTATGTCTACGGGGCGTTCGGCTGGCCGCTGACGCAGGAAAACCGCACGCGCATCCTCGCAGGCTACGCCTACAACCGCAAAGCGGCGCGGGAAAAGAAGATCCTTGCCGCCGACGCGCAGACCTTCGGCTTCGATTGCAGCGGCCTGATCAAGGGGCTGCTCTGGGGCTGGACAGGGGACGCGCAGGCGCGCTACGGCGGCGCGTCCTATCGTGCGAACGGCGTGCCGGACTGTAGCGCCGACGGCATGATCGCCGCCTGCGAAGGCGTGAGCGAGGACTTTTCCGACATTCTGGTCGGGGAAGCGGTGTGGATGAAAGGGCACATCGGGGTATACGTCGGCGACGGTCTTGCGGTGGAATGCACGCCGAAATGGGCAGACGGTGTGCAGCTGACCGCCTGCAACCGCACGCTCGACGGCTATCCGACCCGAACATGGGTCAAGCACGGCCGATTGCCGTATCTGCGCTACGAAAGCGGCGTTTGCGTGACGCTTCCGATCCTGCGGCAGGGCGCGCAGGGCGAGCCCGTGCGTGCGCTGCAACGGCTGCTGTACGCCATGGGCTATCCGATCGGCACGAAAGATCCCATGGACGGCAAATTCGGCGAAAAAACGGATGCGGCGCTGCGCGCATTTCAAAAAAGCAGGAAGCTGCCAGACAGCGGCGCGACGGATCGCGCCACATGGGAGGCGCTGCTGGAGGTGAGCGGATGGAAAGCATCCTGACGGCGCTGATCACGGGCTCGATGGCGCTGCTGGGCGTGATCCTGACCAATCGCAGTGCGGGGCGGCGCGTGCAGAGCACACTGGAACAGCATCAGGCCGTGACCGATACCAAGCTCGAAGCGCTGACGCGCGAGGTACGCGAGCACAATCATTTCGCGCGGCGTATGCCTGTGGTGGAGGAGCAGATCCGCGTCATCCATCATCGTCTGGCATCGCTGGAGCACACGGATGGGAGGGAATGAGCCGTGAAAGCAAGATTTTCGAAGCTGCTGCGCATCAAAAGTCTGGTCACGCTGTCTATGTGCGGCGTGTTTTGCGCACTGTCCCTGCGCGGCGTGCTGTCGGGGCAGGAATTTCTGACCGTTTTCAGCACCGTGATCGCCTTTTATTTCGGCACGCAGACCGAAAAACGCGAGGCAGCGGACGAACTGTGAGGAATTGCGCGCGCATACGCACATATTCCGCCCGACGGAATACCATGGAATGAGCGGTGCAAGACCGCATCAGACTTTCGGGAGGTATTTCTATGTGTAACTGCGGAAACAACGGCCTGTGCGGCGGCAACCTGTTCTGGATCATCCTGCTGCTGATCCTGTTCTGCGGCTGCGGCCAAAATCAGGGCTGCGACTGCGGCAGCAACCGCTGCTGCTGAAACGAAAAGCGGAAAGGCGCCCCCACCCGGGGGCGCCTTCGTGCGTGAAAGAGGCAGTGCGTCGGGGAGCGGCTCCCACCGCGCAATGAGTGGGAGGGCGAGGAGCGTGTACGGGGGACAAAATTTCCAGATTTCGGGTAAAAAAAGATTGACAAGCACGGTATCCGATGCTATACTGATTTTCGGTATGAAAGTACCGAATAACAATGCACAGTGAGCCATTTCAACGGCAGCTGTGTAAATCCTGTATGGGCCGATCCTCACAAAACGGTAGGCACCAGCAATAATACAAGGAGAGTATAAACATTATGGCATTCAAAACAGACATCGAAATCGCACAGGAAACCCAAATGCAGCACATCAGCGAGGTCGCCAAGACCGCCGGTGTGGACCCGAAGTATCTGGAGCAGTACGGCAACTACAAGGCAAAGGTCGACTACAATATCCTCAAGGATA
>CAZIGE010000045.1:0-14623 GCA_964538475.1 uncultured Oscillospiraceae bacterium | reverse complement strand
GCGCATGATCTCCATCAGCTCGTCGATCTCCTGCGGGGTGAGGCCGGCGGTCGGCTCGTCGAAAATGAGGATCTCGTTATCGCGGTAGAGCATTTTCAGGATCTCGGTCCACTGCTGCATACCGACGCTGATGTCCTCCACCTTCGCGTCCAGATCCACATACAGCTTATACTTGTCCGAGAGTGCCTGCACCTTGGCGCGGGCGGCTTTTTTGCTGAGGAAGCCCATTTTGGTATCCTCTGCGCCGAGGATGATGTTGTCCAGCACGGTGAACACGTCCACCAGCTTGAAGTGCTGATGCACCATGCCGATATTGAGCGCGGTGGCATCGTTGGGGTTGTGGATGTGAACGACCTCGCCGTTTTTTCGGATCTCGCCGGCCTCCGGCTGATACAGTCCGAAAAGCACGCTCATCAGCGTGGATTTGCCGGCACCGTTCTCGCCCAGCAACGCATGGATCTCGCCCTTGCGCAGCTGCAATGTGATATTGTCGTTGGCCACGATACCGGGGAACTCTTTGCGAATGTTCAGCATTTCGATGATGTACTGCGATTGCATTTGGAGCATTTCCCCCTTCTTAAAAATCTAGGGTATAACATAAACTCATTATAATAGGTTGCATAATAAAATGCAAGAATTTTTCTTCCTTTTTGGTGAAAAAACAGAAGCGGCGCAGCCCGAAAAAGCTTCGGACTGCGCCGCCGGTCGTGGTATGGCAGATCGCGCGGTGCGCGGTTATCTGTGGGTGCCGAGGAAGAACAGCGACAGCACGCCCGGCCCCGCGTGCGAGCCGATCACCGCGCCGGTATAGCCGATCAGCACTTCCTTCACGCCGCAGCGCAGGCGGATCTGTTCGGCAAGATATTCGGCATCCGCGAGGCAGTCGCCATGGCAAATATAGGCGACTTCGTTTTCGCCCGGGAGGGCAGTTTCCTCCATTTTGCGGATCAGCGCCTCGATGGCGGCCTTTCTGCCGCGCGCCTTGCCGACGCTGACCAGCCGCCCGCCGTCGTCCATGTGCATGACGGGCTTGACCTGCAACATCGTGCCCAGCAGCGCCGTGGCTGCGCCGATGCGCCCGCCGCGTTTGAGATACATCAGGTCGTCCACCGTGAACCAGTGGCACAGGTGCAGCCTGTTTTCCCGCGCCCAGTCGGCCAGCTCCGAAAGCGACAGCCCTTCCTCGCGCTTGCGGCACGCATGGTAGACGAACAGTCCCTGCCCCAGTGAGGCACACAGCGTATCGATCACCTCGATGCGGCGCGCGGGGTACTTCTCTTCCAGCTCCTTCGCGGCGATGACCGCAGACTGGTACGTGGTGCTCAGCGCGGAGGAAAACGCCAGCACGAGGATATCCTGCCCTTGCAGCAGCACGGGCTCCATCGCGGCAATCCAGCCCTCGGGGTTGACGGCGGACGTTTTGACGACTTCGCCCTGCCGCAGCGCCTGATACAGCTGTCCGATGTCGTCGGAAACGGTGTCGGGACGGGTCTGCTCCCGCCACAGAAGGCTCAGGCATGCGTGCTGCACATGCAGCTTTTCCAGCACGGCCTCGGGCAGGTCGGCGGCGGAATCAGTGAAAATGCGGTAATCGGTCATGGCGGTTCTCCTTTGCGCGGGTAAGAATGATATAGCTTAACTATATTGCGCGCGGCGGAAAAAGTCACCCTCCGCGGTGGGAAACGGCCTCTCTCTACGGTAGAATGCGGAATTCTACACACGGTAGAGCCGCTTAAAAACGATCGTGCGCCGTTCGGGCACGCCGCCGCGCATGATCGCGCGGGTGCTCTTGCAAGTTTCGGAAAATTGTGCTATACTTACAAAAAATCCCGAACGGCGCGGCTAAAGCAGGCCGCACTGTTCGGAAAACGCAGGAGGAACATCCGATGAAACGATTTTTCGTTCTGATCCTGGCGGCTGTGCTGGCCGCCTCCGTATGCGGCTGCGCCGATGTGTCGCCGACTACTTCGCAGCCCGACGCGTCGACCAGCCCCACCGAACCCACGCCGATCCCGACGCAGCCCGGCGACCCTTCCGGAAAATACGAGCTGGATGCCGTGCGCGGTGAAGCGATCATCGATGATTTCGGCGTGATCACCGGTGCCAATGCTGGCAACGCCCGCGTATATTATCAGATCTTCGTCGGTTCGTTTTCCGACTCCGACGGAGACGGTATCGGAGATCTGCGCGGCATTATCGAGCGATTCGACTATCTCAACGACGGCGACCCCGACAGCGGCCTGAGTCTGGGCGTGGAGGGGCTCTGGCTGTCGCCGATCTTCCTGTCCCCATCCTATCACAAGTACGACTGCGCCGATTATTACCAGATCGACCCGCAGTTCGGCACGATGGACGACCTGAAAGAGCTGATCGAGCTGTGCCACGCGCGGGATGTGCAGATCATTCTGGATCTGGTCATCAACCACACCTCGCCCGAGTGCGAATGGTTCCAACGCTTCCGCGCGGCACATCAGGACTACAACGACAGCGACCCCTACTACGATTTCTACACCTGGGGCTATGAACCGCTGAGCGGAAAAACCAGCTACGCACTGGGCAGCACCGGGCACTATTACGAGGGCAATTTCTCCGAGGAAATGCCGGAGCTGAATTACGATAACCCCGCCGTATTCAATGCCATGGTCGACGTGGCGAAATTCTATCTGGACATGGGCGTGGACGGCTTCCGCTTCGACGCGGCCAAATACATCTATTACGGCGACGCGGCGGCAAATGCCGACTTCTGGGAAAAGTATATGCAGGCGCTGCGCGATATCAAGCCCGATATTTACACCGTCGCCGAGGTCTGGGACGCGGATAACGCGACCTATCCGTATTTCACCGCGACAAACTGCTTCAACTTCTCCATGTCGCAGTCCTCCGGGCAGATCGCAAACGCCGCAAAGGCCTCTTCGCCCGTTTCGTATCTGAACTATATCCGCTCGTATCTGGATAACATCCTCGCGCGCCGCGCGGATGCGATGCTCGTCACGTTCATCTCCAATCACGACATGGATCGCGCGGCAGGCTATCTGATGCCCTCCACCGGGCAGGCGCAGGTGGCGGCCAGCCTGTCGATCCTGACTCCCGGCTCGCCGTTCATCTATTACGGGGAAGAGATCGGGATGCTCGGCTCGCGCGGCGGCGCGTCCACGGATGCCAACCGCCGTCTGGCCATGCTCTGGGGCGACGGCGACACCGTGAAAAACCCTGCCGGTGCAAGCTACAAGGCCGAGCAGGTCAACGGAACGGTCGCCGATCAACTCGCCGACGGCGACAGCCTCTACACGCACTATAAAAAGCTGATCGCCATCCGCAAGGCCAATCCCGAGATCGCCTACGGCGATTTCCGTGTCGTCACCTTCGCGGGCGTGTCGGCTGCGGGCTTCTGCTCCACATGGAACGGCAGCACGGTCTGCGTGATCCACAACACCGGCACGGAGGCGGTCACGGTGGATATTTCCACGCTGGAAGGCATTGCGGGGGAGAGCGTCGTCTTTGCGGGAATGGGCAGTGCCCGCCTGACGGGAACGAGCCTGACCATCGACGCGCAGACCAGTGCGGTCATTCGCTGAGCAGCTCACGCGTGATCCCAAGATCCCACGCCAGACGACTTAGCACATATTTATCGCGGATATCTCCGCTGACGCGGAAGGCCGTGGGGAATACGGTTTCCTCCACACCGATATCCGACAGGCACTTCGGCGCGCCCAGGCGCGCCAGCAGCGCTTCGATCTCGTGCGCGGGGGGCAACTCCTCGCGCACGATCTGTATGATTCGTTCCCAGTTGGCCTCGATGCGCGCAAAGCGGCGCGTATGCGATCGCAGATCGTACTTCTTTTCCTTCCGTTCCAGCGCGATCATGCTTTCCGCGCCGCAGCCGAGAAATGCGCGCAGCTGCTGCGCGTGCGCGGCATAGTCGAACGCGGCGGCATGCGCGAGCGCCTTTTCCCGATCCGGCATAAAGGCGGGCAGTTTTTCGTAAAGCCGCAGGATCTCCAGCGTGCCGATCGCGCACTGGATCCCGTGCAGCGCGCAGGGCTCTCCGAATTCGACACTGCGCATATCCAGAACGTGCGAAATGTAATGCTCGTTGCCGGAGGCGGGGCGGGAGCAGCCCGCATAATTCATAGCCGCGCCGCCGATGACCAGTCCCTCAAAAACCGCCGCAACGGCCTGCGGCTCCCGCCGAAGCAGCCCATCCGCCTGCGCCACGCATTGCCGCAGTGCAAGACGCACCAGCTGTGCCACGGCTTCGCAGTAATATTCGCCGGTGATAAGGTGCGCGATGCGCCATTCGCAGATGCTGACATATTTCGCCAGCATATCCCCAAGCCCCGCCAGAAGCAGCTCCTTCGGGGCGCGGCACAGGATGTCCGTATCGCCCAGGATCACATCGGCGCATTTCGTCGGGAGGGATACTTTCAGCCCGTCGCGCGTCATGGATGAGGTGGCCGAGGCGAAGCCGTCCATGGACGGCGCGGTGGCCACGATGCCATACGGCACGCGCGCAGTCGCGGCCAGCATTTTTCCGATATCGTTGAGCACACCGCCGCCGACCGAGATGACCATGTCGCAATCGTGCTGCATATGCATCACGGCTGCACCGACGCGCGCTTCATCGGGATGCGGCGCACGCTCGGGCAGGATATAACTTTGCAGCCCGATGCCCGCTTCTTCCAGCAGGCGGACGGTCTGCCTGCCCGCCGCCTCAAAGGTGTTTTCATCCGACAAAACGAACACCTTCGTCGCGTGCAGCGCCCGCACGAGCTGCGGCAGACGGCGCAAAACGCCCGCCCCGCAGAGGACCTGCGCATCAAAGGTATGCGCGCGGCCGCACGCGCAGAGCGCGCCGTTCATGGCGGAAAACAGTTCCATTGCCATACGATTTCTTCTCCTTTTACAGCAGGGGACGCCGTTTTTTGCGGCGTCCCCTTGCGGTTTATTCGGTCGGTCCTTCGCTTTCGTGTCGGATCAGTGTCCAGGTCGCGTCGATCAGGTTGGCGAACATGGGATCTTCCATCGCACGGATGACGAAGCTCTGGCGCGGGGAGTTGATATCCTCGCCGGAGATCTGGAACATCCCGTATCGGTCGCACAGCCCGCGCAGGCGCGCAAGCTGCTGCGGCGTATTGCGCGTGGGCATATAGGTAACGGCCTTTACGCCTTCCTCTTTCAGGCATTCGAAGACATCGTCGAGATAATCGTCTTCAAATTTCTGCGCCTTTTTGTCGCCCGTCACGCTGTCGCCGACATCGCCCAGATAGGCATAGCACAGGTACGCATCCACCTCGCGGCACAGCTTCACCAGATCGGCCAGCGCGGGGCATTCGTCCGTTGCGGGGATGTAGATCTGCGGCACGAACGCACTTTTCAGAATGCCGAGCAGATCGTACGCATAGAACGGGTACGTCTCGTCCAGCATCTGCTTTTTCTGCTTATCGGACAGCGTGAGCCCCATATCGGCCAGCTTTTCCACCATGGCGCTGCCGCGCCCGACCTGCCGCTCCAGCTTCAGCGCAAGCGCATACATCAGATGCCGCTCGGTCACACCGCCGTCATGCGCCGCCTCGGAAAGGGGCAGCACATCGCGGTCGTAATCCAGCGCGACATCGGGCAGGAGCGCATTGATCTTATCGATCATTTTGCGATTTCTCGCGTGGCGCGCCGCCTGATACGGGCGGAAGAACGCAGTAAGCGTGTCGATATGCGTATGCGGCACGGACTGGATGGTCATATAGCTGATGCCTTCCTGATCCGGGTTGTTGGTGCGCCGCCCATGCAGGCGCGTGCCGTCCATGGAAGCGCGGCATTCCATACCGATGGTCACGGGCATGCCGATCAGCGCAGCAGCCTCCAGAAATTCCCGCGCACCGGAAATGGAGTCATGGTCGATGATCCCGGCGGTGCAAAGTCCCTCCATCCGCGCGGCGTAAACGGCGGCCGTGGGAGAATAGGGCGAGAAAGAGTAGGTGGTGTGGATATGGTTGTTGATATACTGCGGCACGGGCGTAGGGAAAACCGCGGTTTTCAGCACTTCCTTCAGGTTTTCCAGCCGCTGCGCCGCCGTCGGGGCGTTCAGCTTATTCAGAATTTCGATGTCGATCATGATGCGTTCCTCAGTTGAGCATGACCTGACCGCCGGTCACGGGGATGGCCTGGCCGGTCTCGTACTTCTGCTCGACGCAGTACATGACGGCGCGCGCTACGTCCAGCGGCATGCAGCCGCGATTCATGGGCACCTTGGCCTCGTAGAAGCGGCGAACATCCTCGACCGTCTTCGCGCCGGGAACCTTGCCCGCCTGCAAATACTGCACGAACAGACCGCGCACGGGATCGGACCACAGCGGGCCATCCAGGAAATTGCCGGGGCAAACGGCGTTGACCTTGATGTTATAGGGGCACAGCTCCAGCGCCCAGCTCTGCACCAGACCGATGCCGCCGAATTTGCTGCCCGCGTAGGCAAAGTTCTTGTTCGAACCTTCCAGACCGGACTTGGAGGATACGGAGATGATGTCGTAATACGCCTCAGGCGCGGCCTCGTGCTGCGCCTGCATGATCAGCGCGGCGTATTTGGCGCTGAGGAACAGGCCGCTGTAGTTGATGGAGGTGACGAAGTCGAAATCTTTTTTCTCGAACTGTGCGATCGGGCCCGAGCGGACAACACCGGCGTTGGCCAGCATGATATCCAATCCGCCGAAGCGCTCCACCGTCTGCGCGACCAGATCGGCGACGCTCTGCTCGTCGGACACGTTGACGGGGATGGCACAGGCGCGCTCGCCCATTTCCGCCGCGACTGTTTCCGCAAGCGGCTGGTTCATGTCTGCGATCACGATCGTCGCGCCCTCGTTATACAGCTCCTGCGCGATGCCCTTGCCGAAGCCCTGTGCCGCGCCGGTGACGATGGTGATCTTGCCCGCCAGGCGACCCTCGCCCGCCGGACGGTTGTTTACATTCTTTTTTGCGATCTCCTGCCACTTTGTCATGTCGATGCTCATGTAAATCTCTCCTTATAAAAATGTCAACAGCTTTTCATAGGCCGCTTCCCATTGCGGCGTGTGCTGCGGCTGCCAGAATTGAACGTCCTCGCTGCGCTCCACCACGCGGCGCAGATGTGCCAGATCGCGGATCTGCCCGAGCGCCATGGCCTGCGTGAGCAGATTGCCGATGGCCGCCCCCTCCACAGGCCCCGTGATCACGGTGCGGTCGAGCGAGTCTGCGATCAGCTGATCGAGGAATCGGTTGTTGATCGGTCCGCCGACGATATTCAGCGAATCGATGCGCTGCCCCTTCATTTTTTCCAGACCTTCCAGCGCATGGCGGTATTTCAGCGCGAGCGACTCATACACGCAGCGCGCCACCTGCCCCACCGTTTCGGGGATGGGCTGGCCAGTTCTTTCGCAGAATGCGCGGATCTTTTCCTCCATGCGGCCGCCATCGTAAAATTCCGCTGCATCGGGGTCGATGATCGAGCGCAGCGGCGCGGCCTTGCGGGCTTCGTCCACGATCTCGTCCCACGAGAGGGACGATCCGTTTTTGATCCAGTCGCGGCGGCACTCCTGAATGATCCACATACCGATGATGGTGCGCAGCGGGCGGAACGTACCCTGGATCGTTCCCTCGTTGGAGAAGCCTGCGGCGGCTGCCTCGGGGCTGAGATCAGGGCGATCCATTTCCGCGCCGAACAGACTCCATGTGCCGGAGGAGCAGAACGCGAAGCTGCCCTTGCCGGGGATGGCCGCGACCGCCGAGGCGGTATCATGGCTGCCTACGGCCACAAAAGCCGCGCTGTTGAGCCCCAGTTCGCTGCAAAGCTCGGGGCGCAGATGGCCGCGGATCGTGCCGGTCTTGTCGATTTTTGTGAAAATATGCGCGGGCAGGCCGAGCTGCCGAATGGTCTGCCAGTCCCAGTCGTGCGCGGTGGGGTCATACAGCTGGGTCGTCGTGGCGATGGTATACTCCGTGCCCTTCTCGCCGGTTAGGAAATAGCCCAGAAGATCCGGTGTCAGCAGCAGGGTATCGGCCGCTTCCAGCGCCGCGTCGTTTTCGCGCCTGCGGCGGTAGAGCTGATAGAGCGTATTGAACGTCAGAGTGGTATCGATGCCGCTGCGGCTGTAAAGCTGCGCGGCGGGAACGATCTGCTGCACGGCGTCGATATCGGCCTGCGTGCCCAGACGGTAGCAGCGCGGCAATCCGATCAGATGGCCGTTGCGGTCGAGCAGGCCGTAATCCACGCCCCAGGTGTCGATGCCGAACGCATCCAGCTCGCCGTAGCCGCCGCGGCGGAACGCGAGCAGTCCCTTCTTGAGCTGATCGAACAGGTACGGCGTATCCCAGTAGTACACGCCGTTCATCTCCACATAATTGTTTTCAAAGCGATGCAGCTCGGTCATGGTCATTTTTTCCCCGTCGAAGCGGCCGAGGATCGCGCGTCCGTTGCTCGCGCCCAGGTCAAATGCGAGGTAGTTATGGATCCGGTTCATATCGTAGCCTCCTGTTATTTACAGTTCAACGCTGCGCTTTTCTTTATTATAAAACCGCACCGTTCAGCTGTCAAGCGCGCCGCGTCCGAAAAAACCGGCACCACCGAAGTGGTGCCGGTCGGTTTCAGCCGTGCGTAACGTGCATTTCGTTTAGAATTGCAGATCAGTCGTAAACCAGCAGAGCGATGTCTTCGTTGTCGATGTTGGAAGCGTCGTACCACTTCGCACCGGTGTCAACGTCAGCGACCTTTTCGCCGTTGGCAGCCTTGACAGCCAGCTCGACGGCCAGATAGCCGATGCTGTACGGATCCTGCGTGACGGAGCCGTAGAACCAGCCTTCGCGGACAGCCTTCTTCTGAGCGGAGCCTGCGTCGAAGCCGGCAACGACCAGATTCTCATACTTGCCACCCTTGCCCAGGTCGGCACCGTCGGAAACGGCGGACAGGAAACCGGTGACAGCGCCTTCGTTGGAGCAGAAGACAGCGATCAGGTCTTCCTTAGCCAGGAAAGCAGCGGAAGCGGTCTGGACGGAGGTAGCCTCGGTGGTAGCGGAGACAGCGACCTCGATGATGATGGAGGCAGCGGACTCGTCGCCATCCTTCCACAGGTCGTGGCCGGTCACGGCAACGGTGCCGTGCTGGGCAGCGATCTTCTTCATCTCATTGACGAAGCCGGAGGTACGGCCGACGATGGAAGCGGAGACGGCGTCCTGAGACAGGCAGACGATGCGGACAGGGTTCTCGACGGTAGCGGCCTTCATGGCAGCGACCAGGCCCTCGTGCTCGCCGAACTTGGTGGCGGCGATGGCAGCAGCGGACTCGTTGTTGGTGCAGGCAGTAGCCAGAACAGCGCCGGACTCGTCGCCGGGCACGCCGGAGTCAAAGCCGATGACGGGGATGTTCTTGCTGGCGCACTCGGCCAGGATCTCCTTGACAGCCTCGGTGGACAGGGCAGCCAGGCACATAGCCTTGGGGTTCTTGGCCATTTCCTGGTTGATCATGTCGATCTGGCTCTGGATGTCGGTCTCGGAGTTGGGGCCGTTGAAGTAGATGTCAACGTCGTACTTCTCGGCAGCAGCCTTGGAGCCTTCGTAAACGGCCTGCCAGAACTGGTGCTGGAAGCCCTTTGCCATAACGGGGATGTACAGTTTGCCGCTTTCTTCCTTGTTGCAGCCACAGAACATGGCGCAAACCAGAACCAGCATCAGGGCGATCGCGATGATTCTTTTCATTGTGTTTCCTCCTAAAATTTGTTTTCATGTATTATAAGCGTTTTCACGCGCTTATACAAAAGAATGGGGTCAGGATCTTTTCACCTTGGACGCAGCCTTGGTGCGGTAGATGTCCATCAGCACCGCGCCGATGACGACGATGCCGGTGAAGAATGTCTGCCAGTGTGCCTGCAGACCGCAGGAGGACAGACCCGCCTTCAGGACGGACATGATGAACACGCCGATGAGCGTGCCGACCATCGTGCCGGAGCCGCCCGCCATGGACGTGCCGCCGATGATAACGCCCGTGATGCCGTTCATTTCCTGACCGGCACCGGTGCCGGGGGTGATGGTGGTGTAGGCTGCGGCATAGAACAGCGCGCACATGCCGACGAAGAAGCCGGACAGGGTATACGCCGCGATCTTGTACTTATCGACATCGATACCGGACAGGCGCGCGGCCTCTTCATTGGAGCCGATGGCGAAGAAGTAACGGCCGAGCTTGCTTCTGTGCAGGATCAGGAAGGCGATGACGAAGAAGCCCACGAGCCACAGCGCGCCGACGGGGAAGCCGCGGATGCCGAAGATGTCGGCCTTGAAGAAGACCTTTTTGAACCAGCCGCCGACCTCAGCCTGCGCGATGGGCCAGGTCTGCGAGGTGACCTTGGTGACGATCGAGCCCAGACCCATGGACACCATCTGCGTGCCCAGCGTGGCGATGAAGGGGGGCAGCTTCAGCTTGGCGACCATGACACCGTTGAGGAAGCCGAACGCGACCGCGACCGCTACGGTCAGCAGCACGCTGACGATCAGGGGCGCGCCCTGCTTGAAGCTGTAGCCGCCGAGCAGTGCCGAGCACATCATGACCGTGCCGAGGGACAGGTCGATGCCGCCCGTGATGATGATAAAGGTCACGCCGAAGGCCATGAAGCCGATGTAGTAAGAGGACTCCAGAATGGTCTGGGCGTAATAGGCGCTGAAAAAGTTATTGCCGAAAATTGAGAAGAAAATGTACAGGATCACCAGTGCGGCCGGAGCCAGCAGCGCCTGAAAGTTGATTTTTTTCGTTCCGAGTCTGTTCATTGTTTAACCCCCACTTCACGTTCGGTTGCCAGTGTCATGATTTTTTCCTGTGTTGCCTCGGCGATATCCAGCTCGCCCGTTTTGTTGCCCTCACACATCACGACGATGCGGTCGGACATACGCAGCAGCTCGGGCATATCCGAGGAGATCATAATGATGGACTTTCCTTCTGCCGCAAGCTGGTTCATCAGCTTGTAGATCTCGCTCTTCGCGCCGACGTCGATGCCGCGCGTAGGCTCATCAAAGATCAGGATGTCGCAGTTGCGCAGCAGCCATTTGGCGATGACGACCTTCTGCTGGTTGCCGCCGGAGAGGCTGCCGACCTTCGCGCGTGCGGAGGGTGTTTTGGTGCGCAGCTTTTCGATGTATTCGTTGGCGTAGATATCCGCGATTCGGTCGTTGACCAGCGGGCCTTTGAACAGGCGGGAGATGCTGGGCATGATCGTGTTATCCGCGACGGACAATCCGAGACACAGGCCGAAACGCTTTCTGTCCTCGGACAGGTAGCCGATGCCGTGGTTGACCGCGTCGGAGGTCGAGCGGATCTTCACGGGCTTGCCGTCGATGCGGATCGTGCCGGCGGTCATGGGATCCGCGCCGCAGAGCAGGCGCATCGTCTCGGTGCGTCCCGCGCCCATCAGACCGGAGAAGCCGAGGATCTCGCCCCGCCGCAGGGAGAAGGACACGTTATGTACCTGATGGCTCGTGAGCCCCTCACATTCGAGCACGACCGGTGCGTCGGGTGCGACGGCGGACTTTGTCTTCGGCTCTTCGTAAATGGTGCGGCCGACCATCATACGCACGACCTCGGCGACTTCCGTCTGCTCGGTTTCGAGCGTGCCGACATACTGACCGTCGCGCATGACCGTGATGCGGTCTGTGATGCGCTTGAGCTCATCCATGCGGTGCGAAATATAAATGATGCCGACACCGCGCTCTTTCAGCTTGCGCACGAACACGAACAGCTCGTCGATCTCGGTATCCGTCAGCACGGCGGACGGTTCATCCAGGATCAGCAATCTGGTATTGCTGAACGAGAGCGCCTTGGCGATCTCGACCATCTGCTGCTTGGCCACGGACATATTGCGCACGACCGTCGTCGGCTCGATGCGCAGGTGCAGCTCCTCCAGCAGCTCCCGGGTCATCCGGTTCTGCATTTCCCTGTCCAGCAGCAGACCCTTTGTCGGCTCGCGGCCGATGAAGATGTTGTCTGCGACCGTCAGGTGCTGCATCAGGTTCAGTTCCTGATGGACGATGCAGATGCCGTGCGCCTGTGCGTCGGCCGGACCGTTGATCTCGATCTGCTCGCCCATGAACTCGATCGTTCCGCCGTCTTTGGGGTAGATACCGGTCAGGATCTTCATCAGCGTGGATTTACCCGCACCGTTTTCGCCGACCAGTGCCATGACCTCACCGGCGCGGACTTCCAGCTGCGCATCGTCCAGCGCATGCACACCGGGGAAGTATTTCTGGATGCCCTGCATTCTCAGGATCGTTTCACCCATTCAACTCACCTTTCTCATTCACTTTGATCGGTACGGGGCGGCAAAATCGGCAGACTGTGCAAAGGTTACAATTTTGTGACCTTTACGATCAAAAAACGAACCGTTTCGTTTATGCATTACGCCCAAAGCGGTATTCCCTTGCCGTACACTACAGACATGATATCAAAAGTTTACAAAAAAATCAAGGTTTTTTTTGAAATTTTGTGTTGACAGTACAAAAAAGATATTTTATTATAGGTATTGTATCCGGCAAGGTAGGTGCCCCGAAATACGAACCGTTTCGACTTTTTCCCGGAGGAAAACCATGGCAACGATCAGAGATGTGGCAAAACTGGCAGATGTGTCGGTTTCCACCGTTTCCAAATACATCAACGGCGGTACGGTGCGCGGCGCAAATGCCGAGGCGATCCGTGCCGCGATCGAGGCGCTGGGCTTCCGCGCCAACCCCTTCGCCCGCAACCTGAAAAGCCCGCGCAACCGCAGCATCGGCGTGCTGCTGCCGGAAATGAACGCACCGTTTTACGGCAATGTGCTCAACGCGATGGAGCGCACCTTCCGCGAGCACGGGTTTCATGTACTGATCTCCTGCTACGGCTCGGATCACGGGCGTGAGCGGGAAAACCTGCGGTTTCTGCTCGGCAACGGGATCGACGGGCTGATCTACTTCCCCGAGGATATCTCCGCTTCCGAATATCTGGAGCTGTCCGCGAATTTCAGCACGCCGCTCGTGCAGATCGACCGCTGCGTGCAGGGTCTGGCCGGGGATGCCGTGCTGGTGGACAATGCGCAGGCGGCCTACGCCGCCGTATCGCTGCTGATCGCGCGCGGACACCAGCGCGTCGGCATGATCTCAGGCCCGAAAACGGTCATGACCGCCAAAGAGCGGCAGGTGGGATACCTGCGCGCCCTTTCCGACCATGATATTCCCTATGACGATGCGCTGATGGTGCTCGGCGAAAACACCTTCGCCACCGGTTACCGCGGCTGTGAGATGTTCATGGCGCTGCGCGAGCCGCCCACGGCCGTTTTCACGACGAATTACAACCTGACCATGGGGCTGACGACCGCCGCGCGCGAGCGGGGGCTGCGCATCCCCGAAGATCTGGATATTTTCGGCTTCGACTGTGCCGACATCTGCTCCATGATGAAGCCGCCGCTGCCGGTGGTGCACCAGCCCGAGCTGGAAATGGGGCAGCTCGCCGCACAATATCTGATCGATCGGCTCGACGGCTTCGACGGCCCGCCCCGCGTAACGGAGCTGGCGTGTCGGCTCCTGCCGGAAAACATCGTATAACAACGCACTGCGCGTTATTATAAAAGTATACCTTGCAAAAATCGACCGCTTCGGCGGCAAACTTTCAGGAGGAATTTTCTATGGCAAACAACAGATACATTGGCGATTACCCCGTGATCGGCATTCGTCCCATCGTCGATGGCCGCCGCGGCCCCATGATGCTGCGCGAATCGCTCGATCCGCTGGTCTGGTCCATGGCCGAGGCCGCGAAGAAGCTGTTTGAGGAAAATCTGTATTATTCCAACGGCGAGCATGTCAAGGTCGTGCTGGCGGACAGCACCATCGGCCGCGTTCCCGAGGCCGCCGCCTGCGCCGATAAGTTCAAGAAGGCGGGCGTGTCCATCACGCTGTCCGTCACCCCCTGCTGGTGCTACGGCTCGGAGACGATGGATATGGATCCGCACACCATCAAGGGCGTGTGGGGCTTCAACGGCACCGAGCGTCCCGGCGCCGTGTATCTGGCTGCCGTTCTGGCCGGTCACGCGCAGAAGGGCCTGCCCGCATTCGGCATTTACGGCCATGAGGTGCAGGATCGCGACCAGATCACCGAGATCCCCGAGGATGTGAAGGAAAAGCTGCTGCGCTTCGGCCGCGCCGCCGTTGCCGTGGCCACCATGCGCGGCAAGAGCTATTTGCAGATCGGCTCGCAGTGCATGGGCATCGCCGGCTCGATCATGAACCAGGATATGATGGAAAACTACTTCGGTATGCGCGTGGAGTCCGTAGACGAGGTCGAGATCCTGCGCCGTATGGAAGAGGGCATTTACAACGAAGAGGAATACCGCAAGGCTCTGGCCTGGACGAAAGAGCACTGCAAAGAAGGCCGCGACGACAACCCCGAGTCCGTCAACTTCCTGGGTGAAGAGCGCCGCATCAAATTCACCCCCGAGGAAAAGGAAAAGCAGTGGGAGTTCACGGTCAAGATGTACTGCATCATCAAGGATCTGATGGCCGGCAACAAGAACCTGCCCGATGCCTTTGTGGAAGAGAAAGTCGGCCATAACGCCATCGCCGGCGGCTTCCAGGGTCAGAGACAGTGGACCGACCA
>CAZIGE010000044.1:0-14997 GCA_964538475.1 uncultured Oscillospiraceae bacterium | reverse complement strand
GGCATAGGTTGTAATTTGACAACGACTTTCGTCGCTGCCAAATTACAACCTGCTACATCATATCTTTTTCTTTTCACCAATTTGGGTCATATCTATTTACACCGCAGAGGGACGGGGAATTATTTGTCTGTTTTTGATTGACATTCGGTAAAAAATGTGCTAATTTATGAAAAGGAAATGCGTAGATGGGGAGTTTTTGCAGGCTGTTCCACGCAGAGAGTGTCCGTTTGGTGTGAGGACATGGGAAAAGCTGCAAATTGTCGCCCCGGAGCACGCCTCCCGAATGCCCACCCTGCACGAACGGCTGTATGACCGTCGACGTTGCATGGCTTGACGGTAAGGAAGCGCGGGTCAGCCCGTTACAGCGATCGAGTGTCCGCTTTTACGGAAATTCAGGTGGTACCGCGGAATTTTTTCGCCCTGAGAGTGTTTTCTCTCGGGGCATCTTTATTTCAGGAGGTTCTTATGAAGGAATTACCGAAGATTTATGACCCGCAGCAGGTGGAGAGCGAGATCTACCGCATGTGGGAAGACGGCGGCTATTTCAAGCCGCAGGGAAGACCCGACGCAAAGCCGTTTACGATCGTTATGCCGCCCCCCAACGTCACGGGGCAGCTGCACATGGGACATGCCATGGATGCAACATTGCAGGATACGCTCATCCGTTTTAAGCGGATGCAGGGCTATGATGCCCTCTGGATCCCCGGCGTCGATCACGCGGGCATCGCCACGCAGATCAAGGTCGAGGAGGAGCTGCGCGTCAAGGAAGGCCTCAGCCGCTACGATCTCGGCCGTGAAAAGTTCCTGGAGCGCGTCTGGGACTGGAAGCACAAGTACGGCAACCGCATCGTCGAGCAGCAGAAAAAGCTCGGCGCGTCCTGCGACTGGGGCAGAGCGCGCTTCACTATGGACGAGGGCTGCTCCAGAGCCGTGCGCGAAGTGTTCGTTTCCCTGTACGAAAAGGGGCTGATCTACAAGGGCAGCCGCATCATCAACTGGTGCCCGCACTGTGTGACAGCGCTGTCCGACGCGGAGGTCGAATATATCGATAAGCCCGGTCATTTGTGGCATATCCGTTATCCGCTCGCCGACGGCAGCGGCGAAGTGATCGTCGCGACCACGCGCCCGGAAACGATGCTCGGCGACAGCGGCGTGTGCGTCAACCCGAACGACGAGCGTTACAGGGATATCGTTGGCAAAACCGTCATTTTGCCGCTGGTCAACAAGGAGATCCCCGTCGTCGCCGACGACTATGCCGAAATGGAATTCGGCACAGGCTGTGTGAAGATGACACCCGCGCATGACCCCAACGACTTTGAGGTCGGCCTGCGGCACAATCTGGAAGTTATTCGCGTGCTAGACGACAACGGCCGTGTCAACGAATTCGGCGGAAAATACGAGGGGCTTGACCGCTACGAGGCGAGAAAGCAGATCGTGGCCGATCTTGAAAAAGAGGGCTATCTTGTCAAGATCGACGACTATGCGCACAATGTCGGCACCTGCTACCGTTGCCACAATGATGTAGAACCGATCATCTCCGCGCAGTGGTTCGTGAAAATGAAACCGTTGGCTGAAAAGGCCATCGAAGTTGTGAAAAACGGGGAGACGAAGTTCGTTCCCGAGCGCTTTTCCAAGACCTATATGAACTGGATGGAGAACGTGCGTGACTGGTGTATCTCCCGTCAGCTCTGGTGGGGGCATCAGATCCCCGCGTGGACGTGCGCGGACTGTGGGCATATCACCGTCTCGCGTGAAGATGCATGCAGATGCGAAAAGTGCGGCTCTGCAAATATCACACGCGAAGAGGATGTGCTGGACACCTGGTTCTCGTCCGCATTGTGGCCGTTCGAGACGCTCGGTTGGCCGAACGATACCGCCGATCTGAAGAAATTCTACCCCACGAGTGTGCTGGTCACCGGATACGATATCATTTTCTTCTGGGTAGCGAGAATGATCTTCTCCGGCTGCGAGCATACGGGGCAGCCCCCGTTCCATACGGTGCTCATCCACGGCCTCGTGCGGGATAATCAGGGGCGCAAAATGTCCAAATCGCTCGGAAACGGCATCGATCCGCTCGAAATGATCGATAAGTACGGCTGTGACGCACTGCGTATGAATATGATCACCGGCAACTCCCCCGGAAACGATATGCGCTTCTATATAGAGCGGTGCGAAGCGATGCGGAATTTTGCCAATAAGCTGTGGAACGCATCGCGCTACGTGATGATGAACCTGCACGACGGAGATGATACGACTGCCTTTGCGCCCGAAGATCTCGAAATCGCGGATAAATGGGTCCTGTCCAAGCTGAATACCCTGATCGCGGAAGTCACCGAAAACATGGAGCACTATGAGCTGGGTGTTGCGGTGCAGAAAATATACGATTTTGTCTGGGATACCTACTGTGACTGGTATATTGAACTGACGAAAGCGCGACTTTATTCCGAAGACGAGCGCCGCAGACAGACCGCATTGCAGGTCCTGGTGTATGTGCTCGATCAGACGCTGCGCCTGCTGCATCCGTTCATGCCGTTTATCACAGAGGAGATCTGGCAGAGTCTGCCGAACAGACAGACACCGCTGATCGTTGCCGATTGGCCGAACAGAGACGATCGGCTGAATTTCAAGGCCGAGGAAACGCAGATGGAGTCTGTTATGGCGGCTATCCGCGCTATCCGTAATCGCCGCACCGAGATGAATGTGCCACCGTCCAAAAAAGCGGCGCTGTATATCATGGCGCAGGAGCCGCGCATTTTCCGAGAGGGCGAGGGCTTTTTGCAGCGTCTGGCCTATGCCGACGAGATCCGTCTGCTGGACACCGAGCCTTCCGAGCTGGACGGGATGGTGACCATCACGACCGCCGACGCAAAGCTCTATATCCCCATGGGACAGCTGGTGGATGTGGAAGCGGAGCTTGCGCGCATCGGTAAAGAGCTGGAGAAAAACAGAAAATTTCTTGCCGCGCTGGAAGCCAAGCTATCCAATGAAAAGTTCGTCTCCCGCGCGCCCGAGGCGGTCGTCGCGGCCGAGCGGGAAAAGGCAGCCAGAGCGGGCGACCTGATCCGCCAGCTGGAAGCATCCTACGAATCCATGCAAAAACTCGCGAGATAAATACTCCCCGTATCGGACGGCGGCGACAGACCATTCTGTTGCCGCCGTTTTTCCGTGCCCCCCTGTTTCCGCGCAGACAGGGGGGCTTTGTTTTCTGCGGGTTTCCGATTTTTCGCAGACGGACCCTTTTTCCGACGGAAAATATTACCGCAATGGTTTATACTGAAATGCGGATAATCAAGCAAAGGAGGAAAACTATGCAATTTACCAGTTTTCTGGATAACGGCACATTGACCGTAGCGCTGACGGGGGAGATTGACCATCACTGCGCAAAGCAGTATATTCAGGCGATCTCGGCTAAGATCGAAGCGTATACCCCGGGCGTATGCGTTCTGGACTTTTCGGAGGTCACGTTTGTGGATTCCTCCGGGATCGCGGTCGTGATCAATGCTCTGCGCGCCATGCATATGCAGGACGGGAAGCTGCAATTGAGCGGAGTACGGCCGCAGCCGATGAAGGTGTTTTTAACGGCGGGGATCGATAAACTGATTGAAATCGGGGAGGAAGCAAAATGAAATTTGAAAACTATATGATCCTGGAATTTCCGAGCAGGTCGGCAAACGAGGCATTTGCACGCACGGCTGTATCCTGCTTTGCGGCGCAGATGGATCCGACGCTGGAGGAACTGGGCGATATTCGAACGGCGGTTTCCGAAGCGGTCACGAACTGCATCGTACATGCCTATCCGAAGGAACTGGGCATCATCACGCTGCGCTGTCGCATTTTGAAAGATCAGGTGCTGGATATCGTTGTAAAGGATCGCGGCATCGGGATCGAAGACCTCGAACAGGCGAGACGCCCTATGTTCACGACGGGTGGCAGTGAGCGCAGCGGAATGGGCTTTACCATCATGGAGAGCTTCATGACCGAGTTGGAGATAACTTCCTCGCCCGGAAAAGGAACGACCGTCCATATGCGCCGAAAGCTGAGCAGGAAGAAATGAGCGTGCCGGAAGAACTGATCGCCCGCGCCAAGAGCGGGGACACGGATGCGGGAGAACGGCTGGTCTCGGAAAACTCCGGCCTGATCTGGTCGGTCGCGCGCCGCTTTCTGGGGCGCGGCACGGAAGCGGAAGATCTGTACCAGCTTGGCTGTCTCGGCTTTCTGAAAGCTGTAGAGGGGTTTGACCCCGAATACGGCACACAGTTTTCGACCTATGCCGTTCCGAAGATCGCGGGCGAGATCCGACGTTTTCTGCGCGATGACGGCACGGTCAAGGTATCGCGCACCATAAAAGAGCAGGCATCGACCGTCCGCACAATGCGAAGCAGGCTGTGCGCCGTCCTGGGGCGCGAACCGACGGTCACGGAGATCGCACGCCAGACCGGGCTGACGCCCGAAGAGATCGTGTTGGCCGAAAACGCGACGAGCGCGGCGGAATCGATAAACAGGCCGAGCGGTGAGGATGGCTTTACGCTCGAAAACATTCTGACCGATACCGAGTCGGAAGAACGGCTGCTGGAAAAGATCTCACTTCGGCAGGCGATCGAACGGCTCCCCGAGCGGGAACGAAGCGTCATTCAGCTGCGGTATTATCACGGGTTGACACAGGAGCGGGTGGCGCGGGTGCTGTGCGTCAGTCAGGTGCAGGTGTCACGCATCGAGAAGAAGGCGATCGAGGCGCTGCGCGCGCTGATGGCTTGAAACGCGGTACGCATTTTGTCGGATTTTGGAATTTGTGCTTTATCTTTTGCCGCATCTGTGCTATACTGAAACAAAACTTCGAAGAACAGGTGCAGCTATGACTGAACAATTGCTTGCCCGCTTTGTTGCGGCGCGCCGCAGCTACATTGCCGGGCGGTATCCCAATCTGAATTCCATGCAGCGCGAGGCTGTTTTGACGACGCAGGGGCCGCTGCTGCTGCTGGCCGGCGCGGGCAGCGGGAAAACGACGGTGCTGATCCACCGCATCGCCAACCTGATCGCCTACGGCTGCGCGGCCGACTCGACGCTCGTTCCCGACACGGTCACGGAGGATGACGTGCTGTTTCTTGAATCCCTGACGGAACCGATCTGCGCGCAGGATCGTGCGCGCGCGGATCTGCTGTGCGCGCTGGAGCCGGTCGAGCCGTGGAATATCCTCGCCATTACTTTTACGAATAAGGCGGCCGACGAGCTGAAAGAGCGTCTGGTCGACATGCTCGGCGAACGCGGGCGGGATGTATGGGCGATGACCTTTCATGCGGCCTGTTGTCGCATCCTGCGGCGCTATGCCGAACGCGTCGGGCTGACGCGGCACTTCACGATCTATGACACGGCGGACTCCGAACGGGTCATGAAGGACGTTATTCGGCAAATGGGACTTGATGACAAGACCTTCCCCGCTAAATATGTGCTTGCCGTCATCAGTCGGGAAAAGGATCGCATGGTTTCGCCGCAGGAAATGCTTGCCAATGCGGAAGCCGACGGCGATCTGCGCGCCGCGCACACGGCAAGGGCATATCAGCTGTACCGGCAGCGGCTGGCTGAAAACAACGCGGTCGATTTCGACGATATCATTTTGCACACCGTTCGGCTTTTACAGGAGCACGAGGACGTGCGTACCTATTATCAGCGGAAATTCCGCTACTGTCTGGTCGACGAGTATCAGGATACGAACCATCTGCAATACCTGCTGACAAGTCTGCTCGCGGGAGGATATGAAAACCTCTGCGTGGTGGGTGATGACGATCAGAGCATCTATCGATTTCGCGGTGCTACGATCGAGAATATTCTGGACTTTGAAAAGCAGTATCCTGCGACCCGCGTGATCCGACTGGAACAGAACTACCGCTCGACGCAGTCGATCCTGAACGCGGCCAACGCGGTCATTGCGCACAATGCCGGACGCAAGGGGAAGCGCCTTTGGACGGATAACGGCGTGGGTACACCCGTGACGGTGTTCGAAGCCGCCGACGAAGGCGGAGAGGCGGCTTTTGTGGCGGGGCGGATCCTGGCGAACCGTGCGAAAAAGATCGGCCTGAATTGCCATGCGGTGCTCTACCGCACCAACGCGCAGTCCAATGCACTGGAATATGCCATGAAGCGCAACGGTATCCCGTATCGGATCATCGGCGGCACGCGCTTTTTCGACCGCGCGGAGATCAAGGACATGCTGGCCTATCTGTGCGTTTTGAACAATCGCGCGGACGATCTGCGGCTGAGCCGCATCATCAACAATCCGCCGCGCGGGCTGGGCGCTAAGACGATCGAAACGGCACAGCGACTGGCTGCCGCAAGCGAAAAGCCGCTTTACGATATCGTTTCGGATCCGTACAGCTACGCGCCGCTGGAAAAGGCGGCGGGCAAGCTGATGCAGTTCACAACGCTGATCGAGGAACTGGCCGCGCTGCCGGATACGGGGATCAGCCTGCCGGATCTTTACGATATCCTTCTGGAAAAAAGCGGCTATGTCGAGATGCTGAAGGCCAAACAGACGCAGGAAAACCAGACAAGGCTGGAAAACGTGCGCGAACTGAAATCAAGCATCGTCTCCTATGTCGAAAACAGCGAAGCGCCGACGCTGGCGGGATTTCTGGAAGAGATCGCGCTGTATACCGATATCGAGCAGTACAACGCGGGCGACGATGCCGTGGTGATGATGACGATGCATGCGGCGAAGGGATTGGAATTTCCGCATGTATTTCTGGTCGGGTTTGAAGACGGCCTTTTCCCCGGGATGCGCGCTATCGGCGATCGGGAGGAAATGGAGGAAGAACGGCGACTGTGCTATGTGGCAATCACCAGAGCCAAGCAGACGCTGACGATCTCCTACGCACGTCAGCGCATGCTTTACGGCCGCACGAATGCGGCGATATGCAGCCGATTTCTCCGCGAGATCCCCGAGGAACTGCTCGTGCGAAAGGGCGGCTATCTGCGCGCGGATATGGCCGCGCCCGCGCATTATGAACGCGGGCGAAGCGGTGTACCTGTCCGTTCCGCTGCTGCGGCCGCGTCGCGCAGTGCTTTTTCCACGGACAGAACGTACCCGGAATTCAATCAAGGCGATATGGTCGAGCACACGGCGTTCGGACGCGGTATGGTGCTCAGTGTGCTGCGCATGGGCGCGGATGCGCTTCTTGAGGTCGCGTTCGATCAGGTCGGCACGAAAAAGCTGATGGCGGGGACAGCCTCGGCGCACATGAAGAAGCTGTGATGTGCAAATGCATCGGCGCATACGATTACCCGAAGGGGGGAGCGCGCCATGCGATTTGTGCGAAGAGTCGTTGCCGTTGCCGTGGCGGCGGCATGTGTCATAACGGTCCTGTTTCTGCTGCTTCGTGGCAAATATCGGCAGCTGATCCGGGATCTGGCCTGCACACGGATCACCAATGCAACATCGGATCTGATCAACGATGCGATTGCCGGGCAAATCGACGACGGAAAGATCGCGTATGACCGCATCGTATATTTTGAAAAGGATCTCAACGGTAAGATCACCGCTTTGAAAACGAATATCGGAGAGGTCAACCGTCTGAAAACGGAAACGCTGGATCTGATCAACGAGGAGATCACGGATATCGACTCGCAATCGGTCGGCATCCCGCTCGGCAGTCTGATCCTGCCCGAGCTGTTTTCTGGAGCAGGACCGCAGATCCCGGTGCAGGTGCTGATGATCCGCAATTCCGATGCGAATTTTACAAGCGATTTTACACAGGCGGGCATCAACCAGACCCGTCACCAATTGCACATGACTGTTTTGGTAGATGTCTCCGTATTGGTTCTCGGCGATACGGTGTCTTTTACCGTGTCAACGGACGTTGTAGTGGCGGAGACTGTGATCATCGGGGATGTCCCGGATACTTTTCTGCAAACCGGAGGTTAGAATATGGATACAAAAGAGAGAATGCAGCAGCTGACGGCAATGCTCGATCAGGCAAACTACCGCTACTATGTTCTGGATGATCCCGACATGGCGGATTTTGAGTATGATCGGCTCCTGCGTGAGCTGGAAACGCTGGAAGCGGAAAATCCGCAATGGGCTGCGGCACAGTCGCCGACGAAGCGCGTGGGCGGCATGGCACTGAGCCGATTTGAAAAGGTAACGCATCCTGTCCCGCTGATGAGCCTGCAGGATCTGTTTTCACGCGAAGAACTGCTGGATTTTCTGCAAAAGGTATCTGCGGAGATCCCAAATGCCGCATTTTCCGTCGAACCGAAGATCGACGGACTGTCGGTCGCGCTGGAATACGAAAACGGTGTTTTCGTTCGCGGTGCGACGCGCGGCGACGGCGCGGTGGGCGAGGACGTGACCGAAAACCTGAAAACCGTTCGCGCCATCCCCATGACTATCCCGGATGCGCCCCCACGCCTGATCGTGCGCGGCGAGGTGTTCATGCCGAAAAAAAGCTTTGAAAAACTCAATGCCGCGCAGGAAGAGGCGGGAAAGCCGCTGTTTGCCAATCCGAGAAATGCCGCGGCAGGCTCGCTGCGCCAGCTTGACCCCAAAATCGCGGCGCGTCGCGCGCTGGATATCTATATCTTCAATATACAGCTCGCCGACGGCGTGACTTTTGCGACCCATGCCGAATCGCTGGAATATCTGCGGCAGCGACGCTTTAAGGTGATCCCCTATGCGATCCTGCGCGATGTGCAGGACGTTGCGCTGGAGGTCGAACGTATCGACCGCAGCCGCGAGAGCATGATCTGCGATATCGACGGCGCGGTGGTGAAGCTGAACGATCTGGCGGGACGGGAAACGCTGGGTGCGACCGCGAAATTCCCCAGATGGGCGGCTGCCTATAAATATCCGCCCGAGATCAAACCGACCGTGGTGGAGGATATCGTCGTGCAGGTCGGCCGTACCGGGGTGCTGACCCCCAAGGCGGTGGTAAGACCTGTGCGTCTTGCGGGGACGACGGTCACGAATGCGACCCTGCATAACCAGGATTATATTTCCCAGCGCGATATCCGAATAGGCGATACAGTGCTTATTCGCAAGGCGGGGGAGATCATCCCGGAGATCCTGCGCGTGGAGCTGTCCGAGCGGCCGACCAATGCCGTGCCGTATTTCCTCCCTATGACATGTCCGGTCTGCGGCGCTAAGGTCGAACGCGACGAGGACGGCGCATTTCTGCGCTGCACGGGTGTGGAATGCCCTGCGCAGCTGGTGCGCAATATCTCGCATTTCAGCGGACGCGATGCGATGGATATTGACGGCCTCGGCTCGGCGATTGTGGAAGCGCTGGTGCAGGCCGGGCTGATACGCTCACCTGCGGACATTTATTATCTGACGGCTGCGGATGTCGGCACACTCTGGAAATCCGGTGAAACGGCAGCGGCAAATCTGATCGAAGCGATCGAACGCAGCAAGGCGCAGGATCTGAGCCGATTGATCTACGCGCTCGGGATCCGACAGGTCGGCGCTAAGACGGGAAAGATACTGGCCGCGCATTTCGGCTCCATGGATGCACTTGCGGCAGCGACCGCGGAGGAACTGACGCAGGTCGATGATGTCGGCGCGGTCACGGCGAACAATATCGTATCGTGGTTTGCACAGCCGCAATCGCAGCACATGCTCCGCCGCCTGCGCGAGGCGGGCGTGAATTTTGAAAGCACGCAGCGGATGTTCGATACGCGGTTCGCGGGGATGACCTTTGTCCTGACGGGAGCGCTGAGCATGTTCACGCGCGAGGCGGCAACGGAATTGATCGAGTCCTGCGGCGGAAAGGTTTCCTCTTCCGTGTCGAAAAAAACGACGTTTGTCGTTGTCGGCGAAAACGCGGGCTCCAAAGAGCGCAAAGCGCGCGAACTGGGCATTCCTATTTTGAGCGAACAGGAATTCCTGTCGCGATTGGGGGACCAATAAGCATAAATGCAGAACGTGCCGGGGAGCGGTCGCTCTCCGGCACGTGGCATATTTCGGTGAAGATCACAGGGAATAATCACATTCGCTGTATTTTTCAAAATCGGGAGCTTTCGCCCTCGGCGGGATCCGCTTGCAGGGGTCATAGCAAAAGCTGCGGCAGCGTGTCACGGGTGCGCGTGTGCCTTTTTTTGCGCACAGGACGGTATCCTCGTCCAGCATAACGCCTCGTGCGCAGTATGCGCATCGATGCTCGATTCTGCGCCGAAAAAGCTTTGCCATGAGAAATACCCTCCGTGTAGTTCCTTTTGCTTTGATTATACAACAGATGCGGCGGATTTGCTACTCTTTTTTTCATAGATCCGCAGAAAAAACGGATAAGCGATGCAAACGCAGCAACATAGGACGAGGATCGGCGGGGAGCAGAAGCTTCGCGCGCTTCCCGCAAGCAGGAATTGCGCGACAGTCGAAAACAGTACGCTGAAAGCGCATTGCGTGATCTTGCCGGGGAGATACAGGGAAGTATCGACATTCTGTGCGGCAGAACGTGTTTGCAGCCATACGCACAGACCGCCGAAAGCCAACATGGCGCTGAATGCAGTCAGCTTTGCACCGTCGCAGGTGAGCTGCGTCAACGCCGCCGCACCGCTCGCGAGCTCCAGCGCGCCCGTGAACGCGATTTGCAGCGATATCGGGAGCAACGGCGGGAACCACCGCTGCGCAAATGCAAGAAGCACGCGAAAAAGAACGACCCAGCCGCACACACCGGCCAGAAGATGCATACTCTTTGTCAGAGCCTGCGGGAGGCGCACACTGTCCGATCGGACGAAAAATCGCCCTGTGCAGTGCCCGGGCGTCAGTATGCCGACTGCTGCCGCGGAGAGCAGATGAATCGCCCACGCGATGCGGCACACGCCCGTATCGTCGAAGATGCGGCTTCCCATCCCGAACAGAAAGGCGGGGCCTGCGTTGCTGCAAAACGCCATCATCCGCCGCGCATCCGCACGTGGAAGACCGTTTTCATGTGCCTGCGCGATGCACACGGCACCGATCGGATATCCGCCGAGACAGCCGAGCAGGAGAAGCGGCTGCGCGCTGTTGTCCAGCCGCAGCAGTTTCGTCAGCGGGCGAAGCAGACGGGTATGCATGCCGCCGAGCAGTGACGTCAGCATACACGATACCACAAAAAAGGGGAATAATGTCGGGATCAGGACCTGTATGCACATCGTAACGGCGGCAGCGGCACCGGACGTGGCGGTTCGGCTGTCCAAAATCAGAGCGGCAAACGCCAATGATGCGAAAACAGCGGGCAGGACTGCGGATCTCTTCTGTTTCATTCGGATCACCTCGCGGAAATTCTATGAGACATCCGCGCGACATATGCTTTTGCGAAAGGAGTGACGGCTATGGGCAAGGGCAGGGCGCTGCTGCAGCGTCTGGCAGACGGAGCGGAGCTGATGGAAGAAAATGTATCGTCCGAGCCGATCTTGGAGCTGTGGGGCGACAGCCGTGTGTTGATCGAGCATCATCTCGGCGTTGCACAATACGACTGCGATCTGATCCGCGTGCGCATCCCCGACGGGATGTTTTGCGTAGAAGGGGAAAATCTGATGCTTTGCCGCATGTGCGCGCAACAGCTGCTGATCCGCGGGAAGATTTTCCGCGTCAGCGTCAGAAAGGGGATGGCGTAATGGAGCTGTTTCGCAGCACCGGGGGCGTACTGTGCGTTGAACTGATCACGGCGGATGATACCGGCGCACTGTGCGCCATACGCGCTATCGGAGTGGAGCTTCGAAATATCGAAAAAACAGATGCGCTGACATTCCGTTTCGAAATTCGCAAAGCGGATCTGTATAAGCTGCGCAGACTTGCGCAGCGCAGGGGAGAAACGGTGCGCGTGCGCAGCACGATGGGACTGTATCGAACGCTTTTGCATCTGAAGCGCCGCCCTGTTCTGCTGTTCGGGGCGGCGCTGCTGCTGGCGGTGTCACTGCTTTTGCCGGGGAAGATCCTGTTCGTGCGTACGCAGGGAAACGAAACGATCCCCACGCGGCTGCTGCTGGAAAAAGCGGCGCAGTGCGGTGTATGTATGGGGGCATCCGGGCGGGAGATCCGAAGTGAGCGTGTCAAAAACAGACTGCTTTCCGAGATCCCGCAGCTGCAATGGGTCGGGGTCAATATATACGGATGCGTCGCCGTCGTCAGTGTGCGTGAGCGAACGCCCGAGGCGGAAACAGAGGAGGTGTCGGGCGTGACGAGTCTGGTCGCCGAACGCGATGGCGTGATCAGCAGCATCACGGTCACGCAGGGGACGGCGCTTTGCCGCGCGGGAGAAGCCGTGGTGGCAGGGCAGACGCTGATCTCGGGATTTACGGATTGCGGAAGCGTCACCCTGGCCACCCGGGCGAAGGGACAGATCCGCGCGCTAACACGGCACGATCTGACAGTCGTTTCACCGCTGGAATACGATGCGCGGGGCGAGATCGTGTGTACGGAAAGAAAAATTTCGTTGTTTTTCGGAAAAAAACGAATAAATTTCTATAAAGGTAGTGGAATTTTGGATACGGGATGTGCTAAAATAAGAGAACAGTGGTATCTGACCCTGCCGGGCGGGTTCGTGCTGCCGATCGGGCTGATCTGCGAGGTGTATATTCAGTATGCGCCCGCGCAGGAAAAATCGACCCGTCGGGTCGCACTTTCCAAATTCGCGGCGGCGTATACTCTGGCGCACTGTCGGGACGGAGAGATCCTGAACACGCTGGAAACGACGCAGGACACGCAGACGCTGGCGATCCTGCGCGCTGCATATGCCTGTCGGGAATCACTGGGTATGACACAGGAGGAGGCTACGCTACCGAATGGGAAAAACAACGGAGCGGATCGTCAGCGCGGAGCGCGTTGAAGACCTGATAAGCGTATTCGGATCGTTTGACGAAAACATTCGCCGCATCGAAGAGGCGCTCGGTGTCAGCATCGTGAACCGCGGTGCCGATCTGAAGATCAGCGGAGAGGAAGAGGCGGCCGACAAAGCCGCGCGCACCCTACAGGGGCTCATCGCCATGTCTGCGCACGGCGAGAGCATCGACGAGCAGCGCGTGCGCTATCTGATCACGCTGGTCAACGAGGGCAACGATGCGCTGATCGGGCAGATGACGAAAGATGTTGTGTGCATCACCGCACGCGGAAAGCCAATCAAGGCAAAGACGGTCGGACAGCAGAATTACATGAAAGCGATCCGAAAAAATACCGTTACCATCGGGGTCGGCCCTGCGGGAACGGGAAAAACCTACCTGGCCGTTGCGGCGGCTGTCGCCGCGTTTCGGGAACGGACGGTCAATCGCATCATCCTGACCCGTCCTGCGGTGGAAGCGGGAGAACGGCTGGGATTCCTGCCGGGCGATCTGCAAAATAAGGTCGATCCCTATTTGCGCCCGCTGTACGATGCGCTGTATGATATGCTGGGGGCGGAGACTTTTCAGAAGTATCAGGAGCGCGGCTCGATCGAGGTCGCACCGCTGGCCTATATGCGCGGCCGAACCCTCGACGACAGCTTTATCATTCTGGATGAAGCACAGAATACGACGCGCGAACAGATGAAGATGTTTCTGACACGACTCGGCTTCGGCTCGAAGATCGTTATTACCGGGGATGTGACGCAGATCGACCTGCCGGAGGATAAGGTTTCCGGATTGAAGGATGCGATCCGCGTGCTGGACGGTGTGAACGATATCGCGATCTGCCGCCTGACATCGGCGGATGTTGTTCGGCACGCTCTCGTGCAGCAGATCATCGGCGCTTATGAGAAAGCCGCACAGAAGCAGGAAGCAAAAAGATCCGCGCAGCAGCTGCACGGACGATATAAGAGGAAGAACGGAACATGAGACATAAAATCCAGATCGTTTACGAGACGCTCGACCCGCAGCGCCTGTTGCTTTGTTGCTTCGTTCGCAGATGTATCACGACGGCGCTGCGTGCGGAGAAGATCTGCGTGCCGTGTGAGATCAATATTCTGATGACGGACGATGCGTCGATCCGCGTGATAAACCGCGAAAGCAGACAGATCGACCGCGCGACGGATGTGCTTTCCTTTCCGATGTTCACCCTGAAACCCGGGCAGCCGCCGCAGGACTGGACACCGCTGCGCGACCCGGAGACGGGCTATGTCCCGCTGGGCGATATGTGCATTTCTCTGGAGCGGGCGCAGGCGCAGGCGCGGGAATTCGGGCACAGCTTCCGCCGCGAGGTCGGATATCTGACGATCCATTCGGTGCTGCATCTGCTGGGGTATGACCACCTGGATGAAGGGGAAATGAAGCGCGCGATGCGCGCAAGGGAAGAAGCCATCGCCGCCACCATCCCGGGTATGCACCGCGACCGATAAACCCGTACGCCTGAAATTATTTTGATTGATACACAGGAGCATGAATTATGAAAACGAAAACTGCCATGATAACCATTGCCGGGCGACCCAATGTCGGAAAATCCACGCTGGTCAACCGGCTGGTCGGCGAAAAGATCGCGATCGTATCCAATAAGCCGCAGACGACACGCAATCGCATTTGCGGCATCCTGACACGGGAGAACACACAGTTCATTTTTATGGATACGCCCGGATTTCACAGACCGCGTACAAAGCTGGGCGATTACATGGTCAACGCCGTGAAGCAGTCGATCTCGGATGTTGATCTTACCATCCTTACGGTCGAACCGATCCCGTCCGTCGGCGCGCAGGAGCAGGCGCTGCTGGAACAGCTGGCCGCAACGCGTTGCCCGGTCATCCTTGCGATCAACAAGATCGACACCGTGGAAAAAGAGAAGCTTTTGGAGGTGATCGCGGCGTATGATGCGGTGTTCCGCTTTGAAGCGATCATTCCCATTTCGGCCAAAACAGGTGATGGAATCGAGCCACTGCTGGATGCATGTGAAGGATTTGCCGTGGAGAGCCATTTCCTGTTCCCTGATGATCTGACGACCGATCAGCCGGAACGGCAGGTCATGGCGGAGATCATTCGCGAAAAGCTGCTGTGGAATTTGGATAAAGAGATCCCACACGGAACGGCCGTGGAGATCACGGGCTTTACCGAGCGGGACAATGGTATCAT
>CAZIGE010000043.1:8712-15036 GCA_964538475.1 uncultured Oscillospiraceae bacterium | reverse complement strand
TCGAGCAGGGCAAGAAGTACTTCTCCGTCGCCTCCGGCGGCGGCACGGGCCGCACCCTGCACCCCGACAACATGGCCGCCGGTCCTGCCTCCTACGGCATGACCGATACCATGGGTCGTATGCACTCCGATGCGCAGTTCGCAGGTTCTTCGTCCGTTCCCGCGCACGTAGAAATGATGGGATTCCTGGGCGCTGGCAACAACCCCATGGTCGGTATGACCGTGTCCGTTGCCGTTGCTGTTGAGGAAAGCCTGAAAAAGTAAGATAGATCCCTTACTTTTGAACCCATAACCCCATAACGTAGGGGTCGATGCCCACATCGCCCCTTCACAAAAAACAGGGAAGCACATCCCGCCTGAGTAATCGGGCAAGATGTGCTTCCTATTTTTTTGGTAGTCGATGCCCACATCGACCCATTATCCAACCGTATGATCATGTGGATATGATCCGGCATGATGACATATTTTTCGATTTCCGGGACAGCGCGAATATATTTTTCCACCATGCGGCCGTAAGGTTTCGGGACGATGTGGGCATCGTCCCCTACGATTTCGCTCAGGATCTTTCGTCTGTTCCGGGTGCAGATGGTAACGAAGTATGCTCCGCCAGTACTATAATCATAATCAGGTAGGCGATTTGGCTTTCTATGCAAATATTCCATATGTATACCTCTTCCATGCCTTGCTTTTTGTCATTATACCACACCAAACGGAAATAGAAAAGTACAGTTTTTCCTGCTTATCAGGTCAACTTTTGAACCCATAATGTAGGGGGCGATTGAGCACATCGCCCCTTCGCAAAATAAAGCATGGTAGATATAAGGTTTTCCTGTGGATTTTTGTTTGTAGGGGGGCTGTTGCAAAATTCATTATTGCAGCAGCCCTTTTTCTGTAATTTGATAAAACCCCCGCTTCGGTGCATACTTTTCCTGTGAAAAACGGAAAAAGTTTTTTCCGCGTACACATTTTGGCAACATTTGCGCCTTATGATAGCAGCAGAAACGCAGATCATAAACGGGAGGAACATTTATGGACTTCAACGAATACGACGAGTCGGAACGCCCGACCCCCGACGCCGCTTCCCCGCAGCCGCAGCCCGACGGCTCCGCCTACCGCGGCACCGGCTCCGGCCGACGCGAGCAGACCGGTCACGACCCCGCCTACACCGCCTACCACCGCCCGCAGTCCGACGACACGTATTGCCCGCCCTACTGCCCGCCGCAGCCCGCGCCGAAGCCGAAGAAAAAGGCCTCCCGCGTCGGCAGGCGCATCCTCGCCGCCGTGCTGGCCGTCGTGATCCTGGCAGGCTGCTGCACCGCCACCGCGCTGCTCACCGCCCGCCACTGCACACAGAGCAATACCGAGCAGATGCAGCTGTATATCGACCAGAAGATCCAGGCGCTGCTGGATGACCGCCAAAACAGCACCGGCTCCAACACCAACGTCACCGTAACCGTCAACGGCCTGTCCGCAAGCGAAATTTACGAGAAAAATCTGTCCGGCATCGTCGCCGTCACCTGCACCATGTCCAACGGCACTTCCGCCGGTACCGGCTTCGTCATTTCCGAGGACGGCTACCTCGTCACCAATTATCATGTGGTGGAAAACGCCTCCTCCGTGAAAGTCACGTTTGAAGACGGCACGAAATATACCTGCACCGTCGTCGGCTATGACAGCACGAACGATATCGCCGTTCTGCTGGCCGAGGATGCCGAAGGTCTGCACCCCCTCACCATTGGGAAAAGCAGCGAGCTGAAAGTCGGCGATCCCGTCGTTGCCATCGGCAATGCGCTCGGCGAGCTCTCGTTCAGCCTGACCGCAGGCCATGTCAGCGGTGTGGATCGTCAGGTCACGACCGACGGTTCCGTGCTCAATATGCTCCAGACCGATACCGCCATCAACTCCGGCAACTCCGGCGGCCCGCTGTTCAATGCGCTGGGCGAAGTGGTCGGCATCACCACCGCCAAATATTCCGGCACGACTTCCTCCGGCGCGTCCATTGAGGGCATCAGCTTCGCCATCCCGCTGGACGATGTGATCGGCATCATCAACGATCTGAAAAACTACGGCTATGTCACGGGCGCTTATCTGGGTGTCAGCGTCAGCGATGTCAACTCCGTCGCGCAGCAGTACGGCGTTCCCGCCGGTGCGCATGTGCGCGAGGTCGTGAAAGGCTACTGCGCCGCCCGTGCGGGCGTTCAGGAGGGCGATATCATTATCGAGCTTGGCGGCTACACCGTCAACAGCCTCAACAGCCTCTCCCGCGCCCTGCGCAACTTCAAAGCGGGCGACGAATCGACCATCGTCGTCTGGCGCAGCGGAGAACGCATCGTCCTGTCCGTGACCTTCGACGAAAAACCCCAAACCTGAGCAAAAGGCTCTGCGCGCGCAGAGCCTTTTCTTTTTGTATGACGCAGCGGTTTCGCGGGCATACTGGAAGAAAAAGGAGGGGTTGCATGATAAAGGGGATCTCACGGCAGGTGATCGTGGTGCATTCGCCAGACAGGCGACTGTTCGAGCAGGCGATCTTTATCCTGAACGAAAACGCGTGCGGCGGCGTTACAGATGATATGCTGCTGAAGGAGGCGCAAAAGATCATCCGCGGCACGCAGGCACGGAAGCAGCGGCGCATTTGGCAATACGGTGCGTTCTGGAGCGCGCTCGGTGCCGCAGGGACGGGGCTGATCTGGCTGCTCAGTTCACTGCTATGACTTGCGCAAATCGGATTTCTGTGCTATAATTCCCGGGAATACAACAAAAGGGAGAGCCCCATGCGCTTAGGAACCATCCAACTGACAAACCCCGTTTTTCTCGCCCCCATGGCGGGCGTGACCGATCTGGCGTTCCGCGAGATCTGCACCGAGCTGGGCGCGGCCGTGACCGTGACCGAAATGGTATCATCCCGCGCACTGGTGTATCACGATAAAAAGAGCGCCGCCCTACTGCGGCGCAATATGTCCTGCCCGTGCGGCGCGCAGATCTTCGGCAATGACCCCGCCGTCATGGCCGAGGCCGCCGTGATGGCACTGGATATCTCCGGCTGTGATTTTCTGGATATCAACATGGGCTGCCCCATGCCGAAGGTCGCAAATTCCGGCGACGGCTGCGGTCTGATGCGCACCCCGGAGCTGGCCGGGCAGATCGTGCAGGCCGTCGTCCGCGCAGTCTCCGTTCCCGTAACAGTCAAATGCCGCCTTGGCTGGGACAAAGGCTCGCTGAATGTGTTGGATTTTTCCAAACGCATGGAGCAGTGCGGCGCGGCCATGATAACGGTACACGGCAGAACGCGCGCCCAGCTGTACAGCGGCGTTGCCGACTGGGATATGATCCATAAGGTCAAGCAGCAGCTTTCCATCCCCGTGATCGCCAACGGCGATATCGTGGACGAAGCCTCCGCGCTGCACTGCCTGCGCCGCACGGGCGCGGACGGTCTGATGGTCGGACGCGCCGCATTCGGCGACCCGTGGGTCTTCGCCCGTATTCGCGCCGCGCTGGACGGACAGCCTTCTCCGACGCGCCCGACACTCGCCGAGCGTATCGAAGTTGCCGTGCGGCAGTTCCGTCTGGCGGAACTCGATCACGGCGAACATATTGCCTGCCTGCAGGCACGGAAGCATTTTGCCTGGTACTTACGCGGCGTGCGAAACGCGGGCTATTATAAGGCGCAGGTTTCCTCCCTGCAAACCATGCAGGATATTTACCGCGTCGCCGAGCAGATCGTGCGTGAGCTTTCGTGATCGCCGCCCCGTTTTTCCGGCGGAAGCGCTTGTAATTTGTCGGCAGCTGTGCTATACTGCACGGGACATGGTCGGGCGGCGCATGCCTGCCCGGGAAAAGGAGTATTTTGATGAAAAAGGTATTCGGACAGCTCCCCGGTGGGGAGACTGCTTATCTGTATTCGCTCACATCCGCAAGTTTAACGGCACAGGTCAGTGATTTCGGTGCCACGCTGGTATCGCTGTGGGTGCCCGATCGCAACGGTGTGTCGCAGGATGTCGTTCTGGGCTACGACTCCCCGGCGGACTACGCCGCCGACACCGTCTTTTTCGGCGCGACCGTAGGCCGCAACGCCAATCGCATCGCACATGCCGCGTTTTCGCTGAACGGAAAGAGCGTTTCCCTGCAAGCCAACGAGGGGGAGAACAACCTGCACAGCGGCCCGGATTTTTATCATCACCGTCTCTGGGACGTGCAATCTTACGACGGCAACCGCATCGTGCTGCACCTGCGCAGCCCGCACGGTGACCAGGGCTTCCCCGGGAGCGCCGAAATCACCGTTACCTATACGCTGCTCGGCGATACACTGAAAATTGCCTACGACGGTGTCTGTGACCGCGACACGGTATTTAACATGACCAACCACAGCTACTTCAATCTTGCAGGGCACCAAAATCAGGCGCTGGCCTACGGGCAGCTGTTGTCCATGCCCGCGCGGTTCTTCACGCCCGCCGATGCCGCAAACATCCCTACAGGCGAGCTGCGCAGCGTTGCGGGAACGCCGATGGATTTCCGTCAGCCGAAGCCCATCGGGCAGGATGTTTTCGCCGATTATGCCCCGCTGCGGCTGGCCAACGGCTACGATCAGAATTTCGAAGTCTTCTGCAACCCCTGTGCCGTCCTGTCCGACCCGCACAGCGGACGCAGCATGGCCGTTTTCACCGATTGCCCCGGCATTCAGCTCTACAGCGGCAACTTTGCCCGCGGACGCGGAAAGGGCGGCGTGGTATACGAGCCGCGGTGCGGCATTTGTCTGGAAACGCAGTTCTTTCCCGATGCCGTACATCACAGTGAATGGCCGCAACCCGTCTTCCGCGCGGGCGAGAAATACCATTCCGAAACCGAATACCGCTTCACCTGGTAGCATTTTCCCGAAGGCGTACCCGCCTTCGGGATTTTTGCACTTTATGTCGTCGGGCGCATAAACTGTCCTGTAAGCGCTCGTGCTTATTCGGAACAGGAGGTATTGTATATGTCTGAAAACTGTCAGCAGCGGCTTCCCTGCAATACAGACGATCTGCGGGAGGCGATGTGCGTCCATACGAAAAAGATCACCGACGCCTGTCGGGATAAGGACTGTATCGAAGATCTGCGTGTCTATCTGACCACGGGCAGCCAGCCCCTGCTGGACTGTTCTGCCGGTGCGCGGGTACGCTGCGCCGATCTGCTGTACGCCTATGTCGATGTCGAGCCCGTCGCATTTGACCGCAATCACTACTGCATCGACGTGACCTTTTACTATCGCATTCTGGCCGATGCCATCGTCGGCGGGAGCCGTCCCGCCGCGCTGAACGGCCTCGCCGTATTTTCCAAGCGGGTCGTTCTGTGCGGGGAAGACAGCAAAGCGCATATTTTCACCAGCAGCACCCGCATCGGCGCGCCCGACGGTATCACGCTCACGGCTGCCAATCGTCCCGTCGCCGTGGCCGAGGTGCTCGACCCCATGGTGCTGGCCAGCAAGGTGCGCGACGTGAGCGACTGCCCCTGCCAGGAAACAACGGCCGTGCAGATCCCCGCCTGCGTTCGCGAGCTGTACGACGAAGATCTCGTTCTTTCCGGGGATAAGCGCCGTCTGTTCGTCACGCTGGGGCAGTTCTCGATCATCCGTCTGGAGCGGGACGCGCAGCTCGTCGTCCCGGTGCTGGATTATGCCATCCCCTCCCGCGAATGCTGCGACGAGGGCTGCTCTCCCGAAGACCCGTGCGAAATGTTCAGCCGTATCCCGTTCCCCGCGCGGCAATTCTCCCCCACGGGCTGCGATCGGCAGAATGTCGGCGGCGATAGCCGTTACAGGACCATGCCCGACTGAGCATCGCCCATGCAAACAGCAAACCCTCTGCGCACGGTACGCAGAGGGTTTTGTTTGTTCGGAAAACGCTCAGATGCAGATCCCGGCCTTGTCCAGGATGGTCGGAACATTCCTTTCCGCGCCGATGGCCATGATGTGCACACCGTCGCACAGGTGCTGATCTTTGATCCGGGCGATCATTTCGGCGGCCATTTCCATGCCGAGCTTCATAGGCAGTCCCTTCACGCCCTTTTCCTTGCCTTCCGCGGCAGCGGCAGCCAGGCGGTCGATCATGTGCTGCGGCACGTCGATACCGGGCACGTTCTCGTTCATATACTTTGCCATGCCGGCCGCCTTCAGCGGGATGATGCCCGCCATGATATGCGTCCTGATCCCGGCAGCGTCGACCTTGTCCAGGAATCGCTTAAAGGTATCCAGGTCGAAAATGCCCTGCGTCTGGATGTACATCGCGCCTGCCTCGACCTTCTGGCGCAGCTTGTTGATCTGCAGGAACACAGGCTCATAAACGGGGGTAACGGA
>CAZIGE010000043.1:0-8702 GCA_964538475.1 uncultured Oscillospiraceae bacterium | reverse complement strand
TCAGAGGCTGCTGGGCGGTGGTAGCCGTGGGGCTTTTGTAGAATCGGGGCGCGCCGGCCGCGCTCTCGTTGCCGCCGCAGTCGCAGCCGGTCGCTTCCATGGTGCTGAGCATTTTCAGAATGCCGACGGAGTCCAGATCGTACACGGGCTTTGCATCCTTGCAGTCGCCCACGACGGGGTGATCGCCCGTCAGCGCCAGCATGGTATCGATGCCGAAGGCCGCGGCAGCCAGTGCGTCGCCCATCAGCGCCATACGGTTGCGGTCGCGCCCGGTCATTTGCAGGATCGGCTCCACGCCCGCCTGTTTGAGCTTGATGCACAGCCCCAGTCCCGTAGCTTTCAAACTGGCCGACTGCATATCGGTCACGTTTACGCCGTGTACCTTGCCGCGCAGCAGCTCGGCTGCTTCCATCTGTTCGGTAAAATCATAGCCCTTGGGGGGCGCCATTTCGGCGGTTACGCCGAATTTGCCGGATTCCAGCGCGTCTTTCAAGCAACTCATTTTCTCATTTCCCCTTTCTCAGGCTGATGGTTCTGGGATACGCGTGTGCGGCATAGCCCTTATCCTGTCTGGTCTGCGACAGCTTTTCGAGCTGGCCGGTCGCCTCCAGGCGGTTATAGATCTTGATCCATGCGCAGTCGTTTTCGGGGTTGACCTCGCACTTGCCGTTTTTCTGTCCGCCGCACGGTCCGTTGACCAGGCTCTTGGCGCACTGTGTGATCGGGCAAACCGCACCGGTCTGACCCAGCACACACTCGCCGCAGAAGCGGCATGCCTCTTCCCAAACGCCGAAGCGGACTGCTTCGCCCAGATACATGGTATTGTTCGAGGGGTAAACGGGCTTATTGTTGGCATTTTTTGCCACGCACTGCACGCCGTCGCCGCAGGACATGCAGATCACGCAGTCGGGGTTGGCGGCATTGATGGGCTTCATTTTGGCTTTTACGCCCAAATTCATGCAGCAGTAGTCGCAGATCGTCGTTGCAACGACCTTTTTTCCTGCTTTTTCCAGAATAGCGGTCAGTTCCGCGATCTGCGGCTCGCCGCCGGTCTGGCAGGCAGTGGCGCAGCTGCCACAGCCAACGAGGGCGACGGTCTTTGCGTCGCCGACCATAGCCATGACTTCTTCAACGGGTTTTTTCTGCGTAATGATCATGGTGAGCTTCTCCTTCTGTATTCCTACCCGGTATAGTTGAGGAAACGCGCGTTCAGGTGTATCCACGCTGTCCTTTTCGTTATCATTATACTGCATTTGCCACAAAAATCAACCCGTATTTTTCGCCCCGTTTTGGCGGAGTTTATAACATTTTGCCGCGTGGGGCAGCCGATCGGCATTTGCATTTTCGCATCCTGTATGGTATAATCACGAAAAAGGGGTGAAAAAATGCTTTCCGATATTTTGACGGCTCTGCCGAATGACCACCCGTGGCGCAGGCAGCTCCGCTGGTACGAAACGCTCGGCTCGACCAACGATCTTGCGCAGGAAGCCGCTGCGCATGGCGCACCTGACGGCACGGTGATCGTAGCGGGGCAGCAGACCGACGGGCACGGTCGGCTGACGCGCAGCTTCAGCTCCCCTGCCGGGTTGGGTCTGTATCTGAGCTGCATCCTGCGGCCGAATTGCCCGCCGCAGCAGCTCATGCACCTGACCTGCGCCGTCGCCGTTGCGGCCGCGCAGGCCGTTTCCGATGTTTGCGGCATAACGCCGGGCATCAAATGGACGAACGATCTGGTACTGGGGGAAAAAAAGCTGGGCGGCATCCTAACCTCGCTTCGAATCGATCCGCAAAACGGGTCGGTCGATGCGGCTATCCTCGGCATCGGCATCAACTGCCTGCAACGGCGCGAGGATTTCCCGCCCGCGCTGCGTGAGATGGCCTGCTCGCTTGCCATGCATGATCACGCGGTCGTCCCCGAGACGCTGGCTGCCGCTCTGACCGTCCGTTTGCACGAGATGTCACAGTGCCTTCTGTGCGAAAAAGAGCGCCTGATGCGCCGTTACCGCGCCCTGTGCATCACCCCGGGCAGGCAGGTGTCGTGGCAGGTCGGCGACCGGCTGGAACACGGCCTTGCGCTGGATCTCGATCCCGACGGTGGTCTGCTCGTACGCCTGTCCGACGGACGCATGCAGACCATAACCTTCGGAGAAGTCAGCGTGCGCGGGATGTACGGATATTTGTAAATTTTTTCCAAACTGTGCAATTCCATGTTGCATTTTTTCGCGCGAATGGTTATACTTAAATTTGAAATACTATACAGGGAGGAACCTGATATGAAAATTTTTTCTGCTGTATTAAAAGTTCTGGCCGCTCTGGCTACCGTCGCGGGCATCGTTTACGTCATCGCGACCTACGGCGATAAGATCGTCGCCTGGGCAAAGGCGCTGCTGCGCAAGTGCGATTACTGCGCCGACTGCGATTGCAACTGTGACGGCACCTGCACCTGCGAGGACGACTGCGCCTCCTGCGCGTGCGACACGCCCTGTGAGGCGTGCTCCGCCCCCGAAGAGGAAGTTGCCGCCTCCGAAGAGGAAGTCGTCGCCGCCGAAGCCGATTTCGAAGGCTGAGACACATTCGGGCAAAACGACCTGCTGCCATGCTCCCGCATGATCCAGCAGGTCGTTTTTTATGTGATCGACGGCGTATAGCGCAGCGTGCAGCAGTAGTCATTGACAGAACCGTCTGCATACACGGCATGTTCCAGCACGCGGCAAAAGCCGCAGCGTCGGTGCGTGCGCAGTGACGCTTCATTGCGCTTGCTTACATGGGAATAGATCGTCGCCGTGCCGGTCGTCGCCAGGGCAGCCTGCACGAGCTTCGTGGCATACCCCTGCCTGCGATACATCGGCGCAGTCTCCAGCGCTTCAAGCAGCAGCCCGTCCCGATACGGCTCGAGCCGCAGCGCGCTGACATACACGCCGTCTTCTTCCCATATGCAGTAGTAAGCCTCCCGCGCCGAGAAGAAGCACTCGTGCAGGAAACCGTAAAAGTCCTGTTCCGCACGCAGGAGCTGCTCTCCCTGCGACAGCTGCGGGTAAAGTTCCGCCCCGTTTTCGCGGTTTCCTTCTTCGTAGACGAGCATCAGCTTTTCAAACGAAAATTGCCGCATATTGTGTGCGATCAGCAGCATATTACATTTTCTCCCCCAGAATGGATTTTGTCGCATAGGCATTCAGACTCATATCCGCAAGGTTTCCCGCACGGAATTCGTAAAATGCCTGTGCGCCGATCATAGCGGCATTGTCGCCGCACAGGGACAGCGGCGGCAGATACACCTGCGCCCCAAGCTGCGCAGCCGCCGCCAGGATATCCGCGCGGATGCGGGTGTTGGCCGCCACGCCGCCCGCGACGGCGACCTTTTTCAGTCCCGTTTCCCGAACGGCACGCACCACTCTGGGTACGAGCGTATCGGAAACAGCCGCCGTGAACGACGCGCACAGATCCGGGATATCGACCGTCTGCCCGAGCTGCTGCGCATGGTGGATCGCATTCAGCGCCGCCGTCTTCAGGCCGGAGAAGCTCATGTTATACGGATTGTCCCCCGGCCTGCTGCGCGGCAGGTCATATTTTTTATCGTCCCCGCGCTGCGCCGCGCGATCGAGCGCCGCGCCGCCCGGATACGGCATTCCGAGCACACGGCCGACCTTGTCAAAGCATTCGCCCGCCGCATCGTCCAGTGTGCCGCCCAAAATGCGCATTTTGGTGTATTCGTCCACCTGCACGATCATCGTATGCCCGCCCGAAACGACCAGACAGAGAAACGGCGGCTCCAGCTCGGGATACGCGATATAATTCGCCGCAATATGTCCGCGAATATGGTGCACGGGGATCAGTGGCTTATCCATCGCCAGCGCCGCCGCCTTGGCAAAGTTCACGCCGACCAGCACGGCACCGATCAGCCCCGGCGCATAGGTAACGGCCACGGCATCCAGCTGCCCGCGTGTCAGTTTTGCTTCCGCCAGCGCGGCATCGGCCAGCGCATAGATCGCCTCCATGTGTTTGCGCGACGCGATCTCCGGCACAACGCCGCCGTATTCCCGGTGCAATGCCACCTGCGATGCGATGCAGTCGCACAGCACATGCCGCCCATCGCGGACGATGGCGACAGCCGTCTCGTCACAGGAAGATTCGATTGCTAAAATATTCATGAAACGTCATCCTTTTTGCTGAAATCCGAGTTTTCGTCGTTGGTCAGGTCGCCGTCGCCGAAAATCGGGATCGTTTCGCCGAGATAAGTCGGGTCCGGCCGGAACACGGCTGTTAGCAGATCCTTGCTGCGTGCAAGCAGTTCGCGCACATCCCGGCGCAGCTGCCCCGCGTAGCGGGCAGTATCGGACGCTACGCCGTATGCGTCCAGCCCGAGCATCCTCGCCGCGAACACGGCGCGATAGAGATGGTACTGCTGCGTGACGATGATGACCTTCTTCACCCGAAAGACTTCCTTCGCGCGGTACATGCTCTCATAGGTGGAAAAGCCCGCATGATCCATGAATACATCTTCCGACGCTATGCCCGCCTCCACGGCGAAGGTCTTCATCGCGTCCACCTCATCGTAGTCCTTGCGGCCGTGGTCACCCGACATCAGCAGCTTCGGCGCCGCTCCCATTTGGTACAGCTGCACGCCCGTTTGCAGGCGGTCGCGAAGCATATCGCTCGGCACGCCGTCCTCTTTGACCAGACAGCCCAGAACCAGAATGCAGTCCACATCCGTCAGCTGCGCCGCCTGTTCCGGGGACAGAATATAGCCGCGGCTGTTGCCCACCACAATGGCATTGCTCGCGAGCAGTGCCGCCACGGCCAGCGCCGCAGCGAGCAGCAGTGCAGGCACGACGCGCATCCGTTTTCTGTTTTTGATCTTCATAGTTCCTCCAGGCATTCTACAGCGCCTTGCTCAGGATCAGCGCATCCTCTTTGGGGTTGCGGTAATATCCGCGCCGCAGCCCGACCTGCTCAAACGCCAGCTGTCGGTACAGCTCACGCGCCGCATCGTTGGATACACGCACTTCCAGAGAAAGCCGACGGCTCCCGCGCTCGCGCAGGCTTTCGCACAGCGCGCAGATCAGCGCACGGGCAACGCCCATACGGCGGGCATCGGGGCTGACCGCCACATTCATCATATCCGACTCGTCCGGCACAGTCTGCGAGCCGATATACCCGATCACAAGCTCCTCCCGCACGGCCACCAGCCACAGCGACAGCGGATTATCCAGCTCGGCGGCAATGCTTGCCTCACTCCACGCATCGGCAAAGCATTCTTTTTCCAACGCCGCGACACGGGAAACGTCCGCGCGGGTCATTTCGCGTATTTGTATCATTTCGCCTCGTACCAGCTTTCGCCCATTTTCGCCTCGGCCACGAGCGGCGCAGAAAGCGCGGCAGCCTGCTCCATTTCCCGTGTGACCAGCTCCATCACACGCAGCGCCTCAAATGCCGGGCATTCCACGATCAGCTCGTCATGCACCTGCAAGACCAGCCGCGCCTGCAAGCCTTCTGCCTCCAGCGCGTGAAACACCCGCAGCATGGCGATCTTGATGATGTCCGCAGCCGTACCCTGAATAGGCGTGTTCAGCGCGATGCGCTCTGCGCCGCTTCGGACATTGAAGTTGCTGCTGGCAATCTCGGGGATCGCGCGGCGGCGGCGGAAGATCGTTTCCACGTATCCCTGCGCCCGCGCGGTCTGCACGATATCGTGCATATAGCGGCGCACACCGCTGTAGCGATCCAGGTAACTGTTCATGTATTGCCCTGCCTGTTCGCGGGTCACGCCGATATCCTGCGCCAGAGAATATTCGGAGATCCCGTAAACGATCCCGAAGTTCACCGCCTTGGCATCGCGCCGCATCCGCGCCGTTACCGCTTCCTGCGGCACATGGAACACCTGCGCGGCCGTAACGGTATGAAAATCCTCGCCGGAGCGGAACGCCTCCTGCATGGCGCGATCGTCTGCGATGTGTGCCAGCACGCGCAGCTCGATCTGGCTGTAGTCCGCATCCACGAACACCCAGCCCTCGCGCGGAATGAACATTTTGCGGATCTCGCTGCCCAGCTCCGTGCGCACGGGGATGTTCTGCAAATTCGGCTCGGTAGAAGACAGCCGTCCCGTAGCCGTCACCAGATTTTGAAACGTCGTATGGATGCGCCCGTCGGGTGCGATCTGTTTTTGCAGGCCGTCGGCGTAGGTGGATTTGAGTTTTGTCAGCACGCGGTAGTCCATCACGGCGGGAACGATGGGATGCCTGTCGCGCAGGCGTTCCAGCACCTCCGCATCGGTGGAATAGCCGCTTTTTGTCTTTTTTACGGGCGGCAGGTCAAGCCGTTCGAACAGCACCTGCGCAAGCTGCTTTGTGGACTGGATGTTGAATTCCCCGCCCGCAGCTTCGTAAATGATGCGCTCGCAGGCATCTATGCGTGCAGTGAGCATCGCACCGAAGTCATGCAGCGCGTCTCGATCGACCGAAACACCGTCATGCTCCATGCACGCCAGCACACGGCACAACGGCAGTTCGACCGTTTCATACAGCTGCATCATGCCCGTTTCGTCCAGCTTTTGCCGAAACACGTCATACAGCCCTTCCAGACACGCCGTTTCGATCGCCCGCACATTCTCGGGCGGCAGGCCATGCGTCTCGGCGGGCGTAATGTGCAGATAGTCCTGCGCAAGCTGCGACAGCTCATATTTTCCGCGTGTCGCGTCGAGCAGATATGCCGCGACCGCCGTATCGAATACGAATCCCCCGGCATCGATCCCCAGTTCCAGCAGGTGCCGCAGGATCGGCTTGCAGTCGTGGGCGATCTTCGGATATTTTTTGTCACACAGGCGCTTCAGCGCGGGCAGAAAGTCCTCGCCCAGCGTTTCGCGCCGCAGCAGATAAGCCGTCTGGCTGTTCCCCGCCGTCTGCGGTGCAACTACGATCAGCGAAAGCGCCGCGTCGGAAGCCCAGAACAGCGGTTTCCCCGAAAGCAGGGGCGCAAGCTGCGGCAATGCGGCCACTTCGGTGATGGTGCAGCAGCCCGTGATGCAGGGCTCTTCGGCACACGCTTCGCGCGGCTCATTTCCCGCGTCACGCAGGCCATAGCGGTCGAGCAGCTTTCTGAATTCCAGCCTGACGAGCAGATCGTACAACTCGCGGCGCTTCGGCGGCACGAGCCTGCTTTTTTCGGGGGAAAAATCTTCGATGGGCGCATCGGTTCGGATCGTCGCAAGGTCATAGGACAGATAGGCGCTGTCCTTCCCGTTTTGCAGCTTTTCAAACAGCTTCCCCTTCATATTCTGCGGGGACAGATTTTCATACACGCCGTCCAGCGTGCCGTATTTTTTCAGCAGCTCCGTCGCTGTTTTCGGGCCGATCCCCGCCACACCGGGAATATTGTCGGAGCTGTCGCCCATCAATGCCTTCAGGTCGATCAGTCGCAGCGGCTCAAGGCCGTATTCCTCACGGAACAGCTGCGGCGTATAGTTGACATATGCGGTCTGCCCCCCCTGCGTGCGCACCAGCTTGACCGTTACGCTGTCGCTGACGAGCTGGAGGCTGTCGCGATCTCCGGTCAGCACGACGCACTGCCAGTTTTCCTGCGTGCAGCGGCGCGCGACGGTGCCGATGACATCGTCCGCCTCCCAGCCCTGACATTCGTAAATGGGGACGTTCATCGCGCGCAGAACGTCCTTCATCACGGGCATCTGCATCGCCAGCTCCTCGGGCATCGCATGACGGGTAGCCTTGTAGCCGTCGAATTGCAGGTGGCGGAACGTCGGCCCATGCAGGTCGAACGCCACGCACAGCGCATCCGGCGATTCCTCGTCGCGCGCTCTTTGCAGGATATTCAAAAAGCCGAAAATGCCGTTGGTATACAGTCCGTCGCGCGTGCTCAGGGGGCGAATACCGTAAAACGCCCGATTGATCACGCTGTTTCCGTCCAGGATCAGCAGCTTCATACGCGTCTCCATGTCGTTCCCTGCGGGGTGTCGATGATCTCGACCCCCATTGCCTTCAGCTCATCGCGGATCCGATCCGCCAGTGCCCAGTTTTTCTCCTTCTTGGCCTGTGCGCGGGCTGCGATGCGCGCATCGATCTGCGGATCGGTCTGCACCGTTTCGACGGTCTGCGCAGCACGCCGTGCGGCGGCGGCCTGCAACAGGTTCAGGCTCAGCACGTTGTCAAAGTCCCCGATCGCGGCCAGCTTCGTCGCGTCGGAGCATTTTGCCTTCAGCACATCATACAGTGCCGTGACCGCAAGAGAAGTATTCAGATCGCCGTTGAGAGCGTTGGAGAACCGCTCTTTCAGCTGTGCCAGCACGGCTGTGTCCACCTCGCCCTCCTGTTTCAGCGCAGCGATCTTCGCGACCAGCTTTTCATACGCTGTCGCGGCATTGTCCAGATTTTCCCAGGAAAATACCAGATTGCGGCGATAATGGCTTTGCAGGCAGAACAGGCGGTAGGCCATCGGGTCATAGCCCTTGCTTTCCAGCAGCGAAACGGTAAGGAATTCCCCCTTGGACTTGCTCATTTTTCCGCTGTCGGTATTCAGATGGTGGACATGGAACCAGTAATTGCACCACTTGTGTCCCAGATAGCTTTCCGACTGTGCGATCTCGTTGGTGTGGTGCGGGAAGGCGTTGTCGATGCCGCCTGCGTGAATATCCAGATCTTCGCCCAGATGCTTCATGGAAATGCAGGAGCATTCGATATGCCAGCCGGGATAGC
>CAZIGE010000042.1:0-16279 GCA_964538475.1 uncultured Oscillospiraceae bacterium | reverse complement strand
TATAATCTTCATATAAAGTGTCGTCTAATATATTATTAGGCGACACTTTTTTGTCTTTGTTACTATTCTGTCATTGCGAGCGTTAGCGAAGCAACCTCATTGAGATTGCCACGGTCGCGCACAGTATGCGTGCTCCCTCGCAATGACATGGGGGGGGGATAATACTGTCATTGCGAGAGAGAACTTTAGTTCGACTGCGGCAATCTCGCCCTTCCACGTTGTCATTGCCTCTCTTTTTGTCATTGCGAGCGTTAGCGAAGCAATCTCATATGCTATTACGTCGCCTCGGCAGGGGATCGCCACGGGCGTGCGCCAAGGCGCACGCCCTCGCGACGACAGAGCGGAAAGGCAACGACAAAGAAGAAAACACAATAGCAGTAAAAAAAAGAGCTTTTACGCTCTTCTTTTTTTTCTGACATATTCGTCTATGCTCTTTGCGGCGAGCTTGCCCGCCCCCATGGCTTTGATGACCGTTGCCGCACCCGTTGACGCGTCGCCGCCGCAGAACACGCCGCTTAAAGAGGTTTCGCCGCGTTCGTTCGTGTAAATTTCCCCTCTCGGTTTTGTTTCGAGTCCTTCCGTAGTCATCGCAAGCAAGGGATTCGGCGACGTTCCGATCGCCATAATCACGCAATCGACGGGCAAAACGAATTCACTGCCCGCAACTTCTTTCGGAGAACGCCTTCCGCTCGCGTCCGCTTCGCCGAGCTCCGTTCGCACGCACTCCAAGCCGCGAACAAACCCGTATGCGGGAGATTTCGGATCTTCGTCCTTCAAAATTCGCACGGGATTTGTGTATAACTTGAAAACAACGCCCTCCTCTTTCGCATGTTCGACCTCTTCCTTTCTTGCGGGAAGTTCTTCCTCTCCGCGCCGATATACTATGTACGTATCCGCGCCCGAACGTCTCGCACAACGCGCCGCGTCCGTCGCGACGTTTCCGCCGCCGACGACCGCCACTCTTTTCCCCGTATACACGGGCGTTTTCGCGCCGTCTTTATACGCGCCCATAAGGTTGATTCGCGTCAAAAATTCGTTCGCCGAATACACACCCTTGGCGTTTTCGCCTTCGAGCCCCATAAATTTCGGAAGCCCCGCCCCCGAGCCTATAAACACCGCGTCGAAGCCGTATTCGTCGAAAAGTTCTTTCACGGACACGGTGCGCCCGATCACGACGTTCGTCTCGATTTTCACGCCCGTCTCTTTTAAACGCTCTATCTCGCGCTTCACGATCTTTTTCGGCAGACGAAACTCGGGAATTCCGTACGTCAACACGCCGCCCGCCTCGTGCAACGCCTCGAAAATCGTGACGGCATACCCCGCTTTTTTTAGTTCGCTCGCGCAAGAGAGTCCCGCAGGTCCGCTACCGACGATCGCCACTTTTCCGCCGTTTTCTTTCGTTTCGACAACGCGTTCTTTCGCGCCGTATTCCGCTACGAACCGTTCTATCCGCCCGATCGCGACGGATTCGCACCCTGCTTTTACGCCGCGCGTGCAATTCCCCTCGCACTGCGTTTCCTGCGGACATACCCGCCCGCAAATCGCGGCGAGCGAGGACGATTTTTCTATTTCTTCGTACGCTCCCTCGAAATCCCCTTCCGAAACAAGCGCGAGAAACGCGGGGATATTCACCCCGACGGGACACCCCTTCACGCAAGGCGCGTTTTTGCAGTGTAAACACCGCCGCGCCTCTAAAATCGCTTCCTCTTCGGTATACCCGAGCGCGACCTCGTCGAAATTGCTCACTCTTTTTTCGCCGTCCTGCATCGCCATCGGCGTCTTTTTAGGCGAAGCGTTGAAGGTTTTCACTTATCCGTCTCCTTTAAAAACAAATTACACGTTTTTTCGCGTTCTTTCCTCTCGAATTCGGCATATGCGCTAAGCCGCGAAGCCGCCTCTTCGAAATCGATCTCGTGCGCGTCGAACTCCGGTCCGTCCACGCATGCGAATTTCGTCTTGCCGCCCACCGTCAATCTGCATCCTCCGCACATGCCCGTGCCGTCGATCATGATAGGGTTCATGCTCGCGATCGTCTTCACGCCGAACTCCTTCGTCGTAAGCGCGACGTATTTCATCATCGCGATCGGTCCGATCGTCAACACCTCGTCGATCTTCTCCGTCTCGAGCAAGCGCCTCAAAGGCAGGCAGACGTTGCCCTTCTCGCCGCAGCTCCCGTCGTCCGTCGTCACGAACACGGCGCTCGAAGCGCGCCTAAATTCTTCTTCCAAAATCACCGCGGCTTTATTTCTGAACCCGATCACGGAAAACACCTCCGCCCCCGCGTTTCGAAAAGCTTTTGCCGCGGGCAACGCGATCGCACAACCTACCCCGCCGCCGACCACTACGATTTTCCCCGCACGGATCTTCGTCGGCGTGCCGAGCGGGCCGACGAAATCGGGAATCGTTTCGCCTTCTTTTTTGCGCCCGAGCGTTTGCGTCGTCGCGCCGACCGTTTGAAAAACGACGCAAACCGTCCCTTTCTCCCTGTCGTAATCCGAAATCGTCAACGGGATTCGTTCCCCGTCCTCTTCCGCGCGCAAAATCACGAACTGCCCCGCAAGCGCCTTTTTCGCGACGAGCGGAGCTTGTATTTCCATTCGAATAACGTTTTCGCTCAACACCGTTTTTTTAACGATCTTATATCCCATGAGAAACTCCTTCGAGTAAATTTTCAAGCAATCGATCTCCGATCGGCGACGCCGCCCCGTACCGTTCGGGGAAATTCCTGCGGTTCGTCTTCTCGTCGAAACATATTTTTCCGTTTTTCAAAACCACGATCCTGTCGGCAAGCATAAGCGCGTCCTCTATATCGTGCGTCACGAAAACGGCGGTGCGCTTTCCGCCGTACGCTTTCCAAAGCTCCGCGAACGTCTCCGCCATGCGAATTTTCAGTCCCGTATCGAGCGAGGAAAACGGCTCGTCCAAAAGCAACAGTTCAAAATCCGAAGCAAACGCTCGCGCAAGGGAAACGCGTTGCTTCTCGCCGCCCGAAAGACGCGCCGCCTTCCGTTCCGTTTTATCGAGCATTTCCGTTTTTTTTAAGACATCGTCTATAACCTCGTCCCTGCCCCCCGCAAATCGCAAATTCTCCCGCACGGACAAACGGGGAAGCAACCTCGGCTCTTGAAAAACGTAGGCGATTTTGTCCGGCACGCCTTGCAACGTTCCTTCGTACTCCGTCAACCCCGCAAGCACGTTTAAAAGCGTTGTTTTTCCGCCACCCGATTCGCCCAAAACGCACAAAATCCGACCTTCTTCGATCTCCAAAGAAAAATTCGAAAAGATCGTCCGCTCTCCGTACCTTTTCGTAAGCCCCGCTATCTTCATTCGCCCCCCCTCGCCGCCGCGCGCGCGCAAACGATCCCGATCAGTTCCGCGAGCAGTCCCGTCAACACGACGAGAATCGTAAGCGCGAACATTCTCGGCGTTTCGAAATACATTTTCGAAAGTTGAATCATGCCCCCGACGCCCACAAAAGTATTCGCGACCACTTCCGCCGAAACGACAAGCTTGATCGCAAACGATATCCCCCCCGATGCCTGCCTGATCAGTTGCGGAAGCGCGGTCGGGAGATATAACGAAAAAATTCGTTTTACGACGGGCACGCGATAAACGCGGCACATCTCCGTCAATTTTTCGTCCGTCGCCGAAAGCGCGGAAAAAATCCCCGTGTACAAAACGGGAAAAAGCGCCAAAAACGCCACGATCGCCGGCGCGTCGGAAGGCGTGGAAAAAATCAAAATAATCAAAATGATCGCCATCGTCGGCAACGCGCGAAAAATCGCGATCACAGGCGCGAATATTTTTTCGAACAACGGGTACAGGTATGCGACAACCGCAAAAGACGCGGCAACCGTAAAGGAGATAAAAAACGCCGAAAGCACCCTTTTCATACTCCTTAGAAACGCCGCGTAAAACGACGCGTCCGAAAAAAGCGACTTCGTCTCTTTCAAAATCTCTTTTAGCGGCGGAAGAAGATACTCGTTTTTCACCGCCCTATGGCAAACGTTCCAAAAACAAACGAACACGCAAACGTACGCCGCGAAAAACGCGGCGTTTTTGCAAGCTTTTACTATTTGCTTTTTCGTCGTTTGCTTCATGCACTCATTCCGAATCAAGCGTCTTGCCCGACGTATTGAAAATATTCAACGCCGTTTTTACCGAGCAACAATTTCAACGTAAGCCCCGGCACGTTGTTGATCTGTATCGTGCCGATCGTCTTACCCGCCAAACGCCCTAAATCCGTTCCGCTTTCAAAGGTTTCCGTCTCGTCGTGCGAAAGCAAATACAAATTTCCGTGCGTCACCGTGCCGAGCATGGTATACGTCTCTCCCGTTCCCAAAAGCTTGCTCGCCGCGTTTAAAGGAAGCACGCAAAGATCCGCTTTGGGATTTTCACCCGTCACAAACGTCGAAATCGTAGACGCGTCCACCACGTTAAAAGCGACGCCGTCTTTCTTTTCGCTCATTAGTTTCGCCATGGAAAGCGCGGGCGCGCCGTCGGGCATGTACACGCTCGCGGTCACCGTCTCGTCGTTCCCGCTCGAACTCGAATTGCTATAGAAGAATTTATCCGCAACGGTTTTCGCCGAACCCGCGCTCACGCCGATCATCTCGGCAAGGAATGCGTTCACTTCCGCCTTTCCTTCCTGCGCGCCCGTAAAATACACGCCGCAACGCCCGATAACGTCCTTCGTGAGATTGTTTTTGTTGAAGGACGGCGTAAGCCCCTCGGTTAAACAAGACGAAACGGCAGTCACGATCGTCTCGATCTCCGTCGTTTCGGCGGTCAACCACGTCGCCGCATCTTTGACGTCCGCAATAAACGACTTCACCCACGCGCCGTTCGCTTCGAGGAAGGTGTTTTTCACCACCAACACCGCTTGCGGATACCCGTTCGTTCCGCCGTACAACTTTTGCAAATCGGCAACGATATACAAAGGCTTATCGGAATTTTTCGAAGCCTTCACCTTTGCGCTCGCCGCAGGCTCTGCCGCCAGATAATAGTCGTAACCGAGCGTCCCGATAGCCGCAGGCTCGATAGGCATAAGATCGGCTTTCTCGCCGTTCCCGCTCGAGCTCGAATTGCCGTCGTTTCCGCAAGCGACCAAGCCGAACACGGACATCGCCGCCAAAAACGCGGCTAAAATTTTAACAAATACTTTTTTCATAAAACACTCCTATATTTTTCCGAACAACGCTTTCACGCTGACGTTTTTCACCTTTCCGATCTTCCCCGTCAACGCGTTCGTCACCTCTACGGGCGCGTCTACGACGACGGACAACACCGACACGTTCTTTTCCTTGTACGGAATCCCCATTCTGCCGAGAATGTACTCCCCGTACGCGGAAAGCAGCGCGTTGATCTCCTCGCTCGCGCTCCTGTCGGACACGATCACGCTCACGACGGCGATCCTCTTTTCTTCCGTTTCCATAAAAATTTCTCCTTTTTTTCCGCACGGCAAAAGGAGAAGAAGTGTTTTATCGTTTCCCTTTCGCCGTTAGAATCTTCTTTCGGTTTAAGCTACTTTATTGTACATTATTTTTTTCCGTTCGTCAAGCGATTGCGATAACTTTTTTTTCTTTCACGTGAAATTTTTCGCCGTTTTGTCATTGCGAAAAGTGCCCCGCGTTGTCATTGCAAAGGACGAGTTCCCCCGCGTTGTCATTGCGAGGAAGCACGCCCGACACCGCTATTGCGAGAAAGATTGTCATTGCGAGGAGCGAGTTCCCCGCGTTGTCATTGCGAGGGAGAACGAAGTTCGACCGCGGCAATCTCATACGCTACTGCATCGCCACGGCAAGAGATCGCCACGGCACGCCAAAGCGTGCCTCGCGATGACAGAAAAAAACGTCACCCGCAGGAGATTGCCACGCTTGCCTTTAGGCAAGCTCGCGATGACAGAGGGAACGGCGGCAATCTCATAAAAAACCTGCGAGGCGAAACAATTCACCCCGCAGGCTTTGTTTATTCCGTTTGTATTCGGACGTCATGCCCCGTATTCTGCGTTCCAAGTATAATCGGGATTCGGCGCTTCGTAAGAACCGACCAACACTCCGTACGAATACGCTTTCACGTTCATCGTCGTGCCGCCGTTTATATACGTATACTCCACGCGATACACTTCCGCACCGGTCTTCGTATCGATCGTCACCTCTTTCTTAAAAGTAAGTTGACTTCCTTCGTACTCTTCCGTTGTGGTTGTCTTTTGAGAATATTCGCACTCTGTGCAAGCATCCGTCTTCACGTTCCCGCTCGTAATCGTCTCAAACGTATGGTTTTCCGACGACAACGAAGTATAGTCGATCAACGCAATGCTCTTCGTAGAATCGATCCTATCGGTAAATACGTACTTCGTGCAAGTATACGTGTAGCATCCCAAGGTTATCGCCACGTCGTATTGAACGGTATACACAAAGCCGCAATGCTCGTGCGAGCATGTATGCGTCCACACATACCCCGTACCTTCAACATACTCCTCAACGCTATTAAAGTCGCAATGAAGTGAACAGTATTTTACGTTCTGTTGCAAGCCGCAAACGGTGCACTCTTCGTACGTTACGTATCCCGCCTCGCTCGAGAACACATGACGCTTTGCCTGCATCTTATGCCCTTCCACGATCGAAGTGGAATACGTCTTTCCGCAATGCTTGCACTTGTAATTTCTCACCGTCGCACATCGGCAAGGATCGACGGGCGTAAGCGTTTCCGTCAATTCGTACACGTGCGAATCCAAAACGATGCCGTAATCCACGCCGTAGTAAGCGAACTCGCCCGTCATCACGCAGTTGACTGAAAGCATCCATTCGCACTTGCCTAAATCAGGGAACAACGTCGCCGCCTTTTCTCGCACCGCGGAAACTTTGATATAAAGCAACGTTTTATCCTCGTTGAAATACATATCGGATTCGGACAACGAGAAAAGCTGTTCGTTCGTCATTTCGTAGCTTTCGTTTGTGGGAACGATGCCGAGCTCCACGTCATACGTAAAGTTTTTGCCGTTCCAAATTCCGACCACGTAATACTCGCCGTTTCCGTATTTCGCGCTTAAATCTTCAAACGCCATCGCGCCGTCGCCGTACGTAGTGTTTTCCAACCCGCAACGCGAGCAAACGTAACTCTCGTTTCCGTCTTCATCGTGACGCTCGAAAGCGTGCCCGTTCGCATACTCGATAACTTTCTTTTCGTAATCGCAGAACGCACACTTTTGAATCGTGTAGCCGTTTTCCACGCAACTCGCAGGCGAATGATCGGCGGTCTCGTAAGAGTGCAACGTCACTTCTTTCGTGCTTGCAAGCGTCGCGTCCGTCTCGCTTTCGCCCTTGTACGTCTTCACCGTAGCTTGGCAACGCGTGGTGGCGGAATACGTATACTCTACTTTTTCGTAATAGTACGTCTTCTCGTCTTTATCGCACTTCGTTCTCACGGACGAAAGCAGGAATTCGAAGCCTTGGTAGTATTCGTACGTTTCCGTGTACGTTTCCGTATACATATGTTCGCAACGATCACACTTGTACGTCGTCGTACGCGTTCTCGTATACCCGTTCGCCGTGTAATTCGTCGTATCCGAGCTACCCGTCGTCCAATACTCGTGCGTGCCTTTTTCGATGAGTCTTGTCACCGTCGCCGCCTTTTCGGCAACGCCGTCCTTCACGCCGAATGCATACACTCTCTTTTCGAAGCGGTTGCAGTCCGAATCGTAATAGTAGCTATGCGTACACGTATACTTAAATCCGCAAATTTCGCAGGTGTAAGTGTACTTCCAATCGTTGTTTGCAAGAGTCTCGCTTACCGAAGCGAAGCGGTGCGCGGAACAGAAACTAATCTCCGAATTCCCGCACTTCGTGCAAGTTAATTGATATACGCTACTATTCTCGTCGCTAAAGAGTTCCTCTATTTTATATACATGCTTACCGGGCGTTTCGAGAGTAAATCCCGAGCCGCAATCTTCGCAGAAATAGTCGTCCGTGCAATATTCGTCGCAACCGTTGCCCGATCCGTACATATCCGACTTTTTATAGGCATGCAGACGCACGTAGTAGCAATCGTCGCCGACCGTGATCTTCAAGCAATACGCGCAGGGATTTTCCACGTTCGCGTTCTCGAGCGCGGCGGAAATCTTCGCTTTCGAAATCACGAGTTTGCCCGTCGAAGACGTATACGTATAATCCGTGAACGCAACGAGTGTTTCAAGATTTTCGCGTTTCGCGATCTCGATCGAAATCGTAGCGTCGCCTCCGCCGACAAGTTCCAACACGTAGCTTTCGTCGCTTGCGGGGATTCCGCTTCGCAAAGCAAGCATTGTCTTGTAAGAATTTTCCCCGTAGGATAAATCCATGCAGAGTCCGCAACGGCCGCAGATACCGAACATACCTTCTTTATCGGTAAAGTAATGGTTTTGAGACCTTTCCTCGGTGTACGAGTGTACGTCGCCGCAAATCAAGCACTCTTCCGTATAACTGTACTTCTTGCAACACTCCTCCGTATACGCCGTCGTATAATAGGAATGGGTGTTACTGTTCCATTGCTCCGTCGATTCTCTCCCGTTTTCGCGAACGGTTTTCTTCACGATACATTCGCACGAATCCTCGTTCGAATAGGTATATACGTATTCCGTCTGCTTCTTATACGTCGTTCCGAAGTTGAAATACGTTGCAAAGTCCGGCGTTTTGCGACGGTCGTATTCGTCCGCGTCGTACAACGTCTCGGTATATTTCAACGTTCTTTGATAGCCGTTGACGTACACGTATTCCTTAACCGTCACGCGCCAATCGCCATCGTCGTCATACTGCGAAGCGTAGATTTGTTGATACTTGCCCGAAACGTGCTTTGTTCCGTCCAACACCTCTTCCCGCTTTTCTATGCTTACATACCGCCAATATCCGCAATCGTCGCAAGGATACCCGTAATACGACTCTTGCACCCATTTTCCCGTAGCCGAGTTATACGTCCAATCTCCGACGACATTCTTATAACCTTTATATTCGTGGTCATACTCGTCTAACTCGGTATTTCTCGAATAATCGGGGGTTTTGGCGCGAAGCATCGCTCTCGTATCGCCATCGTTCACGTCCGTATCCGAATCCAAGCCGAAATAGTACGCCACGTGGCTTGTTACCTTGCACGTAGAGTCTTTGCTCTTCCACGTGCGCAAAACGTACGTGTAGTTGCACTCGTATTGCACTTTATTGCCGTTCTCGTCGATTCTCTCGTTGACGTTGCAATAGTATGCCGTGAACGTCTCGTCGTAGCAAGATTTGCTCTCCTCGTCCCAAGAAGTCGTCGACGATCTCTCGCTAAACACGCAGCCGCCTTCCGACACCTTTATAATCTCTTCCCCGCAAAGACAATGCTCGATCGTAAGCGTGCCGCCGCAAACGCTTTGGCTAAGAAGCTCTTTCGTATAATCCGCCGCACTTCCCTCGACGATGTGCTCTTCTACCTTTTCCACATACGAATACGCGGTCTTTTTGCACGTCGGGCAAACGTAAGAATGTTGCAACCCTTCGAGGCAGTTGCTCTTATCGCACAACTTATTGTTCGTCGTTCCGTTTATGTAATCGTGCAATTTCGCCGTATAGAGGTAATACGTTTCTCCGTTCTCCGATTCGTAAGACGTTCTCGTAACGCCGCAAGCGTCCCCGTCGCCTTCTTTCCAGTTACGGGATTCGAAATCGTAATAATACGTTTTCTGCGCCTCTCCCTCGCTCGTTCCGTCGGAAACGGCAAACTCCTTCGTCGTCGGGTTATAGAGCAAATTTATGTCCGCATACGAAGCGCTTATCAACCAGTAAGAGTAATCGCCCGAGTCTACGTCGCGCTTTTCCAGCAAGTTCCCTTCCGCATCGTAATAACAAAACGTTGCCGTACGAGCCCGACCGCTCGAACCGTTGTTTAAAGAATATCGATAGAACCCGTTTCCCGCAGACTCGCAAGAAAGCATGCCCGTAGAGGTGGAGGAAGACGTGTACTTCATCTTCTCCGTCACGATCACGTATGCGACGGACTTAGCGTCTTCTCCGCGATAATACGTGTAATACGGATAATCGAACGCCGCGCCGTACGTAATCGAAAATTCTCCGACCGTGGAAATTTTGGAAATAATTCCGTTTTTGATCGTCGCCTTCATCGTCACGTCATAGCCGTGATATTTGCCCGTGATCGTCTTTTCGCCGTCCTCGCCGAACGCGAAAAGCTTCTCCAGATCCCCGGGATCTACTTCCGCCCCTTCGCTCTGCGTCAAAATCGCGGTCGCGGAAATCGTTATACTGTTCCCGAACGAGACGGAATTTCCCTTATCGTCTCTGATCGAGTAATCGTACTGGTAAACGGGGATATCCTTCAAGTTCAACGTCACGTTCTTGAACGTGCCGTCCTTATCCGCCGCAATCGTCAAACCGCCCATGGTTTTAATCATGCTCGCGACTTGACTGATCGTTGCGGAAAGATCTTCCGCCGTCATGTCGCCTACAACGGACGAAGGAAGCATCGCAAGAATCAAGTCATACGCGGTGTTCTCTTCCAACACGTCCAAAATCGAGCTATACATCGACTTCATCGCGTCCGCCGTGAGCTTTTGGTCTTCGGGGATCGCAATCGTCTTCTCGAAGCTTACGCTTGCGGTGAAATCTCCGCTTGCCGTGAATCGAAGACCGATCGTCTCGCCCGCCTGCACCGTGAACGAATATTTCTTAAACACCGCGCTCGCTTTGCCTTCTTGAAGCATCGACATCGCGCCGTTACTGTCTTCTTGAGTAAGCGAGAAGATTACGTCGTCGGCGGCAGTGCCCGCAAACGTCAATTTGTACGTTACGGAAAGTTCGCCGTTATTTTCCAACGTAATCAGATAATCCACGCCTTCGAGATCGTCTTCGGAGAATTCGTCGGACGAGCCTTGCAGCGAAGTCGTTCCGTGCGAGCTTCCCGAGAAGTTGACGTTGAACCACGAATTGCTCGCCAGAGCGGACGACGTCACTTCGTTCCATACGAACGCAAGCACTTCCGCAACGGTGTAGTCCTTAAACGTTTCCACCGCTTCGTCGAACATATCGCCGAGCGCATACGATTCGCCCGTTAAGGAAAGGGTTAATTTATCCACGGCTTCGAAGAACTCGTCGAAGGTCACGCCGTACGTTTCGAGTTTTTCCACCGCCTTGGGCACTTTCGTGTCCATAACGCTCAAAATCGCGCCCGTGAACGTTCTGAATCTGCCGAGACCGAGCAATTCGTCAATCGTCTCTTCCACCGACTTTTCGCCGAGCAACTTGTTGATTTTGTCAAGCTTGTCGATATCGAGCGTAAGCGTCACGCCGCTTTCCGTCTCTTCTTCCGTGAACACGAGTTCGAACATCGCGGAAAGCACGCCGTTCAACGCCTTTTGGTTCTTCGTCGAAAGCGTTTGCATGAGTTTTTGCATGTCGCCGTTCAACCATTTCAAGATCGAAGCGATCATATCCTCGCTCATGTTCATCGGCTCTAACACGGCGTCTATACTAACAAATTGATAATATTCTTCTTTCTCGTCGCTTCCTTCGTCCGAAAGATTCGAAAGGTATACGTAGCCGTTTACAACGAACATTTGAGACGTGCCGATTTGCACGACCTTCTTCCACGTTCCCGTTTCGTCTTCATAGCTCCACGTCGTGATCTTCACTTTCACGGTCGTTTCGCCGTAAATATGCCCGTCTTTATCGATGCCGAGCAAAAGCTCCGTGCCCTCTACCGCTACCTCTTCTTTGCTATACATGTAGCTGCGATAAATCGAGCTGTTTTTGCCGTACTTTTCTATGATTTGCGCTTCCGTCAGGCTACCGCTCGCATCGCTTACGTTCGTCGTGCAAGTCACGGCGATGTCTTTTACTTTCAACGTGTACGCTTCGGATTTCAAACTGTCCACAAGGTTCGCATAGAACGCGGTCTCGTCCGCCTTCTTCTTGCCGCAACCTACGCAAACGCCGTCTTTGTCGTACTTATGCACCCCGGTCTTTTCGGTCTCTTCGCGCTTTTCTTCCTTATGGCAAACGCTGCACGTCCACAATTCGTAGCCGCCGTCTTTGCACGTAGCGAGAACGGTTTCCGTTTTCTGCATGTCGTGCTCGCCGAGCGTTGCGCCCTCGATCGCTTCCTCTTCTACCTTTCCGCAAATCTTACAAGTCTTTATCGTATACGCCGCCTTTTGGCAGGTCGCTTCGATTTGTTCGCTCTCCCAATCGTGTTCGCAAACTTTTTCGCAAACGGTACATTCGCCGTTTTCCCACGTATGTTTGCCCGTAGCCGCCGCGCCCGTCGCGCCGCAAACGGTACAAGTCCGCCCCTTGCCGCAGGTCGGCGCTTGAATATCCCACGCATGTTCGATCTTGCTTGTGATATCCGCTTTATACGTGTGTCCGCAACCGTATTTACAGGTATACGTCGTATAGCCTTCCGCCGTGCAGGTAGGCTTTGTCACCGCGGTGTTATATTCGTGTCCCGTAGCCGGAACGAAATCCTTTTGAATTTCGCTTCCGCAATTGTGCTTGCAACGATATACGGTATATCCCGCCGAAGAACACGTCGGCGCAACGGTTTTCACCGCTTCGTAGTCGTGTTCGCAACCGTTCTCGCCGCAAACCGAGCATTTGCCGTCTTGCCACGTATGGTTGCCCGTAGCCGCCGCGCCCGTCGCGCCGCAAACGGTACAAGTCTGCCCCTTGCCGCAAGTGGGAGTTTGAAGATCCCACGCGTGCGCGATCTTTTCCGTTCTGTCGGAAACGTATTCGTGCCCGCAACCGTGCTTGCAAATATAGGTCGTATAGCCTTCCTGCGTGCAGGTAGGCTTTGTCACCACGGCGTCGTATTCGTGTCCCGTAGCCGCGGTTCTGTCCGCCACGTATTCGTCTCCGCAACCGTGTTTGCAGGTATACGTCGTATAACCTTCTTCCGTGCACGTGGGCGCGGTTACTTTGCCCTCGTACTCGTGCGAAAGCTTTGCGATTTTTTTGCTCTCCGTGTGTCCGCAAGCGCAAGCGTAGTCGATTTTGCCCGCTTCCTTACACGTCGCGTTCACTCTGCTCGTTTCTACAAGCGTATGCCCCGTAGGCGCGGTCCTGTCCGTCGTATACTTAGCCGTCAGGCACTCGCTGCAGGTGTATTCGGTGTACCCTTCCTCCGTACACGTAGGCTTTACGATCTTGGTTTGAACGTGGTTGTGCCCGCTCGGCTTCACGACGTTCGTTTTATACGAATGGTCGCAGTGTTTGCACTTCAAAATCGTGTAACCCGCGGTCACGCACGTAGGCTCGACCACCGTTTGCGTCTCGAATTCGTGCGAAAGTTGCGGAATTTTGATTTGATAAGACGCATCGCAGTTTTCACAATCGTACTGCGTATATCCCGCCGCCTTACACGTCGAGTCGACCGTTTTTCCTTCCTTGAAAGAATGTCCCTTCGCGTGTTCTACGGTAATTTCTTCGTGTCCGCAGATTTCGCATTCCCAACCGCTTCTGCCGTCCTTCGTACACGTCGCGGCGACGGAAATCGTCTTTTTCTCATGCCCCGTCGCTTTTACGACGTCTTTCGTGTCGCTATGTTCGCAACGACGGCAATAAACGTACGTATACCCGTCCGCCGTACAAGTGGCTTCTACTTTGGTTTCCTCGTACGCGTGTCCGTAATAACTACATCTTTGCTCGGGCGTAATTCTCGTCACCGTATAGTACGAGAAGTGCTCCACCGTAAAGGTCACGTAGCCTTTTCCGTCCTCTTCGAAATACTTGGCTTTAATCGCTTCGAGATTGCCTTCGCTATTGATGTAGAACACGATCACGTTTTCGGGATCGTCCCCTTCGGAAAGCTCGAACGGCAATTTCACTGTGATTGTGCCGCCGTTTAAATTATCTTTCGACGCAAGATTTTCTCCGTTTCCGCCTTGTGCCGTCAACGAGAAGATTTTGCTTCCCTCTTGCAATACGTCGTTTTCGTCTTTAATCGTTACGTCGTCGTCCGTCACGCTTTGCGCGGAAAGGCTCACGTTAGTATTCCCGCTAAGCGCCTCTTTCGACTTGTCGTCGAAGAATATACTCGTGCCGTTTAAATTAAGCTCCGTCGATTTTTGCAAATCGTTTGCGGATACGTTCGCCGAATTTCCCGTGTACGACGTTTCGTATTTCGTCTCGTGACAAGCCGAACATTCGTGCGTCGCGTTTTCGTTATCAGTCACGCTTACCCACGTATGCGCGTCGGGATTCGTATCTCCCGTCACCGTTTGCGTTTCGCCGCAATCCCCGCAGGTATACGTTCTTTGTTCCTCGTGCGTGCAATCGGCGTGCACGTCGATTTTCGCTTTATTGCCCCATTTATGTATGTAAACGTTCTCCGCCTCGTACGAGAAAGACGCCTCGCATTCCGTGCACGTATACGCATGCTCGTAATAGCACGTCATGCCCGCAATCTTTTGATACGTCCCCGTATCGTTTTCCGCCTTCTTGTGCCCGAGCGCGGCTATTTTCTCCTCTTTCGTGTGCGTGCAACCTTCGGCGGTACAGGTGTACACCTTTTTGCCGTCTTTCGTACACGTCGCTTTCGTTACGCTCACGTATCCTTCTTCGTCGGAATACGTATGTCCCTTGGCGGTTTCGCCTTTTGCCTGACACACGCTGCAATATCCGTCCTCTTCGCACGTCGCGGCAACCCACGTATGCTCCGCCGTTTTAGAGGTATAGTTCGATTTGTCTTCCTCTTGGCAACGAGTGCAGACTTTTTTCGTATAGCCGAGCGCCGTACACGTCGCGGCGATCGTTTGTTCTTCGCCCCAATCGTGTCCGAGCGCGGCGATTTCCTTTTGCGCCTCGAGAATCGCTTGGCAGACGGAGCACTTCTTTCCGTCCGAAAGTCCGCTGTTTTCGCACGTCGCGGCTTTCCCCTCGATCTTGACTTCCGTATGCCCCGAGGGCTTAATTTCTGTCGTTTCCTCGTGGTCGCAATGCTCGCACTTTTTCGTTTCGCTTCCCGCTTGCGTGCACGTAGGCGCGCGCATCTCGATTCATTTCATGTCGTGCGCGGCATATCCCGCCTCAACGTCCGTTTCCGTCTTCGTCGCGGTGCACCCGTCGTGTTCGCACGCATATGTCACGGACGCATACGAAGTACACGTAGCCTCAACGGAGATCACTTCTCTATAGCTGTGATCCGTCGCGGGGATCACTTGTTGCTCTTCGAGTATCTTTTGGCAGACGGAGCATTTCTTTCCGTCCGTAAGTCCGTCCTTCGTGCAGGTCGCGGCAGTTCCGTCAACCTTCTCGGGCGTATGCTCGAGCGCGGGAATTACTTGTTGCTCTTCGAGAATCTTTTGGCAAACGGAACATTTCTTTCCGTCCGTAAGTCCGTCCTTCGTGCAGGTCGCGGCAGTTCCGTCAACCTTCTCGGGCGTATGCTCGAGCGCGGGGATTACTTGTTGCTTCTCGAGAATTTCTTGGCAGACGGAACACTTCTTTCCGTCCGAAAGACCGCTCTCTTCGCACGTCGCGGCTTTCCCCTCGATCGTTTCGACGGTATGCTCCTTCATCTCGGACTCTTTTTCTTCCGTATGATCGCAACGCGAACAAGCGTACACGTCGAGACCCTTACTCGAACAAGTCGCTTCCGTCTTTGTGGACGAATAGCTTAAATCGTGCCCGAGCGCGGGAATCACCGTCGGTTCTTCAACCACCTCGTGGCACTTCGTGCACACCTTGCTTTCCGAAAATCCGTCCGCCGTACACGTCGCGGCTTTCCCTGCAATCGTTTCGAGTTCATGCTCGCACGTCACCCCGCTCGAACTCGAGCTCGAACTCGAATTCGCCCCGGGATTTTCGCCGCAAGCGGAAAAGCCCGAAAGCATGGCAATCAGGCAACAAACGAGCGTTGCGAATAGCAACTTTCTCCTCTTCATAAAAAATCCTCCCGTACTCGCAATTATCCCGATTCGCCGTCGAGCACCCCGACGAATCGTAAAAATTAAAAAAACTGACCTTTCCTGTTTATCCGAAAAGCCGTCGGATAAACCTCCACGATATAATTATACTCTTCGCAAACGCGTTTGTCAACGTTTTTAAGTCGCTTATGCGTTATTTTATGAATTTTTTTCTTTTTGTGCGCTTTTTTTCGTCCGCCCCGTATTGCGTCCCCGCCCATGTCGTTGCAAGGAGCGAAGTTTATTACTTTGTCATTGCGAGACATGAAACATGCCGCGGCAATCTCACCCTTTCGCTCCCGCCCCGCAGGAGATCGCCACGCCTGTTCACACAGGCTCGCGATGACAGAA
>CAZIGE010000041.1:0-17995 GCA_964538475.1 uncultured Oscillospiraceae bacterium | reverse complement strand
ATCTGGCGCTGGGCACGTTCGTGGAAGTCGCGGGCAAGAAGATGCAGGTGGACTTCGAGTCCGTCATTGAGCGGAAATTCCACGCCTGGTTCAACTATATGGAAGGCGTGATGCACACCGGCCAGCGCAATCAGGTCCGCGTGCGCGTTTCCAACGCAGCGTTTGAAGCGGGGCTTTCCATCCGCCACTTTGCCGAGGTGCTGTATGTGATGATCATGGACGAGTTTGATGCCGTGGTGGACAAGTGCCAGGTCACGATCATCACCGACCCCGTCGAATCCGCAAAGTTCCGCGACGAGATCGCCATGCCGCGCTATACGCAGCGCGACGACCGTCTGGAATCCATGACCGACGAGTCTGTGGATCGCTACTATACCTGCATCCTGTGCCAGAGCTTCGCGCCCGCGCATTGCTGCGTGGTCACGCCGGAACGTCTGGGTCTGTGCGGCGCGGTCAGCTGGCTGGATGCCAAGGCGACCAACGAGCTCGATCCCAACGGCCCGTGCCAGCCCATCGAAAAGAAGGGTCTGCTGGACGAGCGCACGGGTCGCTATGAAGAAGTCAACCGCATGGTCGCCGACGCGACCCACGGCGCGGTGGAAAATGTCACGCTGTACTCCATTCTGGAAGACCCGATGACCTCCTGCGGCTGCTTCGAATGCATCTGCGGCATTGAGCCCGTGTCGAACGGTGTCATCATCGTCAACCGCGAATACAAGGGCATGACCCCCTCCGGCATGACCTTCGGCGAGCTGGCCTCCTGCACCGGCGGCGGCGTGCAGACCCCCGGCTATATGGGACATGGCCGTCACTTCATTTCTTCCAAAAAGTTCTGCGCCGCAGAAGGCGGTATCGAGCGTATCGTCTGGATGCCCAAGGAGCTGAAAGACGATGTCGGCGAGCGTCTGAACAAGACCGCGCGCGAGCTGTACGGCATTGAAAACTTTGCCGACATGGTCGCCGACGAGACCATCACCACCGACTGCGAAGAGCTGTATGCCTGGCTGGCCGAAAAGGGTCACCCGGTGCTCGGCCTGGAGCCTCTGATGTAACACTTTTTCCGCTCCGGGGGGATGCGAATTCCCCCGGAGCACGCCTGTAAAGGCGCAGATCCCATAATCACCCACAGCTTGTTCTTGTGGCTCCGCGGTGCGCTTTGCGGCTGCGGAGCTTAAAAAGAGAATGGGGTGCAAGTCCCCGCACGAAAGTGCTGTAAATGCCGAGAAACCGTTCCGTCGGCGAAAGCCGGTCATTGGGGCATCCCCCGAGAAGGCAGAAACGGTTTTGCCCGAGGCATAAGTCAGAAGAACTACAAGGACACATCACAGGGCGCCGCTCCTGTGCATATGTGTTGCAAAACCATTTCATTTCAGGAGGAAGCGCATGAAAGTAACCTTTCAGATCGAGGGCGCAAGCCCCGTTATCATCGAATGCAACGCAGGAGATAACCTGCTGGAACTGGCGCGCCGCGCCAACGTGGCCATCGACGCACCCTGCTCCGGCAACGGCTCATGCGGCAAATGCCGCGTGAAGCTGGTGGAAGGGGCGGTGGAGTCCGCACCGTCCAGACATATCTCCGGCGAGGAATACAATGACGGCTGGCGGCTGGCATGCTGCACGAAGGTCGCGGGCGATTGCACCGTTTTCGTGCCCGACATCGCGGGCGCATACCGTTCCCGCATGAAGACCGCCGACCTGTCCTCCCCCGAGGAAGTCGCGATCTTCGAAAAATGCCAGCAGCAGCTGCGCGAGGCGGGCGTTTCATTTGACAATCAGTTCCGCGCCGCCGTGCTCACCCTGTCCGAGCCGTCACTGGAAGACACCATGCCCGACAACGAGCGTCTTGTTCGCGCGGTGCAGGAGGCGTTCGGCACGCCGCACGTGACCGTTGCGTTCCCCGTGATGGCCACACTGGCCACCGTCTTGCGGGAAAACAACTGGCGCGTGTGCGTCAAGGGCGAGGTGCGCGACGGGACATTTTTCTGTATGCAGGTCTGCGACCCCGCCGACACGGCTGTCGTCGGCTGCGCCGTTGACATCGGCACGACCACCGTTACCATGGTGCTCGTCGATCTGGAAAACGGGAATATCCTTGCAAAGGGTTCCGCGGGCAACGGCCAGATCCGCTACGGCGCGGATGTGATCAACCGCATCATCGAGCAGGGGCGCAGCGGCGGCAAAAAGAAATTGCAGGATGCCATCCTGAAAGAAACGCTGACACCGCTGATCGCAAACCTGTGCCACTCGGCGCAGATCTCTGCGCGCAGCATTTTGCGGCTGTGCGTGGCGGCCAACACGACCATGAACCACCTGTTTGTCGGCGTAGACGCACAGAACGTGCGCATGGAGCCGTATATCCCCAGCTTCTTCGGCTGGGATGATCTGCTGGCGGGTGACCTGAAGCTGCCCGCGAACCCGCTTGCGACCGTGCGCATCGCGCCGAACATCGGCTCGTATGTCGGCGGCGACATCACGGCGGGTACACTGGCCGCCGGGATCTGGAACAGGGAGGAAATGAGCCTGTTCATCGACCTCGGCACGAACGGCGAGATCGTCTTCGGCAATCGGGATTTCCTCATGAGCTGCGCGTGCTCGGCAGGCCCCGCCTTTGAAGGCGGCGACATTTCCTGCGGTATGCGCGCGACCGACGGCGCGATCGAAGCCTGCGTTCTGGACAGGGCGACCATGCACCCGACCCTGACCGTCATCGGCGATGCGGGGCAAAAGCCCGTCGGCATCTGCGGAAGCGGCATCATCGACATCATTTCCGAGCTGTTCCGCTGCGGGATCATCAATGCCCGCGGCCTGTTCGTCCGCGAGGGCGCGCGCGTGCGGCGCGATGCGCACGGCATGGGGCGCTTCGTTCTGGCCGACGCACACGAAAGCGAAACGGGGCGCGAAATTTCCATCAACGAAGTCGATATCGACAATTTCATCCGTGCCAAGGGCGCGATCTTCTCCGCGATCGACACGCTGCTGCAAAGCGTGGACATGACGGTGGAGTGCATCGACGAAGTGTACGTCGCGGGCGGCATCGGCAGCGGCATCAACATGAAAAACGCCGTCAATATCGGTATGTTCCCCGATGTGGAACTTGAAAAATTCCACTATATCGGCAACTCTTCCCTTGCGGGCGCTTACGCCATGGTGCTCGGCGACGATGCAGCCGCAAAATGCGCCGAAGTCGGCGCGAATATGACCTATCTGGAGCTTTCCACTTACCCGGGATATATGGACTCGTTCGTGGCGGCGTGCTTCCTGCCGCATACCGACCGCAGTCTGTTCCCCAACTGCGTACAGGAGATCTGATATACCGGGTGTGCAATATCATGCGGCGACGTGACGCAGGAGCTGTTCGAAGACCCGGCCGTCGTCTGACCTTTTTCCGTGACCCGGACGGATTGCATCTGGAATTACACGAATGACGAGGATACGATATGCAAATCGAAAATCACAAAGAAGAAGTTCCCTTTGCCCATTATGCGGAAAAGTTCCGCACCCTTGACCCGGCGCAGGTTTGCGCGCGGCTTTCCCATGTCCGCTGGGACGGGAATGCCTTTCATCTGAAGCTTCTGGGCAGGGAATTTTCCGTTTCTCATCCGAACTATGCCATCACCGCCGCCGACGGCGGAGCGCTGCCGCCGCTGCCGACGCAGACATTTTTACTGCGCTACCTGCTCGAAAGCCGTGATGTGGCATGGGGCGGCACGTGGAAGACGTTCCGCGAAATGCCGTGGGGCGAAATGTATATGCAGCCGTATACCGGCCGCGTGCTGACGCGCGCCGCGTTCACATTCGGCACAAGGATAGCCGCTTTCAAAGCCGCCTGCGAGAAAATGGGCGCAACGCCTCTGCCGCACGGCGACGCGGGATACCGATTTGACCTGATCGGCGGCTATCAGATGCAGGTTCTGGTCTGGGAGGGTGACGACGAGTTTCCCCCCAATGCGCAGGTCATCTATTCGGATAACTTTGCCGACGGCTTTGCCGCAGAGGATCGCGTCGTTGCGGGCGACATTCTGATCGGCACCGTCAAGGCCGCCATGTGAGCGCGGCTTTCCCGTAAAAAAGGAGGTCCCCGACGTCATTGACCGGATGACGTCGGGGATTTTGCTACGAGAGGTGAAAAAGAAAAAAGCACATCGTTTGCTGTCTGCGCTGTTATTATATCGCGTAGACGCAGAAAAATCAATCGTTTTTCTATTAAGTAAGTATGAAGCAGAGAGAAAATCACCGCTGATTTTTGTGCAATTTTCACAAATCCATCAGATGATCTGCCCATTCGGGCAGCGCGGTAAAGCAATAGTCGCGCCCACCCAATCGAAAGCGCAGGCGGCAGGAAAACAGGCGCGGTTCTTCGCAGTCGTCCCGCGCGCCGTAGCGATGATCTCCCAGCAGCGGATAGCCCCGCGAGGCGAACTGCACGCGGATCTGGTGGCTGCGGCCGGTATGCAGGCGGATCTGCACCGTCGCGGGCGCGGTATCGGTCAGGCGGCGGTATTCCAGACGCGCCTGCTTCACGCCCTTTCGCATACGGCTGACCGTGTAGACCTTGTTCTTCGCACTGTCCTTCCACAGAAGATCCGTCCAGTCGCCGCACGTCGGCGGCAGGCCGTGTACCATGGCGACATATTCCTTTATCATGGTGCCTTCCTGTATGCATTTGCTCAGCGCAGCGGCCGCAGGGCGCGTCCGCGCGAAAACCATCACGCCGCCGACGTTCCGATCCAGCCGATGCACGGGGAGGAATTCCCCGCCCAGCTGTGCGGACAGGCACTGCGGCACTTCATGTTCGGACTCCATGCCCACGGGCTTGACGCATACGGCAAACGCCTCTGTGGAAAACAGGATCTGCATAGTTTTCTCCTTTGCGTGGGAAACGGCGGCCGTCAGACCTCTTTGTACATGGCACAGGCATCGTCCTTGCGGACAGTCTCGCTGATTTGCAGCACTTCCACCGCCACGGTGCGCGTACCCATGCCGATCTCGATGCGATCGCCGACCTTGACCTCGTAGCTTGCCTTGACCACGCGCCCGTTGACGCTGATGCGGCCGTTGTCGCAGGCTTCGTTGGCCACGGTGCGCCGCTTGATGAGGCGCGATACTTTCAGATATTTATCCAGACGCATATCTTTTCCTCCTTATTTTGCAACGCGCGTGCGCAGCCCTTCGGCGGGCTTAAAAGCAGGCACGCGGGCAGCGGGGATGGCGATGGACTCGCCGCTGCGCGGGTCACGCCCGACTTTTGCGCTGCGCTGCTTCGTCTCGAACGTGCCGAAGCCGGACAGCTGCACCCGCTCTCCGCTTTCCAGTGCGGCGGATATGGTGTCGATCACGGCGTTGAGAAAACGCTCGCCGTCCTTTTGCGCGATCCCGGCGCGCTCTGCCGCGATACGCAGCAGCTGTGACTTGTTCATGGGAATTCTCCTTTTTACAGATGCAGAAAATCGGCGATCTTCTTGCCCTTGGGCAGCAGCAGGCAGTCCGCACGGGTAATGGCCTTGAGCCGCACGGCGGCGATCGCATAAACCACCACGCCGACTGCGATCGGGACAAGGCACGGGATGATCCGCCCCGCATCGTCCCCCATCACCAGCAGCACGCCCTTCCACGCGGCGAACGCGAACACGCCCATGATAACGGCCGCCAGCAGCGGACGCAGCAGATTGCGCATAACGGCAGGCGGATCGGGCACGACGCGCGCCATCGTCACGAGGTTGAGCACCATGATGGTGATGTAGCACAGCAGCGAACCGATGGTCGTGCCGACGATATGGATGTGGGGATTGCCGGCCAGGAAATACACGGCGACCAGCCGCAGGATGCCGCCGATGAACGTGTTGATCACGGGAAGATTTTCATGCCCGCTTGCCTGCATGATGGCGTTGGTCAGCAAAACGACGGCGTTGAAGATCACGCAGATGCCGAGCATGGCCATCAGAATGGTCGCAAGCTCCAGATCTTCTCCCGTATAGCCGCCCAGCAGCGCCGTCACGGGCTTCGCCAGCACGAACAGTCCCACGGCGCACGGCATACAGATCAGCCCCGTTACCCGCACGGCGGAGTCGCCCGTCGCTCTGGCCTGCACATGATCCTTGCGTGTCAGATACTCGGTAATGGCGGGGATGATGCTGACCGTGATGGGGGTGATGAACGCGCAGGGCATATTGTAAATGGTTTTGGTCATGTCAAAAATGCCCTTCATGGCATCCGCACGCGCCTGACTGTAGCCCAGTCCGAGCAGCTGCCCCATGAATACGTTCGTTTCGATCATGATCAGGAACGACAGACCCGCCGACCCGATGGTGATGGGGATGGCGATCTTGAGCAGGCGCTTTGCCGTCGTCCAGAACGGCAGGGGCACATCGTCGGTCACGGGCAGCTCGCGGTATGCGCGGCGGAAACGGCCAAGCAGGAACAGCGACGAGACGATGCAGCTGATGGTCACGCCCAGGATCGCGCCGCCGGCCGCCAGCGGGATGCTGTTTGTCAGCTTCAGCAGCACCATGGCTGCCAGCATACCCGCCACCAGCTTGACCACGGCCTCGATCACCTGACTGACGGAGGTGGGCAGCATATTGCCCTGCCCCTGGAAGAAGCCGCGGAAGGTGGACATGATGCAGATCAGCAGCACACACGGGCCGAGCGCACCGATCGCCGCCCAGGCATCGGGCTGATGCTGGAATTGCGCCAGGCGGTGGCAGCCCAGCGTCATCAGCAGGCTGCAGATCAGGCCGATGGTCATAAACAGCGTCCGCGCGGTGTGGTAGATGCGGCGCACCTGATTGTAATGCCCCAGCGTGCCCGCCTCGGATATCATGCGGCTCATGGCGACGGGAAGCCCGGCTGTGGAGATCATGAGCAGGACATTATAAATTTCGTAGGCCGTGTTGAAATAGCTGAACCCCTGCGCGCCGATGATGCCGTTGAGCGGGATCTTATACAGCGCACCGACCAGCTTTACCACCACGGTCGCCATGGCCAGCAGCGCCGTGCCATGCAGAAAAGTTTGTTTTTTCGATGTATCGGACATAGCTTACTCCTTATCGTTGAACAGGCGGCCGAAGGCATACTCCGTCAGCTCCCGAACGGCTTCGCCCGGGTCGAGCGTGGGGAACTGCCCGTTTCGGTACAGGATCCTGCCGCGCACCATGGTCATGGCGACATCGCCGCCGTGTGCGCAGAAGGTCAGCGCGCGCAGGACGTCATGGCACGGGATCAGATGCGGGGCGGAGAAATCCACCAGCACGATGTCGGCATCCATGCCGACTTTGAGCATACCGCATTGCGCGCTGCGCCCCTGCGCCCGCGCGCCGCACACGGTCGCCATCATCAGCGCCGCCGACGCAGGCAGCGCATCGGCACGGCCCTCCCTCGCGCGGGCGGAGATCGCGGCGGCGCGGAGCGTTTCGAACATATCCATACTGCCGCAGTGGGCGACACCGCACGTACCCAGCGCCACATTCATGCCGGCCTTTACGCACGCGAGGATATCGGCGCACGGTTCGGCATTTTTCGCACTGCACAGGGGCGTGGCGGCGGCGGTGACATGGTATCTGCCGAGGAACGCGCGATCTTCATCGGTCAGGCAGCCGCAGCCGACGGCCGTTGTAGGCGCGCGGAACAGGCGGTGACAGCCGAGCAGCGCGGCGGGGGTCAGACCTGTGCGGTCGAGACAGCCGTCCACCTCCGACTGTGTCTGCGCCAGACGCAGCTGCATACCGAGCCCCTTTTCGTCGGCATAGCCGGCCAGTGCCTCCCAGAGCGGATAATTGCCGGTGTATTCGCTGTGCAGCCCGCAGTCGATGCGGATGCGCATATCGTCATAGCCGTGCCATTTTTCCACGACGCGGCACAGCTCACGGCACTGTTCGTCCGTATCGAAATCGAACGGCTCGTTTTCGTCGATAAAGCGGTAGGCCGACAGCGCGATGTTTCCCTTCATGCCGCTGTGCGCCAGGACCTGCGCCGTCGCCTCGGGGTAGTAATACAGATCCGAAACGCTCGTCACGCCGAAGCGCAGGCATTCCGCAACGCCCAGCGTGACCGCAGCCTTCGCGCAGCGGGAGTCCATCCGCGCTTCCTTTTGCAGGAGCTGCTCCAGCGCCTGCGTCTGCGGAAGGTCGTCCAGATAGCCGCGCAGCGCCGTGGTGGCAAGCTCGGTGTGGCAGTTTATCAGGCCGGGCATGGCCACCATGCCGGTGCCGTCGAGGATCGTCTCGGGCATCTCTTTCGGCGCGGCACGGTCGATGCTGACGATCTTTCCGCGCTCTATCCCGATAAACGCGCCGAACAGCACCTCCATTTTTTCATTCATGGTCACGACCGTGACATTGGAAATCAGGGTATCCAAGCAAGCATCCTTCCTTTCGCCCGCAGGCGGGGCATTCAGAGATTTTCCAGCATTTCCCGTTTCTTTTCCAGAACGGATGGCAGCATTTCGATATACTGCTCGGGGAATTTGGGGTTGGGGAAGCGCACCAGCGAGCCGTCCGCGCCGTTTCGCTTGCTGACGCTGCCGCCGCCCACGGAAACGATGGTGTGGATCTCCTCCATCATGTAAATGTTGTACAGGCAGTCCAGCCCGTCCCGACTCCAGCCGACGTTTTCAAAGCTGCCCGACATATATTTCTGCCGATACAGGTAGTACGGGCGATAGCCCGCCGCATGCAGTACGTCGGTGGCGTAAGCGACCATTTCGGCGACCTGCGCCGCCGTGGGCAGCGCCTCCCGCTGCCGAAACAGATCCGCATCCTTTTTCAGCGCCAGCGTATGCACCGTCAGGTTGGCCGGGCGCAGCGCGACGACGGTATCCAGCGAATGACGGAAGCCCGCCATGTCGTCGCCGGGCAATCCGGCGATCAGATCCATGTTGATCGCGTCAAATCCGACACTGGCGGCCTCGTCATACGCGCGCAGCACATCGGCGGCGGTATGCGGGCGTGCGCAGCGTTTCAGCACCGCATCCACCATGGACTGCGGATTGATGCTCATGCGGTCTGCGCCGTGTTCGCGGATCACGCGCAGCTTTTCTTCGCACAGCGTGTCGGGCCGTCCGCCCTCGACCGTGTATTCCAGCAGCTGTTGCAGGTCAAAGTCGCGCCGCACCTCGTCCATCAGCAGTGCCAGCTGGGCACTTGAAAGCGTCGTCGGCGTTCCGCCGCCCATATAAATGGTACGCACGCGCCGCCCGCTTTTTGCCAGCAGCTCGGCGCTGAGGCGGATCTCCTGCAAAAGCGCCTGCAAATACGGCTCGATCAGCTCCGTATGTCTGCCGACCGTGCGGCTGACAAAGCTGCAATAGGCACATCGGGTGGGGCAAAACGGAATGCCGATGTACAGCGAAACGTCCCGCTCCCCGACGCGCTGCGCGGCGCGCACGGTCGCATCGGTACACGCCAGCGCGAGTTGCCGCCGCGCGGGGGTCACATAATACACATCGCGCAGCAGGGCATCGGCGGTTTGCATCGTGCCGCCGTCGAGCACATGGCGGCTGGTAAGCTTGGTCGGGCGCACGCCCGCCAGCGCGCCCCAGGGAGGCGGCGCATCCAGCAGCTGCACGGCTGCCCGATAATAGCTCTGTTGCAGGGCACGCCGCCGCGCGCGCACCGTCTCGTCGCACGCGCGAAGCCGCCGCTGCCCGACGACGGTCTTGCCGTTGCAGGTGATCTTCGCAACGGCGGTCAGCCAGGTTTTTCCGCGGTGCAGCGCGGAGACAGCCTCGCCGCACGCATCGTCGGGAAACAGCGAAAGCTGGAGCTGTTCCACGGCGTAGCGGTCGTCATGTCCGATCAGTGTCAATTTCATAGCGGCAGCTCCTCGTCGGCGATGCGCGGCAGATACGGATTATACCGCTTTTCCGCACCCAGCGTAGTGGCAGGGCCGTGCCCGGGGAAGACGCGATAGTCCCCTTCCAGCTCGGCCAGCCGCTCCAGCGACCGGGAAAGCGCCCTTGCATCGCCGCCGGGCAGATCGGTCCGCCCGCAGGAGCGGGCAAAGAGCGTGTCCCCGCTGAACAGCGCGTCTTCGCAGAACAGGCACACGGAACCGTATGTGTGCCCGGGGGTGCAGACGGCTGTAAAAACGGTGCCACCGGCGCGGATGATCTCATCATCCTCGATGAACTGCACCTCGGTAAAATCGCAGTTTGCAAGGGGGTAGAAATATGCATGGACGGGGTCGGGCGGCTGCGACCAGTCGCCTTCGCTCATCCACAGCGCACAGCCCGTCTGCGTGACGATCTGCTCGACCGCGCCCACATGGTCAAAATGCCCGTGGGTCAGCAGCACGGCATCCACCGTCAGCCCCAGCTGCGCCACACGGCGCAAAACGGTATCCGCTTCATAGCCGGGGTCGATCACGGCGCAGGTGTGCGAGCCCGATTCGTAAACGATATAGGTATTGGTCTGATACGCGCCAAGCGTAAGCGTTTCGATCTTTAGCATGGCGCACCTCAGCGGCGGGGCGTATCCATGAGCTGATCGGTATCCAAAATCAGCGTCACGGGGCCGTCATTGACGGAGCTGACCTGCATGTCCGCACCGAAGCGCCCGTGTTGGGGCGGATAGCCGAGGCGCTCGCATTCGCGCAGGAACTGCTCGTACAGGCGCTCGCCGAGGATCGGGTCGGCGGCATCGGTAAAGCTGGGGCGGCGCCCCTTGCGGCAGTTGCCGTAGAGCGTGAATTGGCTGACCACCAGTACCTGACCGCCGACGGCATCCGGCCCTAAATTCATTTTTCCGTTTTCATCCTCGAAAATGCGCAATCCCAGGGCTTTTTCGGCTAAATAACGGCATTCTTTTTCGGTATCATTGGGGCCAACGCCCAGAAGGATCAAAAAACCTTTGCCGATCTGTCCGACGGTTTCGCCATCGATGGTGACGGATGCGGAATTCACACGGGTCAATATTGCACGCATAGTTTTTTCCTTTCGCTTGTTGAGGGATACTATATGCTCCCAAATGATATCTTATCTCATTTTTGCGATATCCATGATGATTTTGGGGATCACCTGTTTCCGGGTGATGTTATACAGCCGCTTCTGCTCTTCTGTGCGGCCTAACAGCGGATCGCCGTTGGCGGAGTTGTCGGAGACGGCCAGCAGCGCAATGGCCGGCTTTTCCAGAAGATCGGCCATGAGGTAAAAGGAGCTTGTTTCCATTTCAATGAGTTTCGTGCCGAAGGACTTGATAAAGTCCAGATGGGCATATTCGCAGAAAATGGAGTCGGTGCAGAACACCGGTGCCTGTATCATTTCCGGGTAACGCTCCATCACTTGCTGCACAAAGGCAGGGTCATTGGGATAGACTTTTCCGAAGGGCTTGTATTGCTGAATATCTTCCAGCAGGTAGCCGTTGGCCAAATTGCCGGAGATACACCATTGGGGGGTACACAAAGCACCCAGCCCGATTTCCGGCACCAAACTGCCAACAGCACCTACAAAGACCAGTTTATCAAAATCCAGATAAGCACAGGTGGATAATTCATCGATCAAACTGCTGGCACCCGAGGAACACTGGATCCAGCCGATGAGAAAATCCTTTCCTTTTACTTCGTAGCCGGAAATATAGTTGACTGCAACGGTGCAGGTGATCTCCACATCGTAGTCCGTCATGATTTTTGTGGGTTTCCAGCTGGGGGCAACCACAAGAACATCATAGTGTTTCTCGGTGGATAAGCCGAACTCGCACATGGCGATATCTTTATCTTTGGAAATGGATGCATCTGCATTGAGCAGTTGAAGCATTCTCTCTTTCATCGTGTTCTCCTATTCTTTCTAAGGTATCTTAGTTTTGACCCCGACGGGAGCCGACCACATCACGGATATTCAGCAGGCGGTTGCGGATGGCATCCAGTTCTTCGACGTTCTTCACCTCAAAGCGGACGGTGAAAATGCTCTTGCCGTCGGGCAGATCCTTGCCGAACAGCTCCTTGACCCGCACGCGCGCGGTGGTCATGGCGGTAGCGACATCCAGCAGCAGACCGTCGCGGGTGATGCAGTCCAGTTCCAGCGTCGTTTCAAAGGGCTGATCTTCTTCATTTGCCCAGCGCACGCGCACCCAGCGGGCTGCCTGCACGGGATGGTTGCGATTGGCCGCATTGGGGCAGTCGGCGCGATGGATGGAAACGCCGTAGCCCTTGGTGATGAAGCCCGCGATCGCGTCGCCCGGGACGGGCGTACAGCATTTGGCGAATTTTATCATGCACGAATCGATATCCTCCACGATCACGCCGTTTACGGCATGGCGGTTCTGGCGCAGCGGATCGGGCGCGGGACGCAGTGGACTTGTCTGCGTCTGCTTTTCATTGGCCTGCACACGCAGCGCCTTGTTGATATCGTCGCGGATGCGCCCGACGGCTTTCGTAGCGGTCAGACCGCCGTAGCCGATGGCGGCGTACATATCCTCCCAGTTTTCGAACGAAAGCTTTTTCAGCAATTGCGGCGCGACCTCGGGGTCGATCGTGATGGACAGCGGCAGCCCCACCCGACGCATTTCCGACTCAAAGGCAGCGCGGCCGTGGATCACGTTTTCTTCGCGTTTTTCCTTTTTGAACCACTGCTTGATCTTGGTGCGTGCCTGATTGGATTTGCAGATGTTCAGCCAGTCACGGCTGGGGCCTCTGGCGTTTTTGGAGGTCAGGATCTCCACGATATCGCCGTTTTGCAGCGGCGTATCAATGCTGGCGATGCGCCCGTTGACCTTTGCGCCGATCATGGCGTTGCCGACACCGGAGTGAATGGCATAGGCAAAGTCCACGGAGGTCCAACCCGCGGGCAGACCCATGATGCGCCCCTTGGGCGTGAAGACGAACACTTCGTCGTCGAACATATCGATCTTCAGGGAGTGGACATAATCCTCCGCGTCCGTATCCTGCTGGCTTTCCAGCAGGCGGCGGACCCATTCGAAGTCCTTTTCATTGCCCGAGCCTGTTCCCTGCTTGTATTTCCAGTGCGCGGCAATGCCGTATTCCGCCGTTTCGTGCATATCCCATGTGCGGATCTGCACCTCGAAAGGAATGCCCTGCGAACCGATGACGGTCGTGTGCAGGCTCTGATACATATTCGGCTTCGGGGTGGAGATATAATCCTTAAAACGGCCGGGCACCAGGTTGAACAGATCGTGGATATGCCCCAGAACATTGTAGCAGTCGGGGATCGTATCGACGATCACACGGAACGCATACAGGTCGTACAGTTCGTCCATGGTTTTGCCCTGTGTCTGCATTTTGCGGTAAATGGAATAGACATGCTTGATGCGCCCGTAGACCGTATGCGCGATGCCCACCGCGTCCAGGCGGCGGCTGACTGCGGACTGGATGGTGTTCATAAACGCCTCGTCCTGCTCCCGATGCGCTTTCAGGTAGAGCATGATGGCCTCGTATTCATTCGGCGCGAGGTAGCGCAGCGATATATCTTCCAGCTCCCACTTGATCTTCTGCATACCGAGTCTATGCGCCAGCGGTGCATAGATGTCCATTGTTTCCCGACATTTCAGGATCTGTTTGGCAGGTGTCTGGTATTGCATGGTGCGCATATTGTGCAGGCGGTCGGCGATCTTGATCAGCACGACGCGGATGTCCTTGGACATGGCCATGAACATTTTGCGCAGGTTTTCCATCTGCTCCTGCTCGGAAGACGAGAAATTGGCGCGTGTCAGCTTGGTAACGCCCTCGACCAGTTCGGCCACGGTGTCGCCGAAAATGGCGGCGATCTCGTCGTGCGAAGCGTCGGTATCTTCGATGCAGTCGTGCAGCAGTGCGCCGAGCACCGCATCGGTGTCCAGTCCCATTTCGGTGACGATGCACGCCACGGCCAGCGGGTGGATGATGTAGGGCGATCCGTCCTTACGCTTTTGCAGCTTATGCTTTTCCTCGGCGTAGGCGACTGCCTTGTCGATCAGCGCCATGTCGGCGTTGTGCATGGTGCGCTCCAGCGTGGTGCGCAGCTGCTGATAATGTTCTTCAAAGGTTTCCATGGTCTCAGCTCTCTTTCCCCTGCAACAGTTGCTGCATGGTGCGACTGCCGCTCAGATCCGCCTTCGCGGCGGGCGCGGACAGGGTAATGGTGATATTTTTGTGCTGCCGGTCGATCCGCAGCAGCTCCACATCGGCAAAAATGTCCAGGCAGGTCAGCATCTGATCCAGATCCAGTGCGATCCCCGCGCGGCGCACGATCTTGCGGCACAGGCAGATGGGGGTTTCCCGGATCGGCCCGTCCTGCGCGCCGGCCAGATATTTCCAGACGGCTGCGAGCGTTGCCCGCGACGGAAGAAGCTCCGCGCAGTCGCGGGCCGTTGCCCGCCCGCCGCACAGACGGCGGTAGCGCCCCTCATCGCACGCGCAGGGTGCCTGGCAGTAGGGGCGAATGTCCTGCACGTTCAGCTGTACCGTGCGCAGGCCGCGATATTCGTTGACCTGCGGCTGGAACGCCACATCCACCAGATCGCCCGGGCGAATGGTATAGGTATCCGTCGTGGCGCAGAAGCAGATGGCGTTGACCGCCCAGCTGTCGCGCTTGAGCCGCAGGCGCATATGGCGGCTGTTGCCCACCAGCGCGATGCGCTCGACCTGCATTTTTTCCAGCATCAGCAGCGGTTTCGGGCAGCCGTTCCCACACGGTTCCAGAACGGACAGCGCATCGATGCCGCCGACGCTCAGCAGCTCCGGCGTAACGGCGCAGTCGATCTCCAGCAGCGTGCGCCGCCCCGAATCGGCATAAAACGCCCGCGCGGCATCGCACATGGCCTCCCGAAAGGCATCAATATTGTCGCGATGGATGGTAAAGCCCGCCGCGAGCTCGTGCCCGCCATAGCTTTCCAGCAGCGTGCTGTGATCGCGCAGCGCGTGGAACAGATTGAACCCGCCGAAGCTGCGGGAGCTCGCCTTCCCGTGTACGCCGTCCAGACAGATCAGGAATGTCGGGCAGCAGTATTCCTCCGCGATGCGGCTGGCCACGATCCCGACGACACCCTGATGCCAGCGCTCGTCCGCGAGCACGATCGCATCGGGCGCAGCGCCGACGGGCAGCATTTCCACCGCCTGTCGATAGATATCCTGCTCCACCTGCTGCCGCTGACGGTTCAGCTCGCACAGCATCTGCGCAAGCACGGTCGCCCTGTCGGGGTCATCGGTCAGGAACAGCTCGACCGCCGGGTCGATCTGCCCCATGCGTCCGGCGGCGTTGATCCGCGGCGCGAGCATAAAGCCGATGCTCGTGGCGTTCACACTGCTCGGATCGCATCCGCTTTCGCGCATGAGCGCGGCGATCCCCGGGCGGCGGGTATGCCGCAACGAGTCGAGCCCGCGCGCAACGAACACCCGATTTTCGCCGACCAGCGGCATGACATCCGCGACCGTGCCCAGGCAGAGCATATCGGCGTATTCTTCCAGCACAGCTTCGCTCTCGCCGCTGAGCGCGCAGGCCAGCTTGAACGCAACGCCGACACCGGACAGATTTTTGTGCGGGTAGCCGCCGTCGGGGCGATGCGGATCGACCACCGCCACCGCCTGCGGCAGCTGCGCCTTACACTCGTGATGATCCGTGATGACCAGATCCACGCCCAGCTCCCGACACAGCGTGGCCTCCTCCACGGCGGTGATGCCGCAGTCCACGGTAACGATCAGCTTTACGCCCTGCGCGTGCAGCTGGCGGACGGCCGTGGGGTTCAGGCCGTAGCCCTCCTCCAGCCGCCCGGGGATATAGCTGACCACCTCTGCGCCGCAGCGGCGCAGAAAATCCGTCAAAAGGCAGGTCGCCGTGATGCCGTCCACATCGTAATCGCCGTAAACGGCGATCTTTTCTCCGCGCGTCACGGCCAGCCCCACGCGTCCCGCTGCCAGATCCATATCCGTCATCAAAAACGGGTCAGGCAGTGCGCACTCCCGCGCAAGATACTGCGCCGCCTCGGAAACGGTATGGACATCGCGGGAGGCGAGGATCATCGCGCACAGCGGCGCGTACCCGCCCCCGACGAGCGCGTTGACGGCAGCCGGGGGTGGCTGTGATACACTCCAAATTCCGTATTTCACTCTACACACATCCCGTATCATAACTTTTATCTGTTATTATAGCAAAAAAGGAGCAAATGCACAATAGGAAGTTTTCGCTTCCGCGAAAAATCCGAAAAAACAACGCCCCCGCGGTTGACTTTTCCGCGCGGGAATGATACCATGATGCTGCCGGGTGAAATGACTGTTTCGCCCGGAAAGGAAAATGCGGAAAGTTTTATAAGCTTTTCCCCGTGTGGATATTTCCCGGTGTAAAAGCGCGAAGCAGCGAAAGAGAACCGGCTGTCCGCTTTGCGCTTTCCGCTTTCAGCCGAATATGCGGATGTGGTGGAATTGGTAGACTCATTGGATTTAGGTGCTGTCACCTCAGGGAAGGTTTTCTAACTTGCCACTGTCACAAAAACTGAATATGCGCCCGTGGCGAAATTGGTATACGCAGTAGATTTAGGTTCTACCTCTTTGCGGAATAGGGGTTCAAGTCCCCTCGGGCGTACCACAAAAGCAGCCGATTTCACACCTGAAGAGTTGTGAAATCGGCTGCTTTTTGCCTTTTTATTAGAAGACATACCAGAACTCGTGATTTGCAAATAATTCTGATTTATTAGATAAATCGTCCGCACCATCGTAGTCCGCTAAAAAAGAACTTTAGCTGCCGATTTTAATATTTTCCAGCAGGAGATCATCAATTTCTTGCTCCAACTGCTGGATTTCGGTATACAATTCTGTAATATGGGCATTGATTGCTGGGCATTTTATTACCCATAGCCTGTGGAGTTGCCGCAGAGCTGTTTGCTCAGCCATCCATTGATTTCGCAGTTTCTCTGCATACTGCCGCACGTTGGCATCCAATTCCGACTCTCGGATTCGGTGAGATGGGCAAAACTCCTTGCCGTGGTGCATATAGCTTTTGCAGAGATATTCCACCCGGCGATTGCCGTTCCAACATCGGACTCTCGGCACGAAGGTGCTGCCGCAGTCGCCGCAAGTGATCAACCCGGCGTAGCGGTGGGTTGAGGTGTTTCCATAATAGGGCTTGGTGTTGGCTTTCAGCATTTTCTGTACTTGCTCCCATAAATCAAGCGGTGCGGTATATCGTTGCCCTGGGCAGGCGTGACCTGCTGTGGGATATTCTGCCGGAGCAGATTGAAAAGAATGTATTGGAGGTGACCGAAGATGCTGAATGAAGTACAGGAATTTATGGACTACACCCAGACACCTGACTATACCGGGAAGAATATTCTCGGCCGCTTCACAATGGAGTCCATTCGGGATTTTCTTGGATTTGAACGGATATTCACCGTTTTGGCAAGAGGTTACCTGTTCAGCGGTGGTGATCCATACGAAAATGTGGACTACGCAAGGAGAGCCCTCTGTGCGTGGGTCAGCATCCCGGACGATGGCACAGATCTAAACGGCTGGGAGGGAAAATTCACCACCTGTTTTCCGGAACTGCACGAGGAATTTCCGGACTTGGTGGATGCCGATGGCAACGGCTGGTATATTCGGCATATCCATGCCATTTCTGACCTTGCACAGCAGGATCCAAAGCGAGTCAAAGCAAATATCTGCAAATATTTTCCGGAAAAGCTACCCGAATTTGAAAAGAAATGGCGAAATAAGGTGCGTCAGTTTCAAATTCCCATCTTTCTGGAGGGCACGGATGCCATTTGGCAAGTCCGTTTTGATGATGTGATCGCCAATGCGCTGACTTTGGGGCCGCTGCGAGAGATGGAAGCAGAAGTCACGGAGCAGCAGAAGGAAAAATTGTTGCCTTTCGTTCAGGGAGAAGTGAAACTGGGACATCTGACCACGCTGATCGCCTATTATCTGGCAAATAAGCCGGAGGATTCCGATTGGGTGGTACTGCCGTCTGCCAATTTCAACAGCTATTTTGGCTCCACCGCTTTCAGTAAAAAGGTGCTGAAGGCGGTAACGGGGACAGTTATCCAACGCTCCGATACTTCCTACGGCTCCGGCCGCTACCGTG
>CAZIGE010000040.1:0-18101 GCA_964538475.1 uncultured Oscillospiraceae bacterium | reverse complement strand
CTCCCTTTGGGAGAGGTGGCACGGCGAATGCCGTGACAGAGAGGGTTCTGAATTTTCTTAAAATCCCGGAAAAACCGGATATTTATCCGGTAAATATCCAATAAGCCCTCTCAGTCATGTTATCGCATGACAGCTCCCCCAGAGGGGGAGCCTGGTTTTTTGACAGTCTGGATCGGGTCTGCCAAACGGCAGACCCGATTTTTCCAAAGCTGTTATTTCCGAGCGGTTTTGTGGCAAACTGTGAAGAAATGGAGGAACCATATGCTGAAAAAGATCAGAATACTTGTCGAAAAATACGAAAAACTGCTTGTCTATCTGTTTTTCGGCGGCTTGACGACAGTGGTCAATTATCTGGTGTACCTGCCGTGCTATAATCTGCTGCATCTGTCATCGGCGGCGAGCAACGCCGCATCGTGGGCTGTGGCGGTGGCCTTCGCGTTTTTGACCAATAAACCGTTCGTGTATAAAAGTCACGACTGGTCTGCGAAAACGCTGCTGCCGGAGCTGGGAAAATTCGTCGGTTGCCGCCTCGGGTCGGGACTTTTGGAGACGGCGGTTTTGTTCGTCGCCGTCGATCTGCTGGCGGGGAATGGAAATGTGTGGAAGATCGCCGTCAGCGTGATCGTCGTGGTGCTCAATTATATCTCGGGCAAGCTGCTGGTATTCCGAAACAGAGCAAAGTAAAGACTCTCCCCCCCGATGGATCGGCTTATCTGCCGAGCACCGGGGGGATGTGATTTGCGCGCGCAAAAATTCACAGAAAATTTCTACTTTTTCCGTTCGATATGGTATGATGTAGAGGACTATTTGGAACAGGGTGAGAAAATGTCCTTTATTGAATTTGAAAATGTCGGAAAGGTTTACGATATGGGGCAGGTGCAGATCCATGCCCTGCGCGATGCGTCCTTTTCGGTCGAACGCGGCGAGCTTGTCGTGATCGTCGGGCCGTCCGGCGCGGGAAAGACCACACTGCTGAATATCCTCGGCGGGATGGATACACTGACCTCGGGACGGGTGCTGCTGGACGGGAAGGAGATCTCTGCCATGAACAAGCGGCAGTTGACCGATTACCGCCGCAACGATGTCGGATTCGTGTTTCAGTTTTACAACCTGATCGGCAATCTGACGGCACTGGAAAATGTCGAGCTGGCCAACCAGATCTGTCGTGCTCCGCTGGATGCCGCACGCGTACTGGCCGATGTCGGCCTGGGGGAGCGCATGACCAATTTTCCCAGTCGCCTTTCGGGCGGCGAACAGCAGCGCGTTGCCATCGCGCGGGCACTGGCGAAAAACCCGAAGCTGCTGCTGTGCGATGAGCCGACGGGCGCGCTGGACTACCGGACAGGCAAGGCGATCTTGAAGCTGTTGCAGGATACGGGACGAAAAACCGGCATGACGGTGCTCATCATCACCCACAACAGCGCGCTGACGGCTATGGCCGACCGTGTCATCCGTGTGCGAAACGGCACGGTGGATTCCGTGACGGTCAATGCATCGCCGCAGGATATTTCCGGGATCGAGTGGTAATATGAAACAACATGCAATGCGGAAAAATCTTCTGCGCACCGTAAAAAGCTCCCTGGGGCGCTATCTTGCGATCGTGTGCATCATTGCGCTGGGGGCATCGATGTTTGTCGGCCTGCTCAGCACAAAATCCGATATGGTGCTTACCGGGCAGACTTATCTGGACGCGCAGAATATGTTTGACCTGACGCTTATCAGCACCTGCGGCTGGACGGAAGAACAGGTGCAGCAGCTGCGTGCGATGGAAGGCGTAGCCGATGCGGAGGGAACGATCACACTGGACGCCTTTGTTAGCCGCAATGGCGGAGAAGACAAGGTCTATAAGCTCCACGCGCTGCCCGAAACGATCAGTCAGCCGTATCTGCTGGGCGGACGAATGCCGCGCGCGGCGGATGAATGCCTGATCGATGGGTTCGGAAAGTCGGACGATGTGCTCGGTTCTACCGTCACCATCTCCGAGGCGAACACGGACGATCTGCTCGGAAGCCTCAGCGTGCGGGAATTTACCGTGGTGGGCTATGTCAGCTCGCCGCTGTATATGGATACTTCGCGCGGCAACACATCGCTGGGCAGCGGCACGGTCAGCGGCTATGTCTATCTGCCCGCAGAGGCGTTCACGCTGGACTACTATACGCAGATCGCGCTGACTTTTGCGGGAGAGCGCACGATTTATTCCGATTCCTATGCGCTTCTGGTGCAGGAAATGACGCAGCAGCTGCAACCGCAGGCGCTGCTGCTGGCGAACGGGCGACTGGAGCTTCTGAAGCAGGATGCGCAGTCGGCCTACAACGAGGGACTTGCGTCCTATCGCGACGGCCTTGCACAATATGAACTTGCCGAGAAAGAGGCGCGGGAAAAGCTTGCCGATGCATACGCGCAGCTGACGGATGCGGCGGCGACGCTGGAAGAACAGCGTGCCGCGCTGGACGCTGCACGCGCGGAATTGGAAAGCGGGCAGGCTGCGCTGGATGAAAATCGCGCACAGCTGGACAAATCGGAGCAGCAACTGCTCGACGGCAAGGCGCAGGCCTATGAACAGCTCGCGCAGAACTATGAGCAGCTGACGCAAAATTATACCCAGGTGTGCGAAAATCTGGACTTGGCAGAAGAAAACCTTCCGTTGCTGCGTGACGGTATCGCACAGATCGAGGACGGTCTGGCGCAGCTGGATGCAGGCATCGAACAGCTCGACAGCGGATTATCGCAGCTCGCACTGGCCATTTCGCTACAGGAGATACAGTGCAGCGGACTGGAAACCTCGCTGCAACTGGCGCAGAAGGCACCCATCCCGGATCAGATCCTGATCGCAGGTCTGACCGAGCGGCTCGAAACGGCGCGATCCGACCTTGCCGACCTGACGCAGCAGCGCACGCAGGCACTGGACACGCGTGCTTCGCTGCAAACGCAGCAAACGGAGCTTATGACACAGCGCACGCAGCTGCAAGAGCAGCTTTCGCAGCTGGAGGCGGGGCAGAAGACGCTTTTACAGGCACGCGAGAGCATCGAACAGGGCTTTACACGCTTGCAAAACAGCCGTTATCAGCTGGAGAGCCAATTTGCCTCCGCGCAGGCGCAGATCGATGCAGGCAGGCTGCAATTGCAGACGGCTCAGCAGGAGCTGGATGCGGGACTGCGGGAAACAGAGCTCGGCGCGGCCGCGCTGGATGAGGCCGAGGCACAGCTTGCAGACAGCCGCGCCGAATACGAACGGGGAGAACAGCAGACGCAGCAGGAACTGAGCCGTGCATGGCAGGAACTGTCGGATGCAAAAACGGCACTCGATGATGCGCTTGCGACCATCGAAAGTATGCAGGAGGCCACGGTATATTTGCTCGATCGCGAGACGAATGCGGGATATCTTGCGTTGGACAGCAATTCCGATATCGTTGCGGGCGTTGCGCGGGTATTTCCTGCGTTCTTCCTGCTGATCGCCGCGCTGGTGTGCATTACCACGATGACGCGCATGGTCGAGGAGGAACGCACACAGATCGGCACGCTCAAGGCGCTCGGATACGGAAACGGTGCGATCATTCGCAAGTATATCGCCTATGCGGGCAGTGCGGCGATTTTGGGCTGCGGATTGGGCGTGCTGATCGGAAGCGCGGTATTCCCGATGATCTTGTGGAATGCATATTGCATCATTTTGAATATCACGCCGCATGTCTGCCTGCGGATCGACCTGCCGCTGTGCCTGAGCGTGGTGTGCGTGTATACGCTGGTGATGATCCTGGTGACATGGTACTGCTGCCGCCGCTCTCTGCGCGAAGTGCCCGCGGAGCTGATCCGTCCGAAGCCGCCGACTACGGGAAAAAAGATCCTGCCGGAATATCTGCCGTTTTGGAAGCATCTCGGCTTCCTGAACAAGGTCATGCTGCGTAATGTGCTGCGCTATCGCCGCAGGATGCTGATGATGCTCATCGGTGTGGGCGGCTGCACGGCGCTGCTGCTGACCGGGTTCGGCTTGAAAGACTCCATCGCCAATCTTGTCACCGACCAGTTTGAACATGTACTCACAAACGATCTGACGGTTTATTTTTCTAACGGGCAGACGCAGGAACAGAAAGAGGATTTTTCACAGACATTGCGCGCGCAGGCGGACGAGGTGCTGTTTTTCTATCAGACAAGTGCCGACCTTACTTTTGACGGGCAGACGAAAGAGATCTATCTGGTTTCCGCGCGGGAAGAACTCACCTCGTTTATGCATTTCACCTCGGACGGCAAGACGCTTGCCATGCCCGGGCAGGGGGAGGCGTTGCTTTCCGTGGGCGTTGCGGAAAATCTGGGCGTAAAAGCGGGCGATACCGTGACACTGACCGATGCGGATATGCGCACGCTGCGCGTTGTCGTGGCGGGGGTGTATCACAACAGCGTGTATAATTACGCGGTCGTATCCCCCGATACGCTGCTTGCACAGTGGGGGAGCGTGCCGCAGGATCAGATGGCGTTCCTGCGCGTGCGGGAAAACCACGATCATCACGCGGTCGCGGCGGATATTTCGACGATGGACGGTGTGATGACCGTTTCCGTCACGCAGGACATAGCCGGGCAGGTGGACGATATGATCTCGGCACTCAATGCCGTTGTGCTGACCATTGTGATCTGCGCCGGTGCGCTGGCAGTGATCGTGTTGTATAATCTGACGAATATCAACATCACCGAGCGGATCCGCGAGATCGCCACGATCAAGGTGCTCGGTTTTCACGCGGGTGAAACGGCGGCGTACGTCTTCAAGGAAAACCTGCTGCTGAGCTGTATGGGTGTGCTGGTCGGCCTGCCGTGCGGCATGCTGCTGCTGAAATTCGTCATGAATGAGATCCGTGTGGATTTCGTCTGGTTCACCGCGCGCCTGCAGCCGACATCGGTCGTTCTGAGCATCCTGCTGACGATGCTGGCGGCATGCCTGGTCGATTTTCTGCTGTATTTCCGTCTGGAACGCATCAACATGGCCGAGGCGCTCAAATCCGTGGAGTGAGCCGCTGCGCATTTGGCCGTACGCATAAGAAAAGCCAAAACCATCGACAAAGTGTCTTTGGTTTTGGCTTTTTGCCTTGAAATTTCAGTTTCGGTCGCCTTTCAGAACGGCGGTAAGCTGGGAGAGTATATCACCGTTGCCGCTCAGGGAAATATTGCCCACATTTTCGCAAATGCGCTCGATATATTCCAGCTCCTTGAGCTTGTACAGGGTGTGGTTTTCTTCCATAAGCCTTGCGGTATTGAGTAGCGAGCGTGTAGAGGCGACTTCCTCGCGGCGCGTGATAACATTGGCCTGCGCGCGCTTTTCGGCAACGAGCACAGTGTTCATGATCTCGCGGATCTCACCGGGAAGAATGATATCCTTAACGCCCGCATCGGCGATCTGCACATACAGGGAGGCTTCTTTTTCTTTCAGCCGTGCGAAGACGAACTCGGACATCTGATCCTTGTTATCCAGAATATCGTCCAGCCTGTATTTCCCGACATATTCACGCAGCGCAAGCTGTGCGGCGACATGCAGCTGCTGCGCGAAGTCGTCGATCTCCGTAAGGATCTTTACATAGTCCGTGATGCGGTAGTTGCATACAAAGTTGATGCGCAGCGTGACCTTATCGGCGGTCAGCAGCTCCTGTCCGACAATATTCATCTGCGTCAGGCGGGTATCGACAAAGCTGACCTCGACCGAAACGGGAGTTTTCCAAAAGTAATATGTTCCCGGCTCCAGAATACGAACCAGCTTGCGATCAAAAAACAGCCGCGCCTTCTGATACTGCGCAACCTCCACTTTCGTATAAAAGAATTGCGGAATTTTGGAGAAGATATACGGCGTGACGCTCTCGTCGACCTCGGGGGTGGAAATATCCACCGCACGGAATTCGTGCCGATCCGCAATGCTCCAGAACGCGTGTTTCCCGTGACGGAGTACGGAGGCGAAATTCCCGTTTACATAATGCAGTGCAAGCGACTCATCCGCTACTTCAATGCAGGCAGTCATGCGGGCGATGCTTTCGTCGGCGAGCAGCGTATCCAGCGGACACTTATCGCAGGAGATCGGCTGGCTCAGGTCTGAGACTTCGATCTCACGACCGCCGAAGCACAGATATTTTCCTGGCTGAAGCAATTTTACGAATTTTCCGTTGCGAAAAAGGAAACCGCGCTGATTGTCGTTCAGGATGACTTTTTTCATGCTGTGTACTCCCTTCGAAATGTTGAGGTCGCCCCCTGCGATCATTCCTGCAAAAGCAGCGGCTGAAAATTTGAGTGCTTCCGCCACTGCGCGGGAGGCGAGCCTCCGGCGACAATTTAAGCAGCACGGTATCCGTTTTCAGGCAAGGCATGCTTTTGCATTGCCGCAACGGAAAGCGGATGCTTTCGGCGAAGCGGCAGAATGATAACAGAGCTTTTGAAAAACGTTCCCGCACACATTTGTGTACCGTTTTTTGTCCCGAAGGACATGAACCGATCCACCGGCATACGCCGCAGGCGGCGTACGGCGGGATTCGAACCCGCGAAAAGGCGCTTGACAGGCGCGTGCGCAGGCTGCTTGCGGCATACACTTCGGAAACTCCCCGTGCACCACCGTGATACGACAATCACCGGTACGAAGCTTGCCTGCAAGGTGATTGTATCATGTACGGTGCCGATTTGCAAGAGAAAATCACAGCGCGGGGCGCTCGTTTTGCAGCAGCTGCTTGAGATAGCGGATGGCCTGCGCATAGCCGTCGAGCCCCTGCCCGACGATCGTCTTACAGCAGGCAAGCCCTGCATAGCTGATACGGCGGAATTCCTCACGCGTGGAAATATCGGAAATATGTACCTCCACGGCAGGGAGCGCGACCGCCCGAAGTGCATCCAAAATGGCGACGGAGGTATGCGTGTAGGCGGCGGGATTGATGACGATACCGTCGTATACGCCCGCTGCCTGCTGGATCGCATCGACCAGACAGCCTTCGTGGTTGGACTGGTACTGCTCCACTGTAAGTTGCTCCTCGCGCGCCGTAAGCGCAAGAAGTCGGAGCAGATCCGAAAAGCTGCCCGTTCCGTAAATTTCCGGCTCGCGTATACCGAGCAGATTGATATTCGGGCCGTTTATCACCAGTATTTTCATAGATCGCCCTCCATGGCAAGTAAGATCTCGTCGCAGGCGGCCTGCACGGTGGTGTCGTTGCGGATGTGCACGTCGCCGAAACGTGCGTACAGCGGCGCACGCGCGGCGTAGAGTGCTTCGGGTGTGTGAGTAAGGGAAAGCGGGCGACCGTGTGTGTCCAGCGCCCGAATATCCCGCTCCAGGCAGAAAATACGCCCGTTTTGTCGAAGCAACGGCTCGTTTTCGGGCCGCGTGACACAGCCGCCCCCGGTCGCGATGACCAGCCCCGCGCTTTTCCCGAATTGTGCAAGGATCTGCGTCTCCATAGCGCGGAACGCTGCTTCGCCGTCCTCGGCAAAGATCGCAGGGATGCTTTTCTGTGCCAGACGTTCGATCTGCTCGTCGGTATCGACAAATTCTCTGCCAGTTTTTTGTGCAAGCAGACGACCCACAGCGGTTTTCCCGCAGCCCGGCATACCGATCAGGATGATATTCTCCGTACGGCGGCGTAAAACGGTGCAGATCTGCCCGACCTCGGAAGCGGGAACGCTTCGACCGGTGAACCATTCGGCACTTTCCGCAGCCTGTGCCACCAGCATCCGCAGGCCGTTTTGGCAGGGGATCCCACGTTCGCGTGCCTGCAGGAGCAGCGCGGTGCGCGCGGGATTATAGATCACATCTAAAACGCCCGCAAGATTCGGAAACACCGACAGATCAAGCGGTGCCGCTCCGACATCGGGGTACATTCCCACCGGGGTCGTATTGACGATCACCGAAGCGTCGCGGTGCAGGTGCAGATTTTCATAATTATTCTCGCCGCTGCGGGAGATCACGACGACCTGCGCTCCAAGCTCACGCAGAACGCTCGTAACCGTGACGGATGCGCCGCCGCTTCCGAGCACCAGACATTTGCGCTGCGCCACACACACGCCGCTGCTTTGCACCAGAGAAAGGAAGCCGAAGTAGTCCGTATTATGCCCGATGAGCCTGCCGTTTCTGCGCACGACGGTATTGACTGCGCCGAGACGGCAGGCGAGGGGAGTGAGCTCATCCAGAAACGGAATGACCGCCTTTTTGTACGGGACGGTAACATTCAGACCGCTGAATTCGGCGTTTCGGAGAAAGTCGGCAAGTGCATCGGGCTCTTTTTCGTACAGCGTATAATCGGGCACGCCGAGCAGTGCGTGGATCTGCGGCGAATAGCTGTGCCCCAGTGTCCGTCCGAGCAGTCCGAAGGCCATCAGACCACCTCCCCGCCGCAGCTGCGCTGATAGTCGCGGCTCAGGGAAAAGATCGTTTCGTACAGGCGGCAAACATAGTCGCAAAGCGGCGCATCCGCCTGCGCGGCGACGCGTTCCAAAACGGCCTGCTCACGCGAAGGGACATAAATGGGTACGCCCTGTGCCTTTTTCTCCGCCGCAATGGCGGCGCTGAGCGCCATACGTCGACAAAAGAGCGCGACAAGCTCCCGATCTATCTCGTCGATCTGTGTTCGAAGTTCATTCAGCTGCATGACCGATCCCTCCCGAAAAACGATGATCGCCGAGCAGCAGATCGAACAGCGCGATCGCTGCGGCGGCTTCTACGACGGCTACGGCACGCGGCACGATGCACGGGTCGTGCCGTCCCGGAACACGGATCGTGCATTCGGTCGCGTCTGTCAGGTCAACGGTCTGCTGCGCGACGGCGATGGACGGCGTCGGCTTGACCGCGACGGAAAACAGCAGGGGCATTCCGTTCGTTATACCGCCGAGAATGCCGCCGCAGTGATTGGTCAGGGTACGAATGCGGCCGTTTTCCGCGACGAATGCGTCGTTGCATCGGCTGCCGCGCAGCAGTGCGACATCAAAGCCTGCGCCGAACTGTACGCCCTTGACGGCCGGGATACCGTAAAGGATCTGTGCCAGACGGTTTTCCACGCCGCCGAACATCGGCTCGCCCAATCCGACGGGAACTCCGACTGCGGCGCACTCGATCACGCCGCCGACGCTGTCTGCTTCGGTATGTGCCTGTTCGATGCGCTGTAGCATCCGCGCGGCTGCATCGGCGGAAAGTGTGGGGAAATCCGCGGAAACAGCCGAAACGGCGGGCGAAATGGGGTCGAAAGCCGTGTCGGTGACATCGGCGATGCGCAAAATGTGCGCGCCGACCCGAACGCCGATGCGCGCGAGCCATTGCAGGCACAGCCCACCCGCCACGCACAGCGGCGCAGTCAGCCGCCCGGAGAAATGTCCTCCGCCGGCGGCATCCTGATAGCCGCCGTATTTGATCTGCGCCGTATAATCGGCGTGACCCGGGCGCGGACGCATCCGCAGCGCCGCGTAATCATCCGAACGGGTATTCTCGTTTCGGATCACGGCGGCAATCGGCGCGCCGCAGGTGTGCCCGTCCGAAAGGCCGCCCAGGAACTCCGGGACATCCGCTTCACGACGCGGTGTGCTGTACGCCGCGCGGCCGGGCGCGCGGCGATCGAGAAAGCGTTGCAGCTGCGCCATGTCGACGGGAAGCCCTGCGGGGATCCCGTCGAGCACCATGCCGACAGCGGTGGCGTGCGACTGCCCGAAGATGGACAGCTTTAAATTTTCCCCATAGGCAGAGCTCATATTTTTCCTCCCAGACGAACGAATTCTTCCCAAAAATCGGGATAGGACTTTTCGACGCACTGCGCGCCGAGGATGGTCACACGCTCGGTGCAGACGGTGGATGCGATTGCCGCAGACATGGCGATCCGATGGTCGCAGCAGGCATCGACCGTACCGCCTGTCAACGTGGCGGGGAAGACGGTCAGGGCGTTTTCTTCGGCACAGGCACACGCGCCGAGCGCTGTGAGCATATCGACGGTCGAACGGACGCGGTCGGACTCTTTCAGCCGCAGACGGCGGATATCGGTAAAGACCGCGCCGTGCCGCGCGGCGGCGAAAACGGCCAGGATCGGAACGAGATCGGGGATATTCGCCGCGCATACCGTCTGCTTTGCCGCGTCGAGACGTTTTAAAATCGAAACGACCGTGCGGTCGCCCTGCACGCTGTTGCGGGAAAGCCCGCGCACGTCCAGCGAGTTGCCCAGCGCCTGCGCGGCAAGGAAAAATGCACCGTTTGACCAGTCTCCCTCGGCTGTGACCGTGCCGGGGGAGCGAAACGCCGGCGCATGAAACAGTGCAAGTGCCTGCTGCGTCATTTCCACATACGGCTCCGATTGCAGCGTACCGTCCACGCGGACACTGCTGCCCGGGGGGAGAAGGGCGGCGGCAAACAGCAGCCCGCTCACGAACTGGCTGGACACGCCCCCGTCAATATGATACTCCCCGCTGCGAAGCTGCCCCGTGATGTGCAAAAGATGCGGCGCAGGCCGCGACAGGCGACAGCCCATGCGTTCCAGTTCCTCCCAAAGCGGAGAAAGCGGACGCTGCGCGAGCCTGCCCTCCATAACGAACGTGGCCTCCGAACCGAGCGCACCGACGACGGGCAGTAAAAGCCGAAGCGTTGTGCCGCTGTCGCGACAGAAAAGCGTTGCGTTTCGTGTGACGGTCGCGATGGGTACGACGCGATACCCGTCCTCGTCGTGGGTGATCCGTGCGCCGAGCGCGCGCAGACACGCGGCGGTCGCCTCCATGTCCCGACTGACGCGCGGGCAGCGGATACGGGTCGGTGCGTCGGCGAAGGCTGCGCACAGCAGCAGCCGATGCACCTGCGATTTGGAGGGAAGGACTTGCACTGTACCACAAAGCTTGGCGGGCGTGATGGTGATATCCATATCAAAGCCCCTCTTTCCAGAATGCGGCAAGGCGCTCCTGCGGTATTGCGTGTATCATACAGCTGCCGATGCGGCGGGGCAGGATCAGCTCAATGCTGTCACCGCTGCATTTCTTGTCGGCGCACATATACGGACAGAGCGCATCGACGGGATACGGCAAAACAGTCGGCAGGCCGAAACGCTCCAGACAGCCGATGATCCGCGATGCATCGGCGCAATGCGCGGCCACGGCCACGGCGGCAATGCCGACGGAAACGGCGCAGCCGTGCGAAACGGTATAGCCGCTGCACGCCTCTACGGCGTGGCCGACGGTATGTCCGAGATTGAGTATCTTGCGTGCGCCGATGTCGAATTCATCCTGCTCGACGGCGTTGCGCTTGTGCCGCACGCATCGGGCGATCACCGTCTCGCGATCGAATGCGATCCCCTGTGCTGCCAGCAGATCGAACAGCTCGGGATCGTATGCTACGGCGTATTTTATGACTTCCGCGCAGCCGTCGCGGAAGACCTGCGGCGGGAGGGTGGAAAGCGTCTGCGTATCGCAAAGCACCAGCGACGGCTGATAAAACGCACCGCAGAGATTTTTCCCCTCGGGCAGGTCGATGGCGGTTTTCCCGCCGACCGAGGAGTCCACCGCGGCCAGCAGCGTCGTCGGGGCCTGAACCAGGCGAATGCCGCGCAGATAGGTCGCGGCGGCGAACCCGGTAAGATCGCCGACCACACCGCCGCCCAACGCGACGAGCAGATCGCTTCGCGTCAGGCGCGAGCGCGCGAGGAAGCGAAGCAGGGATAAATACGTTTCCGCGTTTTTGCTGTCCTCACCTGCGGGGAAGACAAACGAAACGACATCCAGACCTGCGCCTGTCAGGCTTTCCTGCGCTGTTTTTCCGTAAAGCGAAAAAACATTGCTGTCGGAAACTAGGCAGACGCGGCGTACATTTCCAAGCGCAGCGGCTTCTGCGCCCAATGTGCCGAGGAGGCCCTTGCCGATCTTAACGGCATATTGCGCGGATGCGCGGATAAAAACGGTCGTCATCCGTCGATCTCCTCCTTTCGACGTTTGCCATCTTCCAGCAGCGCGCACAGCGTTTCACGGTCTTCTTCTGCCAGCGCGTCCCGATAGGCGGTAAGGCTGCGGATATAGCTGTCCAACTCGTCAAGAAGATCGGCGCGGTTTTGCAGAAACAGCTCTGTCCACATGGGGGCATTGAGCCACGCGACGCGTGTCAGGTCGCGATAGCTGCCTGCGGAAAAGCCGTGGTGCGCCTGCGCGGTCGGGGATTTGACGAAGGCATTGCTGATGAGGTGAGGCATTTGTGAGGTGAAGGCGATCATGCGGTCATGCTCCTGCGCCGTGGTGATGGTGAATGAGCCGAAATGGCACGGTGACAGCGCCTCCTTTACGCGGTACAGCAGCGCAATATCGTCAAAGCGGGGCGGAACGAGCACCATCGGCGCGCCCTGAAACAAGTTGGAACGGCTGTATTTGAAGCCGGAAAAATGCGTTCCCGCCATCGGATGCCCGCCGACAAAGGTAAAGCCGTGCCGTGCGGCGATGGCAAAGCAACGCTCGCAGATCGTCTGCTTGACACCGCAGCAATCCAGCACCAGTGCATCGGCGCGGATCTGCGCGGCGTGCGAGTCCAGCCATGCGATGCAGCCTTCGGGATAGATCGCGGTCAGAACAAGATCGCATTGCGCGACGCGCTCGTCGGTCAGTTCCCCGGAGACGGCACCTGCGAGCATGGCGAAGGAAAGCATATCGCGATCCTTTTCGCATGCCAGTACGGTGTGTCCGGCTTTGGTGTAAGCTCTGGCCAGTGAGCCGCCGATCAGCCCCAGGCCGAGAATACCGACGGTCACTGCATGACCTCCCGAATGCGGCGCACGCGCGCGGCAAGCTCGCGAAATTGCGCCGGTGTGACGGACTGCGCGCCGTCGCACAGGGCGTGGGAGGGATCGTCGTGTACCTCGACCATGATCGCATCCGCACCGGCAGCCACAGCGGCTGCCGCCATGGGCGGCACAAGCGCGGCTTTTCCGGTCGCATGGCTCGGATCGACGACGACGGGCAAATGCGTCAGTCCGTGCAGCACGGGGACGGACGACAGATCCAGCGTATTTCGCGTGGCAGTTTCGAAAGTGCGGATGCCGCGTTCGCACACGATGACGTTTTCATTCCCCTCACTCATGATGTATTCCGCGCTCATGAGCAGCTCCTGCAACGTGTTGGCCAGACCGCGCTTGAGCAGGATCGGCTTGCGCGTGCGTCCCAGCTCGCGTAACAGGTCGAAATTCTGCATATTGCGCGCGCCGACCTGAATGATATCTACGTCGGCAAACAGATCCAGCGCGGAGATGGTCATGATCTCGGTGATGACGGGCAGGCCGCTTTCCCGCTTTGCCTGCAACAGAAGGCGGATGCCGTCCTCGCGCAATCCCTGAAAGGCATACGGAGAGGTGCGCGGCTTAAACGCGCCGCCGCGCAGGATATCCGCACCGGCTTCCTTCACCGCCAGCGCCACGCGGGTGATCTGTTCCTGCGATTCGACGCTGCACGGCCCCGCGATCATGGCAAAATGGCCGCCGCCGAGCTGCACGTTCCCGACGCGGATAACGGTGTCGGCGGGGTGGAATTTGCGATTGGCCTGCTTATACGGCTCGGACACACGCTTGACCGAGTCGACGATCTCCAGAGAGCTGAGCAGCTCCGTGTCAACGCGGCTCGTGTCTCCTATGAGGCCGATGATCGTGACCTCTTTGCCGTGCGAGATGTGTGTCTCGACCCCCATATGCTCCAGCCACTGCGCCAGTTCGGCCACCTGCTGCGGTGCGGCGCTGTGTTTTAAGACTGCGATCATGATTATTTCCTCCGATAAAGCGAACGGCTGCACAGGGACGACCTGCGCAGCCGGTTGATTTCATTTTGCGTGGGATCACCCGAGCGTTGCAGCAAAATCGCCGTTACATTGTTTCCGAAAAGCGACAGCGGGAATACGAATGCGAAGCGGCGCGGGACATTTTACGATCGCCCGATCTCACATTTTTGCATATTGTACCATGCGAAAGGGGAGAAAGCAAGAGGAAATATCCGACTTTTCGGCACAAAAGGCAAATTCAACGATTGTTCACAAAAAAGGGCTTTCGTTTTTGCAAACTGTGTGCTATAATGTGAAAATCAGTATTATGCGCTGCCACCGACGGCGGCGGTACCGCCGACCGAATGTCGGCATACTCTGGAGGTAACGGTTCATGGCTGAAAAAAGCAATCGCAAGCGCCGCGTCAGGCGACAGGAATGGACGCCCGGCTGGTTTTTGCATCTTTTGTATACGATCTGGCGCGTGGCCTATGCGGGCGCAAAGGTCGCGCTGGGCGCGATCCTGACGGTCGGATTGATCGTATGCATCTGCGGTTTTGTGTTTGTCGGCATTTTGGGCGACTATCTGGAAAATGAGGTCATCCCGCTCGCACAGGTCAATCTGGAAGACTACGAGCTGGACAAAACTTCCTATATCTACGCGCTCAATGCGGACAATGACATCGAAATGATCCAGCAGATCTATTCCACGACCGATCGCCAGTGGGTCGCGTATGAGGACATCCCGCAGGAACTGATCCGCGCGACCGTTGCGCTGGAAGACAAGCGTTTTTACGAGCATCAGGGCGTGGACTGGATCACGACCGTCAAGGCAGGTCTGAACCTGTTCATGGGCGGCGGCTGGCAGTTCGGCGGCTCGACGATCACACAGCAGCTGATTAAAAACCTGTTCCTGACGGAGGATGAAAAGGCCGACGATGTGACCATCCAGCGAAAGCTGCTGGAAATATTCCGTGCACTGGAATTTGAAAAGCGGTACGATAAAGAGGTCGTGCTGGAATATTATCTGAACGTGATCTATTTCGGACGCGGCTGCTACGGGATCAAGAGCGCGGCTGCGACCTATTTCGGCAAGGAATTGCAGGATATGACCGTGGCGGAATATGCCAGTTTGATCTCCATCACCAACAATCCCTACCGCTATGACCCGTACCGAGAGGAACCGACCTCGTATTATATGTCGGGCGCGGAGGAAAACCGCGTGCGGCAGGAATACTGCCTGGAAGAGATGTATACGCAGGGCTGGCTCACCGAAACGGAGTACAACGCGGCGCTGGAACAGGAGATGGTGTTCAAAGACGGCATCTCCACGGAGGATCAGTGGGTAACGTGCCCGGACGGGACGTGCGACTATGAGGGTGCTGTCCGAACGCTGGAACACACGGACGACGGGTATTTCTGCCCGCAGTGCGGCGCGACGGTCAATGTCAGGCAGAGCACGTCGCAGGCCGTGTACAGCTATTTTGTCGACACGGTTATTCTGGATGTTGCGGCGTATCTGGCCGAACAGGACGGTTACGAGTGGAGCTCCCTGACGAAGACGGTGCGCGAAAACTATATGCTGCTGATCCAGCGGCGCGGCTACCATATTTACTCCACCATCAATCTCGAAGTGCAGGAGCAGTTGGATAAGATCTATCAGGATCTTTCGCAGATCCCCGAAACGAAAAGCGGACAGCAGCTGCAATCCGCTATGGTCATTATCGACAACGATACGGGCGATATCGCAGCCATTGCGGGCGGTGTCGGCGAAAAAACGGACTTTTTCGGTCTGAACCGCGCGACGCAGTCCAAATTGCAGGTCGGTTCCTCCATGAAGCCGCTGGGCGTTTATGCGCCTGCTTTTGAGCTGGGCGTGATAAATCCCGCGACCGTGATCTATGATATGCCCCTATATTATCAGGAGGACGGTACGCCGTATCCCAGAAACGATACACGCCAGTATGACTACACCAGAACGGTGTTTCAGGGCATCGTGCGTTCGCTCAACGGCATTTCCATTGGCGTGCTCGATACCATCGGCACGCAGTACAGCTACAATTTTGCGAAGAACAAATTCAAGCTGGCTGACCTGACCGATCACTATGAAACCTCCTCCGGCAAGATACTGACGGATGTGGGCTATTCTTCGCTCGGCATGGGTGCGCTGACCGTCGGCGTGACGGTGCGCGATATGGCGGAAGCCTACGCAAGCTTCGCCAACAACGGTGTCTGGCGCGAATCGCGTACCTTCACCAAGGTCTATGACAGCGACGGCAACCTCGTCATCGACAACGAGCAGGAGAGCGAAAAGATCCTCAGCGAAAAGACCGTCACCTATATCAACTACTGCCTCGATCAGGCGGTGGACAGCGGTACGGGCACACTGGCGGATTTCAAGGGCATGGAGATCAGCGGTAAGACCGGTACGACTTCCAGCAACAAGGATCGCTATTTCTGCGGCTATACCCATTATTACACCGGCGCAGTCTGGTCGGGCTACGATCAGCCCGAAAAGATCGTCTGTACCAGCGGGATCAAAAACCCGTCGGCATACCTTTGGAATAAGGTCATGAAGCCGGTGCATGACGGGCTGGAATCGGTGCCGCTGTTCAGCTACGACGATATGGTCGAGGTCACGGTCTGCCTGGATTGCGGCAAGCTGGCCACGCCCGCGTGCAGCCAGGATATCCGCGATCTTACCCGCGTGCAGACGGTCTGGGTCTACGAAGAGGACATGCCGAAGGAATTCTGCGACTGCCACGTTACGGTGGACTACTGCACCGAAGGAAACGGTGTCGCCAACGAATACTGCCACAAGTTCGAAGCTTACGGCGTGCTGGAGCTTGCGCATAAATCGCTGGTCAAGCGCACGCAATCGCAGGTCGAACAGCTTTACGAGGCTCGAAAAAGCGGCTTGAAGGACTCGTATCTGCGCGACGATTATATTTACCTGATCAACAGTCGGGGCGAGGATGTCGCGTTCTACGGCATTTCCGGCAACCTGACCAATGCGGCGGGAACGCCCTATATCAGCTGCACCGTGCACACGAAGGAAAAGTGGGATGCATATGTTGCCAGCCATCCGTGGGCGGGAGACGATACCACACAGCCGACCGATCCGATCGATCCGACAGAGCCGATCGACCCGACTTCTCCGACGGATGCCACATCCCCGAGCGACGAGGACGAAAACAGCAACTGGTGGTGGCCGTGGTAAGCACGGCTACCCTATAAGAGAGGTAGAATTATGATTTGGCTTTCCGATGCATGGAAAGAATACGAGGTGCTCGATACCTCCGACGGCGAGCGGCTTGAGCGGTGGGGGAAATATGTCCTGATCCGCCCGGATCCGCAGGTGATCTGGAATACGCCGCACACATTGCCCGAATGGAAAAAGTACGATGCGCGTTATCTGCGCTCGTCCACGGGCGGCGGGCGCTGGACGGAGCATGACCTGCCCGAGCGCTGGCAGATCCGCTATCGGGATTATCTGACCTTCCATGTCAAGCCCATGAATTTCAAGCATACGGGCGTATTTCCCGAGCAGGCCGCTAACTGGGACTTCATTCGGGAAAAATGCGCTTCGGCGAAGCGCCCCGTGCGGGTGCTGAACCTGTTTGCCTACAGCGGCGGCGCGACACTGGCCGCTGCGGCCGGCGGCGCGGAGGTTTTTCATGTGGACGCGGCCAGAGGCATGGTCGCATGGGCGAAAGAAAATGCGGCGGCTTCCGGCCTTGCCGACCGCCCCATCCACTGGATCGTGGATGACTGCGCAAAGTTCGTGCAGCGGGAGATCCGACGCGGCCGACGCTACGACGGCATCATCATGGATCCGCCCAGCTACGGGCGCGGTCCCGGCGGCGAGATCTGGAAAATGGAAACGAGCTTTTATCCGTTTCTGCTGGAAACGGCGAAGCTCCTGTCGGACGATCCGCTGTTCGTTATCATCAATTCCTATACGACCGGCCTTGCGCCGTCCGCCGTGGGATACGCGTCCGATGTGGTATTCGGGCACGATCACGGCGGTAGCACCGCCGTGGGCGAGCTGGGACTGCCGGTGCGCGCAAGCGGCCTGACGCTGCCGTGCGGAAGCACGGGCAGATGGACACCTTAAGGAGGCGAGGGCATGACCGACGCGATCTGCGTGGAACATTTGAATTATGCATACCCGGGCGTGGATGACACGCCCGGCGTCGCCGTATTTAACGATTTGAATTTAAAGATCGAGCAGGGTAGCTTTGTTGCTGTGCTGGGCAGCAACGGCTGCGGAAAATCCACGCTTGCGAAGCATTTTAATTCTATCCTGCTTCCATGTGGGGGTAAGGTCTACGTCTGCGGGCTGGATACCTCGGACGATGATCTGCTCATTCGGGTGCGCCGCAATGTCGGCATGGTGTTCCAG
>CAZIGE010000039.1:0-18802 GCA_964538475.1 uncultured Oscillospiraceae bacterium | reverse complement strand
CTGCGTAACAAAAAGCAGAGAGCCAACCACTTTTAAAAGTAGTTCACTCTCTGTTCTTGTTTGCAACCTGTCTGTCAGCCGTTAAGTTTGTTTTATTTCCAATACTTCCTTATCGGTGTTCAACTAACGGTGCAGCCTGCTTTTTCTCAACCGAGCAGTTCCAGCAGTTGGCGCAGGTTCTTCTTGCCGAAAGAAACCCGATCCTCGTCGATCACCAGACACGGTACGCTGAAAACATGATATTTTTCCTGCAATGTCGGAAAATATCGAATGTCGTAAACTTCCGCTTCGACCAGCGGATTTTTCGCTGCGATCAGCTGCGCCGCAACGACCAGCTCAGGGCACATCCCGCATGACAATGTCACCAGTATTTTCATACGGATCGGCTTTCGGATTTCCGCGATCTGCCACTGTGTTGCCGCATCGATCTCCTGCCCCGGCCCCGCTGCATTATACAGCCCGAGAATAAACGACTGAAACTCATGTCCGCTCGGAACACCGTGGAAAGCAAGTCCCGTTTGCGTTCCATCCTGCAAACAAATGCGCACACACGGCGTATCTTCCACATGATCGTTCGCGGATTCGAGCGTCAGTTTATCTGTCATTTCCGAAAGCTGCGTCATAAGTTCCATCAGCTGCGCGGAAACGGCCCGTTCGTCCGTATAGACCTTCAGGCACAGAGGACGCTGCATTTTTTCAAATACCGCATGAAGCTGCTGCTGTGTTTGTCCGTCAAAGGCACTGCTCTCCCCTGCTTCCTCAGTGCGGCTTTTCTTTTCAGGCGTTTTGCGCTTTTCCCCGGGCAAAGCATGCTCGGCCAGATACTTTTCCAGCGCCGTAGCGGCAAGCGCGCCGTCCGATGTTGCCGTAACGACCTGCCGCAGCGGCTTTTCGCATACATCCCCCGCCGCGTACACGCCGTCGATGCTCGTCTTTCGGGTACTGTCGGTCACGATATACCCCTGCTCCTGAAGCGTAACGACCCCCTTCAGCGCCTGCGTTGCGGGTGCATACCCGGCCAGCACGAATACGCCGAAGTTCTCGCCCGCTTTCGCGCGGTATTCCGTTACTTCCCCTGTTGCGGTATTTCTGTAGCGCGCATACTGTAAGCCGTGTTCACCCGAAACCTCTTCCAGCACCGTATTGGTCAAGATCGTGATCTTTTCATGTTGTTTCGCTCTTTCGGCGACCGACGGTGCACAGGAAAAATCCGATTTTCGGATCAGGACAGTAACATGTGCTGCATATTTCGTCAGAAATACGCTTTCCTCCGCTGCCGCGTATCCCCCGCCGACGACAAAGATCTCCTTATCGGTAAACAGCTCGCCGTCGCAGGTCGCGCAGTACGCCACGCCCCTGCCCGCATAATCGTCTTCGCCTTGAAAACCGACGTGTCTGGGCTGCGCACCGACCGCCAGCACGACGCCCCGACACCGAAATGCTCCGCGGTCGGTTTTGATGGTTTTGATCTCTCCCGCAAGGTCGAACTCCGTCGCCTGTGCCGACAACATCTCTGCCCCGAAATTCTCGGCCTGCTGCCGCATCGTCGCGGAAAGCGTCGCGCCGTCGGTGTGCTCGATGCCCGGATAGTTTACGACCTCTTCCGTGATGGCGATCTGTCCCCCGAACCTGTCTTTTTCAAGCACGAGAACGCGAAATCTTGCACGTGCGAGATACAGCGCCGCACTCAGTCCCGCAGGGCCTGCACCGACCACGATCACATCATACATATCCTCCATCAAAGCTGTCCCACCAGATCCAGGCTCGGCTTCAGCGTTTCGGCACCCGGCTTCCAATTGGCGGGGCATACCTGATCTCCGTGTGCATAGACAAACTGGCACGCCTGTACCTTGCGCAGCAATTCCTCTGCGTTTCGTCCGACATTGCCTGCCGTGACTTCATAACCGACGATCTTCCCCTCCGGGTCGACGATAAAGGTCGCCCGCTCGGCAAGCCCGTCCTTCTCGATCAGCACATCGAAATCCCGTGAAAGTGCGTGTGTCGGGTCTGCGAGCATCGGAAAACCGATCTTCTTGATACGTTCCGAGGTGTCTTTCCAAGCCTTGTGGACAAAATGCGTGTCGGTCGAAACGGAATATACCTCGCAGCCGAGCGAACGGAACTGCTCATACTTCTGTGCAAGATCTTCCAGCTCCGTCGGGCACACGAACGTAAAATCGGCGGGATAAAAGAAGAACACGCTCCATTTTCCCCGAATATCTTCCTCCGAAACGAATTTGAATTCGTTCTCATGAAATGCATACACGCGGAACGGCGAAACCTGCTGATTGATTTTTGACATAGTTACTACCTCCAGTTGAATTCGGATTGAACGATCCGAAAAAAGTGTGTCCGAAACCGCATAAATAATGCATCGAACATCGGGCATACTACGATCGCTTCGAAAAGCCGCATAAAACCGCTTCTGTCGGCACGGCTCGGAGCTTTTCAACCGACAAAGGATGTGATGCTTTGCAGCGAAAGAACGAATATCTGTTTCACGCGATCCCCTACGCGCTTGCAGCGTTTCTGATCGGTATCGTCGGCGGCTTTTCGACGGTGCTCGCGCCCGCATTCGTGCAGGATATCGGGATCGACTATAACAACACGACCTGGACGGCGCTTGCGCAGGCTATGTCCACCGCGGCACTTGCCCCGATCCTCGGTAAGCTCGGAGATCGCATCGGCAGGAAGCCGACGCTTCTGCTCGGCCTTGCCGTATTTCTGCTCGGAAATGTGCTGACGGCATGCAGTATGAGCTTTACGTTGATGCTCGTCGCCCGATTTATCGTCGGCGCGGGAACGGCTGCCATTGCGCCCGTGATCCTTTCGTATATCGTGACCGAATTTCCGAAGGATAAGGTCGCAGGCGGATTTTCCGCGTATATGCTGATATCCAGCGCAGCCGTGATCTTCGGGCCGACGCTCGGCAGTGTGATCGTCTCGCGAAGCGGCTGGCGTGCGATGATCTGGCTTTGCGTCGGACTCAGTGCAGCCGTGCTGATCGCCTGCGGTGTTCTCGGAGAAAAGCTGCGCATCACGCGGCGCACATTGCCGGATTTTGACGGACTCGGTGCTGTATTCGTTTTGCTTTTTTTCAGTCTGATCCTGTGCATCCCGGCAGTCGGGCAAAATATCGGCTGGCAAAGCGGAGCCTTTTTCGCGGTGCTTGCAGGCGCGCTGCTCTCCTTTGTCGGACTGATCGCCGCCGAGCGAAAGGCAGCATATCCGATCCTGCCCGCTGCGTTTATGAAACGCCCCGCCTTTCTGCTCAGCGTTTTGATCCTGTTTCTGACGCAGGGACTCATGCAGTCGAATATGACGAACACCATCGTCTTCGTCAACACCACACAGCCGGAAAATACGGTGATCTCCGGCTATGCCATTTCCGTCATGTATCTGGGCATGTCGCTCGGAGCGGCGATCCTCGGGCCGATGGTCGGGCGGTGTTCGGTTCGGTCGGTGCTCACGGCTTCCCTGCTGACCACCGCACTCGGCTGCGCGTGCTTTTTTCTATATTCCCCGACGACGAGCGTGCTGCTTCTGATGCTCTCGCTCGGACTGGTCGGATTTGGATTGGGCGGTAACGGGACGATCCTGATGAATGTCTCCCTGCGCGGCCTGCCCCCGCATCTGGCGGGCGCTGCCTCCGGCACATACGGCCTGTTCCGCGATCTTTCCGCGCCGTTCGGCGTAGCCGTTTTCGTGCCGATGTTCACCAACCGCATCACGCAGCTGCAACAGCTTGGTATTCCCGCAACGCAGGCATCGGTCACAGCCATTTACACGCTCGGTTTCGTGCAATTGGCGTGCATCGCCGTCGGGATCGCGGCTGTTCGATTTTTACCGAAGAAAGAGGGACCCTCACATGAGACTGCATGATAAAGTCATACTCGTCACGGCTTCCACGCGCGGCATCGGTCTGGCGATCGTCCGAAAATGTGCGTGTGAAGGCGCGACCGTCTTCATGGCGGCGCGCGATCTGCCCGCAGCGCGGGAAAAGGCCGCCGCCATGGGCGCAAATGTCCGATGCGTATACCACGACGCAACGAAACCGGAAACCTACGCGCAGATGATCCGCGAAGTGGTCGAACGCGTCGGCCGCATCGACGGCCTCGTCAACAATTTCGGCACATCCGATCCAAAACGCGATCTGGATCTGGCGCACACCGATGCCGAAGTATTCCTGCAAACCGTGCAGCGCAACCTGGGGAGCGTGTTCCTCGGAAGTCAGGCTGCGGTGCGTGTCATGGCCGAAAACGGCGGCGGCAGTATCGTCAATATTTCCTCTGTCGGCGGGAGCGTCCCGGACGTATCGCAGATCGGCTACGGCACAGGGAAAGCCGCCATCAATTATCTGACGCGCCTGATCGCTCTGCAGGAAGCGCGCAACGGCATTCGCTGCAATGCGATCCTGCCCGGCATGACCGGTACGGACGCGGTAAATGCTAACCTGACCGATGCCTTCCGCGCACGCTTTCTGCGTCATATCCCGCTGCGGCGGATCGGTACGCCCGAGGAGATCGCCGCAGCCGCCGTATATTTTCTGAGCGACGACTCCGCCTATACTACCGGACAGACGCTCACCGTCAGTGGCGGCTTCGGCCTGGGGACGCCACTGTACGGCGAACTGCTCGATCAAACAGAGCGCAGATGATATGTGCGGGCATTGGGAAGAAAATCTCGATGCCCGCCTTACTTTTTTATTGCAACCGCATCGGTTTTGTGCTATGATGATGCAAAAGGCGGTGACGATCATGAATGAAACCAGCCGTGTACTGGAATACAAATGCCCCTGCTGCGGCGCGGCGCTGACCTATGCGCACGGAAGCAGTGAACTGGCCTGCGGCGCGTGCGGCAATCACTTTGACATGGAAGCCGTGCAGGCGTATAACGACGATACCGTAAAGGAAGACACGTTTTCCTGGGAAGCGCAGAGTGAGCAGGCCTTTTCCGAGGCAGAGCAGGCAGCGCTCCAGACGTTTACGTGTCCCTCCTGCGCAGGTGTGCTGATCACCGACGGCGCTACGGCGGCGACTTTTTGCCCCTTCTGCGGCAATCCCGCTATTTTACCGGGTCGCCTTTCCGGCGACATCCGTCCCGACGGACTGATCCCCTTCCACCTGACGCGAGAAGACGCACTCGACGCATTTGCCCGTTTTGCGCGGCACAAGCCGCTGCTGCCGAAAGACTTCCTCAGCCGGCAAAAACTGGAAAAAGTCAGCGGCGTTTATGTACCCTTCTGGCTGTATGATTGCGACGGCTCGCTTGATGCCCGCTATCGCGCCACGCGCGTACATACCTGGTCGGACGGGCGGTATCACTACACCAAGACCTCTCATTATCTGCTTCGCCGCGGCGCAAATGCGCAATTCGGCGGCATTCCCATGGACGCTTCCTCCAAAATGGACGACACCATCATGGAATCCATCGAACCGTTTGACTATGCAAAGCTGACGGATTTCGACACGGCCTACCTCTCCGGCTATCTCGCGGATAAATACGATGTTCCGGCTGTTTCCGGCGCACAACGCGTCAAAGAGCGCGTTGCCGAAAGCATCGATGCCCTCCTGCAACCCACCTTTGCAGGATATGCCTCCGTTGTGCCGCAGCAAAAGCAGGTCAGGATAACGCAGAGCAAGGCCAAATATGTCCTCCTTCCGGTCTGGATGCTCACCTGCCGCTACGGCGAAAAAACCTACACCTACGCCATGAATGCCCAAACGGGCAAGCTGACCGGTACGCTTCCTGTCAGCGTCGGGCGCGCCGTCGCGCTGTTTGCCGCGGTGGCGGTCACGGTCGGCGCATTGGCAGCGGCACTGCTGCTTCGGTAAAGGAGGGGGATCATGAAAAAATCATTTCTGCTTTTCCTGACGCTTACGCTGCTTCTTTCCATCGGGATCGCCGCCTGCGCGGCAGAGCCGAAGATCGTTGACAACGCAGGGTTGCTCACCGCGCAGGAAGCAGCCTCGCTGGAAGCACAGGCTTCCGCCATTTCCCGACAGCTGCAAACCGATGTGGTCATTCTCACCGTTGCGCATACGGGCGGAAAGGACGCACAGGCCTACGCCGACGATTATTACGACCAGCATGCCTACGGCATCGGCGCGACACGCAGCGGCGTTCTGCTTCTGCTGGACATGGATACGTGTGACTGGGTCATTTCTACCTGCGGCGATGCGATACGTCAGCTCTCCGCACGCGACTGCGATGAACTGTTTTCCTACGCAGCAGCCGACCTGTCCGCAGGAAACTATTACGAGGGTTTTCGCATCTATCTTTCCGAGCTGGAGCAGTATCTTGCCGCACCGCGCGGGAACTCGCCCGGTGTAGGCACACGGGTGCTCATCGCCGTCGGCATCGGCCTGCTGGCGGGCGCGATCGTTCTGTGCGTGATGATCGGCTCCATGCGTACCGCTCGCCCGAAGCGCAGTGCCGCAGACTACCTGCGTCGGGACACATTTCAGGTGCCGATCTGTCAGGATCTGTACCTGTACAGCACAACGAGCCGTGTCAAAATAGAGAGCAACAGCTCGTCGTCTCACACGCACACTTCAAGCTCAGGCACATCTCACGGCGGCAGTCGTGGTAAATTTTAACAGAAGGAGAATATCATTATGGGTCTTATCAAAGCAGCAATCGGTTCCATCGGGGGCACACTGGCCGATCAATGGAGAGAATATTTTTACTGCGAGTCTCTTGCACAGGATGTTTTGATGACACGCGGCTATAAGCGCACGGGCAAACGCACCTCCAACAAAAAAGGTTCGGATAACATTATTTCCAACGGCTCCGTTATCGCCGTGAACGAGGGACAGTGCGCCATGATCGTCCAGCAGGGCGCGATCAGCGAATTTATGGGCGAAGCGGGCGAATATACATGGGATGCGTCCACAGAGCCTTCCGTCTTCTACGGCGGCTTCGGCGCAGGTCTGAAGGGCAGCTGGGAGACATTCAAGCGCCGTTTTACTTTCGGCGGGGACGAAGCGAAGGATCAGCGTGTCTATTTCTTCAATGTCAAGGAACTGATGAACAACCGCTACGGCACGCCTGCGCCTGTCCCGTTCCGTGTCGTCGACGGGAACATCGGGCTGGATATGGATATTTCCATCCGCTGCAACGGTGAATATTCCTACCGCATCACGGATCCCATCCTGTTCTATAAAAATGTCTGCGGCAATGCCGCCGGGGACTATACCCGCGATCAGCTCGACGAGCAGCTCAAGGGCGAGTTCCTCACCGCATTGCAGCCCGCATTTGCACGCATTTCCGCAATGGGCATCCGTTATTCCGCACTCCCCGGACATACCATGGAGCTTGCGCAGACCATGAACGATGTGCTCAGCATGAAATGGTCGGCGCAGCGCGGCATCAGCATCGTCAATGTTGCGGTCAACTCCGTTACCGCTTCCGAAGAGGACGAAGCAACCATCAAAGAGCTGCAAAAGAGCGCGGTCTTCCGCAATACCAACATGGCCGCCGCACATATGGTGCAGGCACAGGCCGAGGCCATGAAGACAGCCGCAGGCAACAAAAACGGTGCCATGATGGGCTTTATGGGCATGAATATGGCACAGGCTGCGGGCGGTCTGAACGCCAACGACCTGTATCGCATGGAGCATAACGCCCCCGCTGCACCCGTGCAAAACGGTTGGAGCTGCGCCTGCGGCCATGTCAATACGGGGAATTTCTGCTCACAGTGCGGCGCGAAGAAGCCCGCAGGCGGCGTGATGGCGCATTGCAACGGCTGCGGCTGGTCGCAGACCGACCCGTCCGAAACGCCGCGCTTCTGCCCTCGCTGCGGCAATCGTCTGGACCCCGCTTTTTAAGGAGCAGCCATGAACCGCGAAAATAAACGAAGATCATTCGAACCGGGGTATTACAAGACCCATGCGTGCACCGAATCGTTCACCTGCAAGCTCTGCGGCCGTCTCGTTGTGCCCGAGGGTGCATCCTCCGAGCACCGCAATCATTGCCCCTATTGCCTCTCCAGCCTGCACGTCGACATCGAACCGGGCGACCGTGCGGCCGACTGTGGCGGTATTATGGAGCCGGTCGCCGTATGGGTACGCAACAAGGGCGAGTGGGCACTGATCCATCGCTGTCGCCGCTGCGGTGATCTCAGCTCGAACCGCGTTGCCGCCGACGATAATCCGGTAAAACTCATGTCCATAGCCATGAAGCCGATCGCAAATCCCCCGTTCCCCATCGAACGGATGCAGGAGATCTCGGATCTGATGGATCGGGAATAAGCAGCAACAGGGTGCGCAGCCGCGCACCCTGTCATTTTCTGTCAGGTTCTTCTGTTTGTCAGGCTGCGGGCAAGCTCGGCAAGCTGCCCGCTGTCGGGAAATGCCGACAGCGACCGAACTGCTTCGTCGGTATGCTGTCGAACCAGAGCCTCACATGTATCCAGCCCGTAGAGCCGCACGAACGTATTTTTCGTCGCATCCGTTCCGACGGTTTTGCCCATTTCCTCCGATGTGCCGATCACATCGAGCATATCATCGCGAATTTGGAAGGCAAGACCAAGCTCATCGGCAAAGCGTTCCGCTGCGCAGAGCTGCTCCTGCGTTCCGCCGCCCGCGATCACGCCCAGCACACACGCGGCGCGCAGCAGTGCGCCCGTTTTGCGCGACTGGATGTCCAGCACCTCATGCTCGGTCAGTGTCCGCTCCTCGCTCGTTACATCCAGCGCCTGTCCGCCGACCATTCCGGCCGAACCGACGCATTCGGCCAGGCGGAACACCGCATACGCCAGATTTTGCGGGTCATTCAGTCTTGCCATCGCCGCCACTGCAAACGCGTCTGTCAGCAGTGCATCGCCTGCCAGCACCGCCGTCGCCTCGCCGAATACCCGATGATTGGTCGGTCTTCCCCGCCGAAAATCGTCATTGTCCATGCACGGCAGATCGTCATGGATCAGGCTGTAGGTATGGATCATCTCCACCGCTGCGGCAAACGGTGTGGCATTTTCCCAATCTGCATCGCAGATGCGGCAAAACTCAAAGGCCAGGATCGGCCGCAGGCGTTTACCGCCCGCCATCAGGCTGTACTGCATAGCCTCATACAACTTCTTCTGCGGTTCGTCACAATGACGAGCGAACCATTGCCGCAAAAATGCATCCAGGCGGTCTTTATACTGCTGCGTCATCATCCGCAAAATCCTCCGTTACGGGGGTGCCGTCCGCAGCCATCAAAACCTTCTTCACTTCCAGCTGTGCATCATCCAGCAGCTTCGCGCAGTCGCGCACCAGATCGGTGCCCTCGCGAAACAGCCGCAAGCTTTCTTCCAGCGGAACATCGCCGCGCTCCATCGCGCGAACAATCTGCTCCAGACGCGCCATACTCTGTTCAAATGTCCTGTTTTCCTGATTCATGTCTGTTCTCCCTTACCTGCGTAACATTCGTCATAAGGCTTCCGTCGCCAAGGCGGACGCATATCGTATCCCCGACGGCGACCTGCCGCACGGAGCGGATCAGCGCACCGCTTTCCTCCTGCGCGATGGCATACCCGCGCGTGAGCACCTTCAGCGGGCTCATCGCGTCGAGCTTGGCTGTCAGCGCAATGTATCGTTGTTTTTTCGGCTGCAACATGTTCGTACCTGCCGCGACCAGCCGATTGCGCAGCAGCTGCAAATCATTTGCGCGTAAGCGCAGACAGTGATCTGGACTTTTCAGCGCGGCGCTTTCGGACAGAAGCTTCAACTGTCGCTGCGCGGTATGCAGCTGCCGCTGCACGGCCGTGGTCATTGCGGCGGAGTACGCATCCAGCGTCTGCCGCAGCGCATCGCGATCCGGCACGGCCAGCTCTGCCGCGTTGGACGGCGTTGCCGCGCGAAGATCGGCTACGAAATCCGAGATCGTCACATCCGGCTCATGTCCGACCGCCGAGATCACGGGGATACGCGACGCATAGATCGCCCGCGCTACGATCTCCTCATTGAACGCCCACAGATCCTCCATGCTGCCGCCGCCGCGCCCGACGATCATCAGGTCTGCCAGCCGATAGCGGTTTGCATAGGCGATCGCCGCTGCGATCTCGTCGGGAGCCTGCGTGCCCTGCACCCGCACCGGGAAGAGCCGTACCCGACACAGCGGATACCGCTTTCGCAGTATGCGCAGCATATCATGCACCGCCGCGCCCGCTTCACTCGTCACGATCCCGATCACCCCGGGATAGCGCGGAAGCGGTTTTTTGTGCGCCGGGTCGAAAAGTCCCTGCTGCGCAAGCTTCGCTTTCATCTGCTCAAAGGCCGCATAAAGGTCGCCGACGCCGTCGAGCGCCAGCGCAGCGCAGTACAGCTGATAGGCTCCGTCGCGCGGGAAAACGCTGATCTTGCCCATCGCAAGGATCTTCATTCCGTTTTCGGGGCGAAAGCGCAGGCGCGCGGCATTTCCGCGGAACATCACGCACCGCAACGCGCCGCCCTCGTCCTTCAGGGAAAAATAATGATGCCCGGACGGATACAGCTTATAATTGCTGATCTCCCCCTTGACGGCCACATCATTGAGCACGCGGTCGCCGTCCATCATGGATTTGATATATTCGTTGAGCTTCGTTACGGTAATGACCTGCTGCATATCATGTTTCCCCCAGGCGCTTCGCAAGGATGGCGACACCCATAGCATTATCGGTCGAAAATTCGGGTTTTCCGAACACGGGTGCCAGCGGCTCCAATTCCCGCCGAAGCATACGGTTGGACGAAACGCCGCCCGAAAGCACGAGCGGGAGTCCGGGATACTTTCGTATGGCCTGCTCCGATGCAGTTTTGACCGCGTAGCAGATGCAGCGCAGAGCGTACGCAGCCGTATCGGCATCGCTGTGCGATCGCCGATGCTCCTGCACCTTGTTCTGCACCCCGGAAAGGGAGAACGCGCTGCCGTCGCACTTCACGCGAAACAGATTCCCGGAGGTCGATTCGCCTGCGAGCATGTCCAGATGCTTTCCCGACGGGAACGGAAGTCCCAGCAGCACCCCGGTGCGGTCGATCAGCTGCCCTGCGGAAATATCCGTCGTACCGCCGATTCGGGTGCAGCGCACATTGCCACCGTCCGGCTCGACCAGCAGCAGCTCCGTCGTACCACCGCTCAAATGCCACGCAAGGTGCGGCTGATCCAGCAGTTCCATGCGCCCCGCGCTCCACAGGCACGCAGCCACATGCCCCTGCTGATGTGACACCTCGACCAGCGGCACATGCAGGCTGTCGGCCAGCAGCTTTGCGTGCGAATACCCCACCAGAAAGCACGGCATATAGCTTCCCTCCACGGCGCGTGGCCGAACGCTCACGCCGACGCAGCGGATGTCCTCTGCCGAAACACGGGAAAACAGCCTGTCGGAAAGCTCCGGCAGGCTTTTGATATGTGAAAAAACGGCATCGCTCTGGCGCAGCCCCAGTTCGCCCGGCTTAACGGGCAGCAGGCGGGAAAAATTACAGCCGTCGACTCCGTCAAAGCAGGCAACAGAGGTCGTATAGTTGCTGGTATCGAAACCGATCGCCGTCATTCCTGCTCCCCTTTTTCCTCGATCGAACGGGCAAACGAGCCGAGGATCCCGTTAACGAATGCGCCCGTATCGTCGCCGTCATATTTTTTCGCGAGGCGTACAGCCTCGGAGATCGCCGCCCCCGTCGGGACATCCTGCACATACAGGATCTCAAACACAGCCAGCTGCAACACGCATCTGGTCAGGCGGGAGATGCGGCTGATGTCCCAGCTGATGGAATATTTCGCGATCACATCGTCCAGCTCGTCCTGCCGATTGGCGACACCGCAGACCACGCTGTCGATATAGGCCAGCTGCGCACGGTTCGGGCGCTCGGTATAGACCTCGTTTTCCGCGGACAGTTTGCTGTAATATTCTTTGTCCAGTCGAACGGCCACGGTCTGCTCCGGTTCTTCGCCGGTAAACGATTGCCCGTAGATCAAATGTACGGCCAGTTCTCTGGCGTTTGCTCTTGTCATATGTTCCCCTTATCCGCGGATGATCCCGCACACATTGACATTCACATGCAAAACCTTCAGCCCCGTGCTGGACTCGACCGCCGAAGAAACGCTGTCCTGAATATTCTTAGCCACCGCCATCACGCTGTAGCCGTAGTAAATGGAAATATCGCATTCCACGGTCAGTTCTTCATCCTCGCTGATGTCGACGCGGATCCCCTTACCGCGGTTCTTCTTGCCGATCATATCCATCAGATCCGAACCCGGCTTGCTGCACAAGCCGGCGAAGCCTTCATTTTCGGAAAGGGCATTGAGCGCGATCGTCGCGATCACATCCTCCGAGATCAATACACTGCCGTTTTCCTGCGTGCGGGTAATGTACTGCCTGTTCTCCGCCATAAATCATGTCCTCCAAATCTGTGCCGTGCGGCTGCACGGCATACTTTAGTTAAGTATACCACTGTTTCCCTGAAATTACAACTCTTTTTCTGAAAATTTGCCTGCTGTGACGCTTAATGGTCAAGCATTTCCTCCGCACTTTTCAGCGTTGTGGCCGTGATATTCGCCCCGCCGATGATTCGCGCCAGTTCCCGCTTGCGTCCATCGCGATCGAGCGGCGTGACCGTTGTGTAGGTCCTCCCCTGCCGCTCCTGTTTGGCGATCAGCAAATGTGTATCGGCCAGCGCCGTCAGCTGCGGCAAATGGGTCACGCAAAGCACCTGCTTGTGCGCCGCCACGCTGCGCAATTTTTCCGCGACGCGCTGCGCGGCACGCCCGGATACGCCTGTATCGACCTCGTCGAAGATCAGCGTCGCCACACAGTCCTTTTCCGCAAGTACATTTTTCATAGCCAGCATGATGCGCGCCAGCTCGCCGCCGGAGGCCACCCTGCTCAGCGGTTTCAGCGCTTCCCCTGCATTGGCCGACATATAAAACGCGACTGTGTCCGCGCCGAGCGGTGTCAGCGGCTGCTGCGAAAAGCTGCATGCAAAGCGGACGCCCGGCATATCCAGCTGCGCCAGCTCCGAAAGGATCTGTGCCGAGAGCTGCTGTGCTGCCGCCTGACGGTTTTCGCGCAGTGCATACGCGCTTTTCCACGCCTCGTCCTCGGCCTTTTCCAGTTTTCCTTTCAAAAGTTCCAGATTGGCATCGGAAAGCTCGATCTCGTCTAGTTCCTGCCTTGCTTTGTCCAGATAAGCCAGGATCTGCGCACAGTCTGCACCGTATTTGCGCCGCAGCTTATGGATCACATCCAGCCGCGCCTCGATCTGTTCCAGTTCATCGGCGCTGTAGCTCAGATCGTCGCGCGCATCGCGCACTTCCTCGGCCGCATCCTGCACGCGGTACATCAGGTCGGCCACCTTCTCCCGCAGTTCGGCAAAGCTGTCGGTGTAACGGCTGAGTCGCCCCAGCGCATACTCAGCGCGGCTCAAAAGTGCGGCGGCTCCGTCACTGTCTTCACCGCCGTAGAGGCATTCTGTTGCCTCGCGCAGTCCATCCGAAAGCTTTTCGGCATTTTGCAGCACTTTTCTGCGTGCTTCCAGTTCTTCGTCCTCGCCCGCACGCAGGTTTGCCTTTTCGATCTGTGCGATTTGGAATTTCAGAGTCTCCACGCGACGCAGTTTTTCGCTCTCATCCATGGTCAGCTGCTCTATGCGGCGGCGCAGCGCACACACCTGCGCGTAGCACTGTGCATACTGCGCGCGCAGTGCTTCATTGGACGCGAACGCATCGAGATAATTCAAATGATTTTCTTCGTCGAACAGCGCCGCACTGTCGTGCTGCCCGTGGATATTGATAAGCTGAATACCGAGCTTGCGCAGCTGCGAAACCGTGACGGGCACGCCGTTTACACGGCAAACATTGCGTCCCTCCGGAAAAATTTCGCGTCGGATGACCGTTTCGCTGTCATGCTCCACCCCGTTTTCCGCAAACCAGGGCAGCTGCGGCACCTGCGAAAACGTCGCCTGTACGGATGCCTTCGCCGCGCCGGTGCGGATCATATCGCGGTAGGCGCGTTCCCCCAGAATCGCGGAGATCGCATCGATCACGATGGATTTACCCGCGCCTGTCTCGCCGGTCAAAATGTTAAAGCCGCGATCAAACGTGATATCCGCGCACTCTATCACGGCGATATTCTCAATATGCAGCAAATTCAGCATGGTATCAACCCCTTATGCTCCTCAGCTGAGCAGATCCTTTACCTCGCTGCAAAACGCAGCAGCCGCGTTCTGGTCGCGCATCACGATAAAAACCGTATCGTCGCCTGCGATCGTACCGAGCACGAAGCTCATATTCATCGCATCGACGCTGCCTGCAGCCGCCGAGCCGAGCCCCGGAATGGTGTGGATCACAACGATGTTCTGCGCATGATCGAACCCCGTCACGCATTCGCGGAAGATCGTGTTGAGCCGCCCCGAGAACGATCCGACCAGTTCCGAACCGGCCGTTGTATAGCGATATGTTCCGTATTTCGTCAACTCCTTGACGATACGAAGTTCCTTTATGTCGCGCGAAACGGTCGCCTGCGTCGTGCTGAAGCCGAGCCTGTTCAGCTGCGCAAGCAGCTGTTCCTGTGTTTCGATGTCCTGCGTGGCGATGATCTCCAGGATCTGTGCCTGTCTTTGTGATTTCATGATTGCGTCCTCTTATCGAAATTTCGTTCTTACTACATCGTAAAAGCTGTGATCTTTCAGGCGGATCAGCCCAGCCTCGCGTTTTGCGCGGCGAATAACGGCCACATCGCCCTGATTCATGCGCAGCGCCTTCCCGCCGTCTGCGGACAGGTAGGCATTGCGCCGCGCGTGCCCGGAAAGCTCCACCGCGATCTCGCGTTGGTCGGAAACGACCAGGCAGCGGCTGATCATATCATGCGCGCAGATCGGCGTGATAAGGATGTTCTTAGCCTGCGGCTCCACGATCGGCCCGCCCGCAGACAGATTATACGCCGTCGATCCTGTCGGCGTAGCCACGATCACGCCGTCGCCGCCGCACTCCATGGCGGGCACGCCGTCGCAGGCAACGCGCAGGTGCACGATGCGCGCAACGGCACCCTTCGTGATGACCACGTCGTTCAGGCATTGCTCGTGGAAGATGATGTTTCGCTCACGGGTCACGGTCACATCCAGCATCATGCGACTGTCGAGCGTATACTCGCCCGTGGTCAGCCTTGCCAGCTGCGACAGCTCCGTGCATTCCAGCTCGGCCATAAAGCCCATCGTGCCGATGTTGACACCCAGAACGGGCACACCGAATCTGGTCGCCTGCTTGGCGATATGCAGGATCGTCCCGTCGCCGCCGAAGCACACCGCCGCATCCGCGCCGGGCAGCTCCCGTTCCAGACGGTGAAAGCGCATATCGCGCGGCAGCTGATAGTCTCTGTCCACCTCAAACGGCAGGCACAGCCGCACATCCGCTCCCGCATCGCGCAGAATGTCGATCGCCGTGCGTACCGTCTGGAAGTTCGTATCCCGATAGGGATTGGGCGTTACCACGATTTTTTTCATTACCATCACACCTTCAAGCATTTATGGGCAGCCTGCACAACGGCGGCAGGTGAAACGCAGGTGTTCTGCGCATCCGCAAGGGTCAGATGGGCAAGAAATTCGATATTCCCCTCCGGCCCCGTCACGGGTGAGTATGTCAGGCCGCGTGCCGAAAATCCCAGCTCGCCTGCCAGCTCCAGAAACTGCTCCAGCACGGCGCGGTGTACGGCGGGGTCGCGTACCACGCCTTTTTTTCCGACGAGCGCCTTACCGGCCTCAAATTGCGGCTTTATCAGGCAGATCACCTGTCCGATCTCGGGCGCGAGCAGCGCACGAATGGCGGGCAGGACCTGCCTCAACGAAATAAAGCTGACATCCACGACCGCAAGATCGACAGCCTGCCCGAGCATATCGGGCGTGACATAGCGAATGTTCGTCTGCTCCATCACGACCACACGTGGGTCGCGCCGCACAGACTCGACCAGCTGCCCCGTGCCGACATCGATGGCAAATACCTTTTTCGCCCCGTGTTGCAGAAGGCAATCCGTAAATCCGCCCGTGGACGCGCCCGAATCGCTGCAAACCATTCCCGTCGGATCGACGGAAAAATACGCCAGTGCTTTTTCCAGTTTCAGGCCGCCGCGGCTGACATACGGACAGAACTCGCCGCGCAGCTCGATGTGCGCCGTGTCGGGATAAGCGCGCCCGACCTTTTCGGCTTTTTCTCCGTCCACATACACCACGCCCGCGCGGATCAGCGCCTGCGCCTTTGCGCGGGAAGCCGCGTATCCGCACCTGCAAATCAAAATATCAAGTCGTTCCGACTCCATGCGCGCACTCCTTCATAACGAATGCGGCGATCGACGCAGCATCCAGATGATAGTGTTCATACAATTCCGACAATGTGCCGTGCGTCGGGAAATGCGCCCCGAGATCCAGCCCGAGGACGCGCTTGTCCTGCATGGCAAATGCGATATCCTGTCGGATCCCCGAGCCGTCGCAGACCTCTTCCACCACGACGACTGTCGAAAAATCGGCAAGCATCTGCCGCAGCTGCGCCATAGGAAGCGGTGCCAGGCAGGTCAGGCGGAAGATCGCGGGAGAAAATCCATTCGTTTCGAGCAGGCATGCCGCCTCCGACACGTTTTGCAGGATGGTTCCGTAGGCCACGAAGGCGATGTCCGTGCCCGCCCGATGGCAGCACACGCCGCGCTCGGGATCAAACGCCGACTGCGTACCGATCCGCTCGCCTCCACGCGGATAGCGGATCGCGACAGGCCCAGTATATATGCGGATCGCCCAGGTGAGCATATCTTCCAGCTCTTTCAGGCAGCACGGTGCCAGAACGCACATCCCCGGAGTCTGCCGCAGAAATCCGACATCGAATACGCCGTGATGTGTCTCGCCGTCTTCGCCGACCAGTCCCGCGCGGTCGACCGCCAGCACGACATGAAGCCTCTGGATGGCGATGTCCTGCATGATCTGGTCGTAAGAACGTTGCAGGAACGTGGAATACAGCGCCACAACGGGGATCATCCCCTGTTTGGCAAGGCCGCCCGCCATGGAAACGGCGTGCTCCTCCGCAATACCCACATCGAACAGGCGCGTCGGATAGGCCGCCTGAAAGCCGGCAAGTCCTGTCCCGTCCGGCATGGCTGCCGTGATCGCGCAGATCCGCTCGTCCTGCGCCGCAAGTGCCGTCAGGCAGCGCCCGAATGTCGAGGAAAAAGTTTCCCCCTGTGCGCCGTGCACCAGTCCGACAGACGGGTCGAATTTTCCAACACCGTGGTATTTCGACGGTTCCCGCTCCGCAGGCGCATAGCCGCGACCCTTCTGCGTGTGTACATGCACAAGCACGGGGCGGCGCATGGCCTTTGCCCGTTGCAGCAGCGCGACCATGCCCTGCACATCGTTTCCGTCAACAGGGCCGAGGTAAGTAAGCCCCATATTTTCAAAGATCGTCGCAGGCAGCAGCACTCTGCGCAGCAGCGTTTTTAGCTTCCGCGTGCCGCGATAGACCAGGCGGGTAAAGGCGTTTTTCGACAGCACATCGCGGTAGCGCTGCTTCAGGCCGAGATAGCTTTCCTTCGTGCGCAGCCGTGCCAGATGCCGCGCAAAGCCGCCGACATTCGGCGCAATGGACATTTCGTTATCGTTGAGCACGATCACGATCGGCTCATTGCTCACGGCCACGTCACACAGCGCTTCATACACCATGCCGCCCGTCGCCGCGCCGTCGCCGATGAGCGCGACGACATCATACTGCTCGCCCAGCAGCGTTCTGGCGCGTGCCATGCCCAGCGCTATGGAAACAGAGCTGGACGCATGCCCGGCCGTGAATGCATCCGCGACGCTTTCCGACGGCTTCGGAAAGCCCGCCATACCACCCAGACGGCGCAGACGGTTAAAATCCGCCTGGCGACCCGTCAGCAGCTTATGGACATAAGACTGGTGACCGACATCAAAAACCAGGCGGTCTATGTTGGTATTATATACGGTTTCCAGTGCAACGGACAGCTCCACGACCCCGAGATTGGAGGCGAGATGCCCGCCCGTTTTGGAAATATGATCGATCAAAAACGCGCGGATCTCGCGGCACAACGACTCCCGCTGTGCGGGGCTGAGCTTCACCAGATCCTCATGCGCACGGATATGCTCTAACGCACACACCGACTTTCACAACCTAACTTATTTTTTCTTTCTCCGCAAAAGAGACGGGATGTTGCGCAGCGTATACACAAGCCTTCCCACGCCATGCACGATCGATGTGCTGGAGTTCATGGCAAACGTCTTGCCCACAGCTTTTCCCCCGACGGTCAATCCCGCTACGAGCGCCGACATCACCAGCGGCACCACGCTGTCGCGTGTCGCGCCGAATTTGGCCAAGATCTGCGCGGCGATTGTGGCCGATGCGGAGCCGGAAACAACGCCGCATATATCGCCGATCACATCGCAGCAAATCGAGCTGACGCGCTCGGCATTGCGCAGGAGGCGAATGGCATCGTATGCGCCCGGCACCTTTCTGGCCGCCATGGAATGAAACGGCTTTTCATCCGCCGATGTCACGGCCACGCCGATGATATCGAACAGGATACCGATCAGCACGATGACCAGCAGTATGATAAACGCCACGGCCATGCCGCTGACGGCCATCAGTTCATCGGAGATCAGAGAGATCATCCCCGAGATAAAAATAGTGGACAGAAAGATCGTGACCACCCAGCGAATATGCTTGGTTCGTTCGCGTTTGGCCGCTTCCGGGTCAAATTTGGACACGTTGGTATAGCTCCTTTGAAGTAAAAAGTGACGGCAGCAGACAGGATAAATCTTACGGCTTAGGTCGGGTTTTTTTTCTCCAATCGTTGCCTGCCGAT
>CAZIGE010000038.1:0-18831 GCA_964538475.1 uncultured Oscillospiraceae bacterium | reverse complement strand
CCGATCGTCAAAACCTTGCCCGACTTGTCGCGTGCGGCGATCATCTTTTTCGCCTCTTCGTAGGTCGTCGCCATAGGCTTTTCGCAAAGCACGTGCTTGCCCGCTTCGAGCGCGTCCACCGTGATACGGCAGTGTTCGCTATTATGCGTCAAGACAAGCACCGCGTCGAGCGTTTCTTTTTTAAGCATTTCTTTGTAGTCGGTATATACGCCGCACGCTTCCGTACCGAAATCCGCTTTCGCCTTAATCGCGCGGTCCTCCACGATATCGCAAAACGCAACGAGTTCCGCATTGGGGTTTCTCTTATACGAAGGCATATGCTTTCCGTTGGCAATGCCGCCGCAACCGATAACGCCGATTCTTACTTTTTCCATTTTTCCTGTTCTCCTGTTTTTCGATTTTTATTTTTCTTCCGCGAACGTTTTCATCGCGATAAGACTCTCTTTTAAATATTCTTCCATAGAGCACGAAAAGCCTTCTACTTCCAAAATAAACGTATCGATACCCGTCTTCACCGCTTTTTCGATACATTCCTTGCTCTTGCTCTTACCCGTGCCGACAATAACGTTCGGGTATTCGCAGGGATCGTTCTTCGTGCGGGCGTCCATTTCTTTTACGTGCAAACACCAAAGCTTTTCGCCGTACTTATCCATCGTCTCGAGCGGATCTTTTCCCGCCGCCGTTACCCAGAAAATATCGAGTTGCGACTTCGTGCCTTTCACCGATTCCATGATCTCCGCCACGCGGTCGTTCCCGTTTGCGTATTCCGCCGCATGGTTATGATACGCGAAAATCGCGCCTTTCGAATCGACTTTCTCTTTCATCGCCTTTATTTCGGCGATCGCTTTTTCTTTTTCCGTATCGAAACGATTGCAATCGAACCAAGGCAACACGATCGCCTTCGGCTTCAACACGTCCGCAAACGGCAAAAACGCGTCCATAGCCGCCGCGCCGACATGCGCGGAAATAACCTTTAAGCCGTATTTATTCAATTTTTCCGCGAATTCTTCGGGCGTAAGCGAATACGTCCCCGCAAGCTCCACATACTCGTATCCCGCTCTTGCGATCGCTTCGAGCACCGCATCGAGACCGAGCGTCTCTATTTCCCTTCTGACCGAATATAATTGTACTCCGTAATTCATAATCTAAGCCCACCACATATTTTTATTTTCGCCTTTAATCAACATGCCTTTGATAAACGCCACCGCTTTTTCCAAGCCTTCCTTCGGTTCCATCAAGCCGTCCTCGTGCTCGATCGAAATCGTGCCGTCGTACCCCGCAAGTTTCAACGCGGACACGATCTGTTTCCATTCAAGATCGTCGTGCCCGTAGCCGAGGGTGCGGAAAATCCAAGAACGCTCGTTCAACCGATCCATGGGCGTCGTGTCGAGCACGCCGTTCTTTTTGATGTTGTTCTCGCAAAGGAACGTATCCTTCGCATGGAAATAATAGATCGCGCCCTTCAATTCGTCGATCGCGGACAGGATATCGATGCCCTGCCAGAACAAATGCGAAGGATCGAGATTCGCGCCGATGATCTCGCCGACTTCCTCGCGAAGCTTCAAAAGCGTTCTCGGATTGTATACGCAAAATCCGGGATGCAATTCGAACGCGATCTTTTTCACCCCTTGTTCCGCCGCGAATTTCGCCGCTTTTTTCCAATAGGGAACGAGCACCTCGTTCCATTGATAATCGAGCTCGTCCTTGTATTCGGGCGGCCACGCGCAGGTCACCCACGAAGGTTGCTTCGCGTCTTTATCCGAACCGGGGCAACCGGAAAACGTCACAAGCGTGTCCACGCCGAGTTGACCGCACAAAACGCACGCCGCTTCGAAATCGGCACAAAATCTCGCCGCCTCCGCCTTGTCTGGGTGTACGTTGTTGCCGTGTACGGCGAGTGCGGAAATTCTCATTCCGTGCTTTTTAAACATCGCTTTCAATTCCTCGCGCTTTTTCTCGTCTTTGCTTAAAACAAGCGCGTCCGCATGCGCTTTTCCGGGGTAGCCGCCCACGCCGAGCTCCAACTGCTCCACGCCGAGCGACTTCAGATACGCAAGACTCTCGTCTAAGGAATATCCGCCGAGAATCGAGCTTACAACACTCAGTTCCATCTTCTTTCTCCTTTCTTTTTCGTTATATTTCCGTTTTTCGCGAAAAAGCCGTTTTTTCTTTCGCCAAAAACTTGATTTCTTTTTTTTACAATGATATAATAACATAAAGTAACTTCGATTGCAATAATCGTATTATACTTTTTATTCTCAAATATTGACTTTTTTAAAAACGCAAGGATTAGCTATGAAAGAGTTTTTTTACGAATATTTTCACGACAAAGACAAAGATTTAAGCGCACAATACTCAAAAAACTTTTATGAAACGCCGGCGCATTTCCATAAAGTTATCGAAATCGTGTATTTGTTCGACGACAATTTAAAAATGCTCGTCGACAACGAAACGATCTCCCCCGGCGCGAACGACGTCGTTTTCGTACACAATTACAAAATTCACGAATTCGTTTTGAAAAAAAACGAGCCGAACGAGCGATTCGTGCTTATTCTTCCTTGCGATTATACGGAGGAAACGAACAAACAAACGCTCCCCCCGCTTTTAAACGACAAAGCTTTCAACGAAAGATACATAAAGCCTTTGTTCGAACTTTTATGCCTGAAAAAAGCAGAACTCCCCCCGCTCGTTCAAAAAGGCTATATCAACGTTCTCATGGGATATCTCGTCTCCCATTACCCGCTCGTTCCCGTAAAACACAGCGACGACATAGAACTGATAGTTAGTATCCTTCGCTTCATCGACGAAAATTACGCCGAAAATTTGACGCTCGGTTCCGTCTCTTCGCACTTCGGCTATAACCGTTATTACTTTTCCCGACTTTTCAATCGATACATCGGGGAAAATCTTTCCAACTACATACACGTCGTTCGTCTGCAACACTTCCTGCGCCGTAAAAAAAAGGACAAGACCGCGTCGACCGCAAGTCTTGCCATGGATTGCGGTTTCGAATCCGTCCCTACGTTTTATCGTTGCTTTAAAAAAATCTATAAAAAAAGCCCGAAAGAATACTTCGCCGAAATTTAAAGAGATCTCCGCGGCGCGCCTGAAGGCAGGCTCGCGATGACAGAGAGAGGTGACAATAGCGTGCTCGCGTTTTCTTTTTGTCATTGCGAGGGAGCAAAAGTAGCTCCCTGTGTTGTCATTGCAAGGAAATGAAAGTAGTCCCCCTTATGTTGTCATTGCGAGCGTAGGCGCAAGCCGAAGCGCGGCAATCTCGCCCTTTGCCCACCGCCCTGTCATTGCGAGGAAGTGCGCACTCCGCGCACAACCGCGGCAATCTCGTTTTTTCTCCGCCCTGTCATTGCGAAGGAGCGATAGCGACCGCGGCAATCTCGTCCTTCTATCCCCCCCCCGCAAAAAAGATCTCCGCGGCACGAAAAAAGCGTGCCTCGCGATGACAGACGAGAATCAAGGAAAACAATCGCTCTTCGTATAATTTCGCCCCGTACCGCACACAATAACGGCATGAGGGGGAAAAAGAAAAATATATGAAAGCAACCGGCATTGTAAGAAGGATCGACGAACTCGGACGGGTGGTAATTCCAAAAGAGATACGCCGAACGCTCCGCATCAAAGAAGGAGATCCTCTTGAAATATTTACCGAACGCGACGAATTGATGCTAAAAAAATATTCGCCGATCGCGTCGCTCGAACGATTCAGCGAAGCCGCCGCGCGTTCTTTAAACGATTTATCGGGAAAACTTGCCGTTATTTGCGATACGGACAGTATACTCTATGCCTGCGGCAACGGGAAAAAAGACTTCGAAGGGAAGCGTTTATCCGCCGATACGGATAAAATCTTAAAAGAACGAAAAAGCTACGTTTCTTGCGCCGCCGACGGCGGCGACATTTTGCCGATCGCGTCCCCGCACGAGCTCGGCATCACCGCACAGGTAATCGTGCCGATCGTCTCCGGCGGCGACTGTTTGGGCGCAATCGCGCTCCTGTCCCGCACGGACGGAGAAAAACTCGACCAAAGCACAATCAATTTGGCTCGCTTGACTGCGGATATTTTAGCCAATCAATTCGACTAAATCGTTATATACAAAAAGGGGCGCGACACGGTACAGAAAAAAACCGAGTTGCGCCGTTTTTTAACGCCAAATATCGTTCAAGCGCACGTTTGTCTCCCTATATACGGCAGGCAGGTGCGCGTTCATCGCGCTTTTGCTTCGAATTCAAGAAAGCAACGTTTCGTATTCTTCGTACAATTCGTCCGTTTCCCGTCTTATTTTTTCAAGCCGGGCGCAATATTCCGTTAAAAGCTTGTAATCCCCCGTAACGCGCGGCGTTGCAAGCTCCGCCGAAAGCTCCTCTTCCTCTTGTTCGAGTAAGGGAATTTTTTCCTCTATCTCCTTGATTCTCGCCCGTTTTTTCGCGTCTTTTGCTCTGTCTTCCTTCGAGCGGTAAGACGCGTTTTCCTTTTTTTCCGTTTTTTTCGGTTCGCGGTTTTCTTTTTCCCGTTGTTCCTTTTTCTCTTCGGCATATGCCGCATACGTGCCGTTAAAAACATTCGCCGAAGCATTCCCCGAAAATTCGAGAATTTTTCCCGCGACGGCATCTATGAAATATCGATCGTGCGAAACGAACAAAACGCTTCCGTCAAACGCTTTCAACGCCGCCTCGAGGCTTTCCCGCGCGGCAAGGTCGAGGTGATTCGTCGGCTCGTCGAGAAGAAGAAGATTGCCTTCCTCACATTCGAATACGGCAAGCGCGAGTTTCGCTCGCTCGCCCCCCGATAGATTTTTCACTTTCTTATCGACGTCCTCTCGAAAAAGCCCCGCGCTCGCAAGAATTTTCCGCGTTTTCGTTTGTTCCCAAAGCACGTGCCTACCCCACAATTCTCCGAGAACGGTATTTTCGGGATCGAGCGTCGCGTTTTCTTGGTCGTAATAAGCGATTTTAACGAATCTGCCGAGCCGAATCTCGTCGCTCCCGTACGCGGATTGTACGATTTTTTTAATCAACGTGGTTTTTCCCGTGCCGTTATCCCCGACGATCGCGCATTTCTCGCCCCGCATAAGCGTAAAGGAAAAATCTTTTAAAAGCGTTTTTCCCCCCGCCGTCAACGTCAACCCGCCGATTTCGAGCACCCGCTCGTAAGGACGTTCCGCGTAAGAAAACGAAAATCGAGGCGGGGCGGGCGGAAGCGTCGGCTTCTCGATTATTTCCGTCTTTTCTATTTTTTTCACGCGCGAAAGCGCGGATTTTGCCGTCGACGCGCGTACCAGGTTTCGATCGACGTATTCTTGCAACTTTGCGAGCTCTTCTTGTTGTTTTTCGTACTCTTTCAAAAGTCGTTCCGTTTTTTCCGCTTTTAACGCCTTATATTTCGTGTAATTTCCCTTAAAAACGGAAAGACGCTTATTTTCAAGCTCGTAAATTTCCGTAACGGTTTTGTCGAGAAAGAAGCGATCGTGCGAAACGGTCAAAATCGCGCCTTTATAAGAGGCAAGATACTCTTCGAGCCAGAACAGAGTCTTCAAGTCGAGATGGTTCGTCGGCTCGTCGAGCACCAACAAATCGGGATTTTCCAATAAAAGCCGAGCAAGTTGCAACCGCGTTTTTTCGCCGCCCGACATGGTGGACACCTTTTGTTCGTACCGATCCGCAAACCCCATGCCGTTCAAAACCGTACGAATTTTTATTTCGAATTCGTACGAATTTCTCGCGGAAATAAACTTGTTCAACGATTCGTATTTTGCGGACAGAACGCGATATTCCGACGACGCTTCGTCCGTTTGCGCGATTTTTAATTCCGCTTCGCGAAGTTGTTTTATCGCCCGTTCGTCTTCGGCAAAAACAGACCTCATCTCCTCGAATACGGTGTTTTCCGAATCGAATCCGCCGTTTTGCGCCAAATACCCGATCTTCGCGGAATTCTTCTTCGAAATCGATCCTTCGTCGGGCGTCAAAACGCCGAGCGCAAGCTTGATAAGCGTCGTTTTTCCCTCGCCGTTTGCGCCGATCAACCCGACTCTGTCCCCCTCGGACAAGGTAAATTGGATATCCGTTAAAAGTCTCTCGCCCGCATATCCGAACGACACGTTTTCCGCGCGTATAAGCATAAAAAACCTCCGAAAATACATACTGTTCCCGTGACGGAACGACAAAAAAGAGAAAAAAGAGAAAAAATAGAAAAATTACAAGACAAGCTCCCTTACGCCGATCCCGTCGCCGCGGCAAAAATCGCCAAAACGCTTGTACGACTGAAGACGAAACAAGGCTAAAAATCCCAAGAGGGGACGTATTTCTCGTTCGAAGAAGATCGTTCCTGCAAAAACACGTTTCGAATCCCGAGAAAAAAAGCTTCTTCCGCGACGGCGTCGTATTCGCGCGCCGTGATTTTTCGTTGCAATTCCGGGAATTTTTCGGCTTCGCCGAACGGCGTATATTGACTCATCAAGCTTAAGTACGCATCCTTCGGAAGTTCTTCGTCGAAAAAACGAAGAATTTTTTTCGAATCGGAAACGCCGAGCGGCATAACCATGTGCCTGACGAGTAATCCCGAAAGCATTTTTCCGTTTTCCGAAAACGTTGTTTTCTTTTTCGCCATGAACTTCACGGCGGCAGACGCAAAATCGAAGTAATCGTCTCTCCCCGTATATCGTTTCGAAAGCGCGGGGGAATAAAATTTTATATCCGGCAAATAAACGTCGATATACGGATCAATCAAACGCAAGGTTTCCGTTTTCTCGTATCCGCTCGAATTGTACACGACGGGAATTTTCGGGCGATAAATCTCGAACGCCTCAACGATTTGCGGCACGTAATGCGCCGCCGTCACAAGCGAAATATTTTCCGCCCCGCGATTCTCCAACTCTTTAAAAATATCCGCAAGCTCGCGCGAGGTAATTTCTTTCCCCCGTTGCGCGCGCGAAAGCTCGTAATTTTGGCAAAACGCGCAACGAAGAGAGCACCCGCAAAAAAAGATCGTTCCGCTTCCGTTCTCGGCGGAAATACAAGGCTCTTCAAACGGATGCAACGAATATTTCGCAATCCGCATCTTTTTTCCGCCGCCGCACGCGCCGACGCCGCGAGTACGATCCGCGCCGCACTCCGCGGGACAAAGTTTGCAATTTTTTAACAATTCGTCCATAATCCACCGTTTTTCGTCATAACTCCCCGCCCACGCTTCGCTCTCCACTCTGTCATTGCGAGCCGCATAGCGGCGCGGCAATCTCGTCCTTCTATTGCCCCCGCAAAAGAGATCGCCACGGCACGAAAAAGCGTGCCTCGCGATGACAGGGAAATAATAAACCGTCATTGCGGAAAATTCCCGATTTTCTTTACGCAAGCAAGGAGCGCAGCGGCGCGACAATCTCACCTCTTTCGCCCCGCGCCGTCATTGCGAGCCGCATAGCGGCGCGGCAATCTCCCCATTTTGCTCCCCACTCTGTCATTGCGAGCCGCATAGCGGCGCGGCAATCTCCCCATTTTGCTCCCCACTCTGTCATTGCGAGCCGCATAGCGGCGCGACAATCTCGCTTCTTTCGTCCCCGCACCGTCATTGCGAGCCGCATAGCGGCGCGGCAATCTCGCCTTTTCGTTTTCCGCGATACAGGCGATCGCCGCGCTTCGCTATCGATGACAGGGGAACAAGGAAAAAAATTCCCGATCGAAATCCGCTTCGAATTATTCCCGTATAGTATACCACGAATACGAAATTTTTGCAAGCAACTTTGCGGAATCTATTGACAAAAGCAAACAAAGGGAGTATAATATAAAGCGTTCGCTTTTGCGAACACCCTCCGTCAAATCTCATCGGGCGAGGGGCGAATATGTTAAAAAGAGGATTTTTTACATGAAAAAGTTTTTTACCAGCGAAAGCGTCACCGAAGGGCATCCCGACAAAGTATGCGATCAGATCTCCGACGGAATTCTCGACGCGATTTTAGCACAAGACAACATGGCTCGCGCCGCCATCGAATGTGCGGCGGCGCACGATTTATTGCTCGTCATGGGCGAAGTTTCCACGACCGCGACGGTCGATTACGAAAAAACCGCGCGCGAGATCGTCAAAAGCATCGGCTACAAGCACGGCTCGTTTGCTTACGACAAGTGTAAAATCATCGTCGCGATTCACGAGCAATCCGCCGATATCGCGCTCGGCGTAAACGCTTCCGTCGAACACAAAGAAAACGACACGAACATCGAAAACACGCTCGGTGCGGGCGATCAGGGCATGATGTTCGGCTACGCCTGCCGCGAAACGGAAGAACTTATGCCGCTTGCCGTCGTGCTCGCGCATAAAACGTCGCTTCGTCTCGCGGAAATTCGCAAACAAGGTCTCGTCGATTATCTTCGTCCCGACGGAAAAACGCAAATCACCGTGGAATACGACGATAAAAACGTCGTCCGCGTGGACACGGTAGTCGTGTCCGCTCAACACAACTCCAAAGTAACGCAAGAACGGTTACATAAAGATATCAAAAAACTCGTCGTCGAAGACGTCATTCCCGCCGATCTCTTGGACGAGAACACGAAAATTTTCATCAACCCCACGGGGCGTTTCGAAATCGGCGGTCCGGAAGGCGATTCCGGGTTGACGGGCAGAAAAATCATTGTCGACACCTACGGCGGCAAGTGCGCGCACGGCGGCGGCGCGTTTTCGGGAAAAGATCCCACGAAAGTGGATAGAAGCGCGGCGTATTTCTGCCGTTATATAGCAAAGAACCTCGTAGCGAGCGGTCTTTGCGACGAAGTCGAAATCCAAGTCGCTTACGCGATCGGCGTGGCGCACCCCGTCTCCGTGTTCGTCGACAGTTTCGGAACGGGAAAAAAATCGGACGAAGAACTTGCGGAAATCATTCGCAAAGAATTCGATCTGCGCCCGTACGCGATCATTCGCACCCTCGGCCTTCGCGCTCCCGTTTATGCGAAAACCGCTTCCTACGGCCATTTCGGCAGAGACGGCTTCCCTTGGGAAAAGACGGACCGAGTCGACGATCTGAAAAAATACCTTTCCTAAAAAAACTTCGCGCGACGAGCAGTACCGCTCGTCGCGCTTTTTTCTTTTGTCGTCACAAGCCTGCAAGGCTCTCTGTCGTCGCGAGGTTTGCGGCCGCCTTTGTCATCGGATTGCAGACGCTTTTGTCATTGCGAGACACGTCCCCCTTCCCGTCATCGCGAGGAGCGTTCCCCCTCCTGTCATTGCGAGGGAAGCGAAGCGACCGCGGCAATCTCTTGCTAAAAGTCTCGTTAGAATTTTATTTCGTTTTCCCCCGCTTTTATCGGATACGCCTTCCCGTCGATCTCCAACGTATAAGGGGAATTCGACGCGACGACGCATTTTTCTTCGTCGCTTACGATATCGGTGACAACCTCGCCGAAACGCAAATTTCGAATCCCGACTTTTCCCCGAAAACAAGTCGGTTTCGCCCATTTCACAACGTTTTCGAACGCGTCGATCGTATGGAAACCGAGTACGAACTCTATGTAAACGGAAATAGGAATCAACGCGGACCATCCGCAAAAATTTCGGCGAACGATCGTTTTGTCGTTTACCTGGCAGGCAGGTCTGTGCCCTTCGGGCGCATACGCTTCCCAAATCGTATGCGGCTCGAACTCCTCATACGTTTTCTGCGCGTGAGACAATAGCTTCAACGCCAGCTCCCGCGCGTCGTCGAACATGCCGTATTCGGCAAGTCCTTTTAACGTCGCGTACGCGGTCGGCGCCCAAACGCCGCCGCGCCAATACTTCCCCGTAGGGGAAAATTCCGCATCGTCTCTCGAAAGAGATACAAACGGGACTTCGCCGCCGAACGCACGCGGATCTTTCAAAAGCCTTACCATGGCTTTCGCCCTTTCTTCCGTCGCGATCCCCGCCGTCATCGTCCAATAAGACGCGATCGTTTTAACCTTGCAAAACGAACGATTTTCGTCTTCGATATCGTAATAAAACCCGTCTTCTTCGTCCCAATAAAAGGCATTTACGATTTCTTGCTTTTCGCGGAATTTTTTTTGCCATGCTTCCGCTTGCGCTTCGTCGCCGACGATGGAAAACATCTTCGAAATCGTCTTTGCCGACAACGCCTGTTGACAAATCGCGTCGATCCACAAAAGATTCGGATGATTCGGCCGTTCGGGCGAAGGAACGCTCGTTCTGCCGCGCGGCGTGTTGTCCATACCCGATCTGCCGCCTTCCCACTTATACCCGTACTTCTCTTTGCGGAAAAACGTTTCTACTCTCACGCCCGGGTAATACGTCGTCTCTTTCAAATTTTCCATACGCTCGTAATGCTTTTGCAGATACCGCTTGTCATACAACAACGAACGAAGATATTCCCTGTCTCCGTGCAAACGCGCGTTTTCGTATTCCGCCCAAGCAAAAAGGGGAGGATTGTCCGCTATATGAATCTCTATCATATACGGAACGCCCGGTTTTGCGCCCGTCCATTCCGGCTCGTTTTCGGACGGCACGATTTTCGGTAACTTTTTGCCGTCGTAAAGCGGCTCGTAAAAGTTTTTAAAGGATTCCACGCCCGGAAACGCTTCCTGACCGTACTTGCAAAAGAGACTCATAAAACAAGTGTCCCAAATCCAAATCTGCGTGTCGCAAAACGCTTCGTCCATGTACGGAGTCTGCGGCATACCGCAAACATCGCGGACATGGTCGCCCGCAATCTTCCAAGCAACGTCGTAAAACGCATTGTATTCCGCATGCTCTTCGCATACGGGCACGGGCAACACCCGCTTTCTGTTTTTCTCCTCGTAATCTTTTTTCATCTCAAAATCTCCTATATCGTTCAAAATAATTTTTTTTCGCACCGTCATCGAGTCTCTATTCCGTCACCCGCAGAAGATCGCCTCGCTTGCCTAAAGGCAAACTCGAGACGACAGGGAGACAATCATTTCGCACACGCCCTTCCCGTCATCGCGAGGAGCGTTCCCCCTCCTGTCATTGCGAGGGAACGAACGTGACCGCGGCAATCTCGTTTTACCGTCATTACGAACCGCATGACGGCGCGGCAATCTCGCTTTACTGTCATTGCGAGCCGCATAGCGGCGCGGCAATCTCGCTCTTTCGCCCTCTTTTGCCGGCGCAAGAAACGCACGACAGGCTCAAAATCTCACGCTCTTTCAAAAAACGATTCCGCCGATCGATGGCAAAACCATTATAGCAGATACCGAAAGAAAAAGCAAATAAAAATCATTCGCTTTTTATTTTTTAAAACGCCGAGCCGCAACGTTTTACCCGAGGAATGTTTTACCCGTTCAAAAACTTTTCGAAAATTCTTTAAAAAGAGCGCGAGAAACGATTGACAAAAGCGGAAAAGCACTGTATAATATTTTAATGAATCGAGGCGTAGCGCAGCCGGTAGCGCGCAGCGTTCGGGACGCTGAGGTCGTGGGTTCGATCCCCGTCGCCTCGACCAAAACACGGAATTTATGCAAGAAGTTAACGCATAAATTCCGTGTTTTATATATTTGTATAAAAATATCAAGTTGTTTTAGCATCGACTCGTTCAAATCGACAAAAAATCGGCTTTAACAAACAATCTTATTGCCTTGCGAGATAGGGTGTTTGCCAAATAAATCGGTGCGAGCTTTGTCCGCGGATTTAAACGTCCCGTATCACTCCGCATTCTTTGCAACGTCTGTAAAAGATTGTCCTCAAATCGTAAAGGCTATGATTCGATAAAATCATATTGAAAATTTTCCGCAGATGCTTTAGCGCATAATATAAGGTCGGGGATTTACTTCCATGTAAGGTCTTATCATCGGCGTAATCGGAATTTTCTTATGCATCGTTTCGCTTTTTTCTTTTGTTTGGAATTTTTTTTGCGATTATAAAGCCTTTTTTCGGTTTATTTCGATACAGATTTTGATAACAGAAACAATATCTTCAATAGTTTGTTCTCGGTGCGTACGGTTGCAGAAAATCTTTTTCATAGATTTTATGTTCCGATTTTAGAGCATTTATTTTACCGTAAATCGACCATAGAAGTCAAGTCGATACATAAGAAATCGCACAACATACTCCTATACGGGAATTTTATTCGTTAAAATGAAAGGGTTCACATCAAAAGACTTGCTTTTACAACAAAAAAATAGTATAATAAATTCGATATTCGTTGATTTTTAAGAAAAGATTGTTAATGTTCGATATAGCCGTTAACTATAAAAAACTTTGAAAAATATCGACTGACAAAGATATGAAAAAGAAAGATCTTTGCGTGCAGGTATTAGCCATGTTTCTATGACTAAACTCGGAGAAAAATAATGCTAAATATAGATAAACCAAAGAAAAAGGAACAACTTTTGTTAGACGCTTTTCAAGATGAAAATTTTAAAAAGCAAATTTTAGTTGCACGTTTTGAAATCGAACAAGAAATAGAAAAATTTATTGACTATTTAAAAAAGAATTTAAAACCCGAACAAAGAATTTTTGACAGTATCGAAACGAGAGTTAAAGGATACGATTCTTTTAAAGAAAAAATTCGACGAAAAGATTATGTCGGTGTGTGGAAGACAGACGGTAACATTGAAAAAACTCAAAAAGTTATAGCCGCTTCTTTGCCCGATTTAATCGGTTGCCGAATCACATGCTTTTTTGGCAAGACGAAGACTCTATTTATCGATATCTTCAAGACTATTATAACGGAAACAATTTCTCAAATATTAAATTGGATTTCTCTGAAAATCGAACGCAAAAAAACGGGCACACAATCAATAAGGTTTCCGGAATATACCTAAATAAATTTTGCTTTGAGATTCAAATTAAATCCATTATGCATAATATTTGGGGAGAAGTCGAACATAAAACTATTTATAAAAATAAAAATTATGACCCTCACATCGAAGACAAAAAGACTCTTACCGAGGAAATATTTAATATCCTGCATGCATCCGACAAGCAGTTATTAACAATATTTCGCGAGCATTATGACGAGAAAGAACTGTTGCGCGCACTCTTTTTCGAGAAAACAAAAGAGAAAATATTAAAAAAGACGGGCAACAATATTTTAGCGGCTCATTACAATAGATTTTTTCAATTGTTTTCCACATCCGCAGACATAGAATATATTAAAAAATATATAATTTCGGCATTACAAAATAAGCGCTTCAAAAGAATTGACGTCACTCTCACGCCTTTTAACAGCGCTATCGAGGATTTTAAAAATAAAATCGGAACACAATTTTCAAAATTCAATTTGGAATATTTATTTTTCATCGCAAATTTAATTTTAAAGATAGATTCCTATGACAAATTTTTAACTTATCTTGCCCGATATTTATGGAAAGAGTATCATCCGGATATAGAAGGCGAATACGAAGAGTCGGAATGCGAAGATGCGTTTGACGAACAAGACGAAGAGTTTACAGATCCTCAAGAAGCAATGTTGCTCTTTTTAGAGGAAAAAATCGGAGGTCGTAATAATGGAACAAATACATCAAAATAACGAAATAAATTTAATTCAAACAAAAAAGACAGTCGAATGGTTAACCGATAATACGGATGTCCGTGTTTTTAACCCTATTTCTTTTGAGGGGTATCAACGAAAAATCGACGATAAACATTGCATGAAGATAGTGGAATTTTTACAAAAGGATTTTTTTCTGCCCACTTCTGTGATTTGCGCTATAAGCGAGAATTTCACAGAAGCTTCGCGTCTGCGTATAGTGGACGGACAACATCGTATTCAAGCTCTAAAAATTATTAAAAAAAGTTTCCCCGAAAGATATAAAGAAATTAAAAATAAAGAGCTGCCGATTATCGTTATGTCAAAAGTTAGCGAAAGCATTGAAATCGATACTTTTATTACAATAAATAAGACATCCAAAAAGGTAGATACCTCTTTAGCTTTTGTATTAAAAAATAAAATGAACAAATACGCTTCCAGCGATGATTTAACTATGCCTAAAGCCGAATATTTAGCCGTTGAATTAGCTCAAAAACTAAATTTCGAAGAAAACTGTTCTTTATGGTTCGACAAAATTATATTTGAAGGAACACCTAAGAATACGCCTCAATTAATCAGTTTAAACGCATTCGTTAAATCCACAAGAAGTTTATTGAATAATTTGGCAAAACGAAAATTAATTGTTTTGGATTGGAACGATAACGATGATATTAATGCTTGTATCGATAAATGCTATGGTTTTATTTTAAAAATTTGGTGTGCCGTGGCAAAAAAGTGGACAGATTTGTTTTTAGGCAGCTTGGAAAACAGAAGAATTATACAAGGCGCAATCGGCTACTCTTCAATAAACCGTGTTGTTATAGATATCCTTTCTCAAGAAGAGTTTAAAAGCCTTGATGATTTAGGAGAAAAATTTCAGTCGGCTATCGAATCGATTAAAATTGAAAGCTCAAAATGGTTGCCGAGCGGTGAATTCTCAAGATACTCTTCCGAATCCGGTTATAGTATTGTAGCAAAAGAGCTACGTAATGCCATGTATTAATAGAAAGGGATAAAAAATAAAAGTTCACCGCAAAATAACCGAGGCGATCGTTTCATTTCGAGACAAAAAAATAAAACCTTTGATTATATGCATTTTAATGAATTTTATATATTTTGTTTTAAAAACAGACTAAGCAATGACGAAACTTACTCGAAAATCCTTTATTTAAAAAGCTTTCCGCTATTCCCGAAGCAAGTTCACGCCCGTCGCCTTGACAAAAAACGCAAAGAATTTTTTCTCGGCGTTTTTTTTGTTGTGACGGTTGTGAGAACTCGCGTATTCCCGTAGGTTCGCGCGAGAAATTTTTCTCCGCCGTTGCGAGGATCGAAGTTTATTATTTTGTCATTGCAAAGGAGCGTGGTGCGCGCAACTGCGGCAATCTCGCCCTTCGTCTCCGTCCCCACCCTGTCGTTACAATCGCAGGCACGAACGCCCGCCACACTGTCATTGCGAGGGAGCGAAGCGACGCGGCAATCTCATATGTTATTGCACCGCCGCGGCAAGAGATCGCCACGCCTGCTAAGGCAGGCTCGCGATGACAGGCGGGAAAAATGTCATTGCGAGGGAGCGTGGTACACGCGACCGCGGCAATCTCATATGTTATTGCACCGCCGCGGCAAGAGATCGCCACGCCCGCCAAGGCAGGCTCGCGATGACAAAGCGGGGTGAATGTCATTGCGAGCGTAGGCGCAAGCCGTAGCGCGGCAATCTCGCCCTTTCGCCTCCGTCCCCACCCTGTCGTTGCAATCGCAGGCACGAACGCCCGCCAACACTGTCATTGCGAGGGAGGACGTAGTCCGACCGTGGCAATCTCTTCCCGTTTTCTCGCAAGCCTTTCGAGAAGAAATAAATTTTCATTGCATTTTTATCTTTTTTTCATTGACGGAGCGGATTTTTTATGTTACAATATACATATGGAAAAACGTATTATTGCCTTCGACGTCGGGGATAAACGCGTCGGCGTCGCCGTAAGCGATCCGTTCAATGCCTATGCCATGCCTTGCGAGACATACGTTCGCACGGGCGAAGCCGAAGCGGATGCCGAGGCGCTCGCGAAAATCGCAAGGGAAAAGGGCGTCGGCACGATCGTGTGCGGTTTGCCCGTCAATGCGGACGGAACGGAGAGCGAACAGACGGAAAAAACGCGCTTGTTCGTCGCGCTTTTGTCCGAAAAGGCGAAAACGGAAATCGTTTTCGAAGACGAACGCTATACCACCGCGATGGCGAAAAACGATCAACTCGCCGCGGGAATTTCGCTTAAAGACAAAAAACGGAGCATAGATTCCCTCGCCGCGGCGTATATTTTAGACGGCTATTTATCGAAACGCAAGGAGAAAGAGAAAATGACGGAAACATTCGACGAAGACTACGAAGAAGAAAACATCATCGAGCTCGAAGACGACGAGGGAAACACGGAAAAATTCCTTCACGTCGGAACGATCGAGTATAAGGGAAATTGGTATTGCTTCTTCCAAAAGGCAGAACCGGAAACGGAAGAGGAAGAAGACGAAGTCGTCGTCTATCTTTTGCAAGGCGAAGAGGACGACCAAAAACTCGTTCCGATCGAGGATGACTCGCTTATGGACGAAGTGTTTGCCGAATTTTGCAAAGAATACGAGGCGTACGAGAACAGCGAAGATGCCAAAAAATTAGACGGGACGGAATAAAATCGTGAAAGAGGGGTTAAAAGAAAAATTAAAAGAAAGCTTTTCGTCGGTTTTTCCGATCGCTCTGATCGTCGTATTGCTTTCGGCGTTCGTCGCGCCGCTTTCGTCGGGAACGTTTTTATTGTTCCTCGTCGGCGTTTTATTGCTTGTCGTCGGCATGGCGTTTTTTACGCTCGGGGCGGATCATTCCATGCTCGTCGTAGGGCAAAAGGTGGGTTCGACTCTTACGAAAAGCAAAAAAGTATGGCTGATCGCCTTCGTGAGCTTTTTAATCGGCGTCATCGTCACGGTGGCAGAACCCGATTTGCAAATTCTCGCGGGGCAAGTCCCCGGCGTGGAAAATATGCTGCTCATCGTTACGGTTTCCGTCGGCGTCGGAATATTCCTTACGGTCGGCATGCTCCGAATTTTGTTCGGGATCAGTCTTAAATGGATTTTGGCGGTGTTGTATACGGTCATCTTCGCGCTTGCGCTTTTGTTCGTGCCGAAAAGCTTTTGGGCTCTTTCGTTCGACTCCGGCGGCGTGACGACAGGCCCTATCACCGTGCCGTTCATCATGTCCTTGGGCGTCGGCGTCGGTGCGGTCAGAAGCGGTAAAAAAAGCGGAGAAGACAGTTTCGGCTTGGTCGCGCTTTCCAGTATAGGTCCTATCCTCGCGGTTTTGATATTGGGGCTTCTGACGGGCGCGGAAGAGGGCGTTTACGAATCTTCCGTCATCGCTTCCCCCGAAACCACGCAAAGCGCGTTTTTGTTGTACGCGAAAGGTCTTGCCGAATACGCGAAAGAAGTCGCGATCGCGCTTGCGCCGATTATCGTGTTTTCGTTCTTGTTTCAACTTTTCACGAGGGCGTTTCACAAACGCCAACTCATTCGCGTCTGCGTCGGACTCGTCTACACCTTTTTCGGACTCGTCCTCTTCTTGACGGGCGCAAACGTCGGGTTCATGCCCGTCGGCACGGGGCTCGGCATGGTGCTTGCGGGAAAGGCGGGCGGTTGGCTTCTGATCCCCGTCGGCATGTTGATCGGCTATTTCGTCGTGGCGGCAGAGCCTGCGGTGTACGTTCTCAATAAACAGGTGGAGCGTATGAGCGCGGGCGCGGTGACGTCGAGCGCGATGAAAAAAGGTTTGTGCATCGGCGTATCCGCCGCTCTCGGCTTTGCGGGACTTCGCATCGTGTGCGGCTTTAACGTCGCGTGGTTGCTCGTCCCCGGGTATGCGATCGCGCTTGTCTTAATGCCGTTTACGCCTTCGCTCTTTACGGGCATCGCGTTCGACTCGGGCGGCGTGGCAAGCGGCGCGATGGTATCCTCGTTCGTATTGCCCATGGCGATCGGCGCGTGTTCCGTGATCGCCCCCTCGGAGATTATGACGCTTGCGTTCGGGTGCGTCGCGCTCGTCGCGCTCGCCCCGCTTATCTCCATTCAGGTGCTCGGAATTCATTATAAACGCAAAACGGCGACCTATCAAAAGAATTTCTTGCGGGAAGAAGATTCGTTCGTCTTCTATGAGGTGGATTGAGATGGAAAAAATAACGGAAAAACGTTTTCGCCTCGCGAAGAAAAATAAAGGCGAGGGCGCGGAACGCATTAAATTGCTCGCGGCAATCGTCTCGGGCTCGGACGCTCGGGAAATCGCGGAAATATGCAATCGCGAAAGCGCGGCTCTTTCTTACGCGGTCGACGGCTTCGGCACGGCGCGCAGCGCGATTCTCGATTATCTCGGCTTGGACGAGAAAGAAAAACACGTCGTACTCGCGCTTATCCCCGAAAGTGCGGAAAACGCGATTTTGGCGGGCGTGCAAAAAGAAATGTCGCTGTATCTGGTCGGCAAAGGAATTTGCTTTACCATGCCCTTGACGGGCGTTTCCTCCATCGTGGCAAGCGGACTTTTAAAAGGCGCGGTCAAAGAGGATAAAGAAAATCAAAACGGGAGAATACGGAAAATGAACGAAGAAAGAACGCACGAACTCATCGTGGTGGCGGTGCAAAACGGCTATGCGAGCGAAGCCATGGAAGCGGCTCGAAGAGCGGGCGCGGGCGGCGGAACGCTTGTGCACGCGGCAACGCTCAACAACCGCAAAGCCGAGCAACTCATCGGCGTAACCTTGCAAACGGAAACGGAAATTCTCATGATCCTGACCAAAAAAGAGGGCAGGGACGAAATCATGCGGGCGATTCGCGACACCGCGGGATTGAAAACGGACGCGGGCGGCGTTTTGTTTTCGATGCCCGTAGACAATTTGGTCGGCGTCGGCGGCGCGAATTAACTTTCCCGTCCCTTAGCCCTGTCGTTGCCCGTTCTCTGTCATTGCTCCCATCTGTCATTGCGAGGGAGCGTGGTACACGCGACCGCGGCAATCTCGTCCTTTCGTTCCTCGCGTTGTCGTTGCAAAAAAGGCGCAAGCCCTCCCTCTGCGTTGTCATTGCAAAGGCGCAAGCCTTCCTTCCGCGGTGTCATTGCGAGGGAGTGCGCACCCCGCGCACGACCGCGGCAATCTCATTTCACTCTTTCGTCTCCCTCGCAGGAGATCGCCACGCCTGCCAAAGCAGGCTCGCGATGACAGGCGGGAAAATGTCATTGCAAGCCGCGAAGCGGCGCGGCAACCTCGTCTCGTTTTTCGAAAAAAATACGAACAAACGGGGCTGTCGCGCTAAGCGACAGCGGGACAAGACAAAAAAAGACACCCAACCA
>CAZIGE010000037.1:0-19006 GCA_964538475.1 uncultured Oscillospiraceae bacterium | reverse complement strand
TTGGCGCGGGGCGGCAACTAAGACAGTATTGATTTGCAGGAGACATTTTATGCGTATTTTATTCGACAGTAAGCAGCTTGCCTTCAAAAATCCGTTTGGAACGCTCACGCCCGGGCAAAGCTGCACCCTCTGCGTACACATCCCCGCCTCGGTGGAAGCCACGCGCGTGGTCTGCTGCCTGCAACGCGAGGACGGCACGCACCTGCCCCCCGTGGAGATGGAGTATTGGAAAAAAACGGGCGCATACGAGCTGTTCCGCTGCAAATTCTCGCTGGATACATGCGGGCTGTATTTCTACCATTTCCACATCACCGCGCGCCACAGCGCGTTCCACCTGTATAAATACGGCGACGATACCAATATGGAGGCGGGCGACCTCTGGCAGGTCAGCTGCATCCCCGCCGATTTTTCCACACCCGACTGGGCAAAAGGCGCGGTGATCTATCAGGTCTTCCCCGACCGCTTCCGCAAAGCGGGCAAGACCGACCTGCGCGACAAGCTGACCCCCTACCACCTGCACGAAAACTGGAACGAAGAGGTCTGCTGGAAGCCCACGCCCGACGGCCTGGTGCTCAATAACGATTTCTACGGCGGAAATTTCAGGGGCATCACGGAGAAAATGGACTACATCGCATCCTTCGGCGTGAATATCCTGTACCTGAACCCCATTTCCAAGAGTTTTTCCTCGCATCGCTACGACACGGGCGACTATAAAACGCCCGACCCCATGCTCGGCACCGAGGCGGAGTTCACCGCCATGTGCGATGCGGCGCACGCGCGCGGCATTCGCGTGGTGCTCGACGGCGTGTATTCGCACACAGGCTCGAACAGCCTCTATTTCGACAAAGAGCGCGCTTTCGGCGGCAAGGGTGCGTATTGCAGCAAAGACTCGGCGTATTATTCGTGGTATCACTTCACCCATTGGCCGCAGCAGTATGCCTGCTGGTGGAATTTCGACACGCTGCCCACCGTGAACAAGATGCACCCCGATTTTCTGGAGTATATCATCACCGGCGAGGACAGCGTCGTGGCGCACTGGCTGCGCGCGGGCGCGGACGGCTTCCGTCTGGACGTGGTGGACGAGCTGCCGAACGAATTCGTTGCGCTGCTGAAGCGGCGCATCCGCAGCGTGAAGCCCGATGCGCTGCTCATCGGCGAAGTCTGGGAGGACGCGTCGAATAAAGAGGCTTACGGCGTGCGCCGCCGCTATTTCGTCGACGGCGTGCTCGACAGCGTGATGAATTATCCGTTCCGCACCGCGATCCTGAATTTCCTGCGCGGGCGCGACGACGGGCGCGAGCTGCGCCGCATCGTCCTGACCATTCTGGAAAACTACCCCCCGCAGGTGCTGCTGTGCAACATGAACCTGCTCGGCTCGCACGATACGCCGCGCATCCTGACTGCGCTGGTGGACGATTTTGAGGGCGACCGTGCCGCGCTGGCCGCGCGCAGGCTGTCGCGCGCGCAGTATCTGACCGCGCAGGAGCGGCTGCTGTCGGCATCGTTTTTGCAGTATATGCTCCCGGGCTGCCCGAGCCTGTATTACGGCGACGAGGCGGGCATGGAGGGCTATAAAGATCCCTTCAACCGCCGCACCTATCCGTGGGGCGCGGAAAATACGGAGCTTCTGGCGCATTTCCGCCGTCTGGGGCAGCTGCGCGCGGAAAACGCGGCGCTGCGTCTGGGTGATATCCGCTTCGAGCAGGCCGATCAGGGGCGTCTGGCCTTTAGCAGAACACTTGGCGAAACGACGATACGAGTTTATGTAAACCAAAGCGGAGAAAACTGGGATGTCCCCTCCGGGCGCATCCTGCTGGGGCACTGCCTGCACACCGTCGCGCCGAACTGGCTGAGCGTCGGGCATAACGGCTTCTGCGCCGTGGAGGAGGTCTGAATGGACGAACTGCTTGTCAGCGGCTACTGCCGCTGTCTGGACGGGGCGCGCACCGTGCTGGCCGAGCCGGACGGCGACGGGATCGAAGCCGACTGCTCGTATGCCGACTGCCCGCATCGGCAAAGCTGCCAAATCGCGCAGCAGCTGGACGCGTTTTGTGCGCGCCTGCGCGCGGCTGCAAACGGAATATGACAAAAGGCCGCCGCCCCCGCGACGGCCTGAGCGTGTCCCAAAAGCCCTTGCCTCTCCCTTTGGGAGAGGTGGCACGGCGAACGCCGTGACGGAGAGGGTCCTGAATTAAAATCCCAGAAAAACAGGATATTTATCTGGTAAATATCCAATAAGCCCTCTCAGTCATGCTATCGCATGACAGCTCCCCCAGAGGGGGGGAGCCTAGTTTTTTGACAGTCTGAGGCCGTCGCTCCCGCGACGGCCTTCGCAGTTTGTCAAAAAACTGTCGATTTATGTGTTGGCGCGCGGGCGGGGCGGCAATGCCCCGACTTTTTTGCACAGCGGGCGATCCGCCGTTGCCAAAAAGGAAAAACCATGCTATAATTTTCAAAAAGACGTGCGGAGGCGGGAACGATGGAGCATGCACAGGCGGCGCAGGCGCTGTTTCTGGAGGGGTATAACTGCGCGCAGGCGGTTTTCGTCGCATTTTGCGATGTGACGGGGCTTTCGCCGTCGCAGGCGGCCGCGTTGTCCGCGGCATTCGGCGGCGGCATGGGTCGTATGCGCGAGGTCTGCGACGCGGTGAGCGGGATGTATCTCGTGCTCGGGCAGCTGTACGGCTACGATACGCCGGACGAGACGGCCAAGCGCGCGCTCTATGCCGACGTGCAGGCGCTGGCCGCGCAGTTTCGGGCGCAGCACGGCAGCATCGTATGCCGCGAGCTCCTGAAAAACCCGCCGTCCGACCCGAACCCCACCCCGCGTACGGCGGAATTTTATCATAAGCGCCCCTGTGTGCGGATGATCCGAACCGCCGCGCAGCTGATGGACGACTACATCGCCGCGCACCCGATCGCGCGGCGCACGGAACCATATAAGGAGGCAGATCTATGACACCCAAAGTTTATTTCACCGATTTTTGCACGAATGATACCGAGTCTCTCCCGCAAAAGCTTGCGCGGCTGGTCATGGCGGCGGGCATGGGCGATATCGATTTCGAGGGGAAGTACGTCGCCATCAAGATCCACTTCGGCGAAAAGGGCAATATGGCCTATCTGCGCCCCGGCTATGCGCAGGTGCTCGTCGATCTGGTGCGCGATCTGGGCGGCAAGCCGTTTTTGACCGATGCAAACACGCTGTACGTCGGCTCGCGGAAAAACGCGCTCGACCATCTGGAAACGGCCTATCAAAACGGATTTCTCCCCTACGCCACCGGCTGCCATATCCTGATCGCGGACGGCCTGAAAGGAACGGACGAGGTCAGCGTGCCCGTGCGCGGCGGCGAATATGTCAAAGAAGCGAAGATCGGCCGCGCCGTGATGGATGCGGATATCGTCCTTTCGCTCAGCCATTTCAAGGGGCATGAGGCGGCCGGCTTCGGCGGCGCACTGAAAAATATCGGCATGGGCTGCGGCTCTGCCGCAGGAAAGCGCGAAATGCACAGCACCTGCCGCCCCGTCGTGCGCGAGGATGTGTGCGTCGGCTGCGGCGTATGCGCCGAAAACTGCGCCCACGGCGCGCCGATCCTGTCGGAAAACGGAAAAATGCACATCGACCTGACAAAATGCGCAGGCTGCGGCCGTTGCATCGGGCGCTGTCCCGTGCAGGCGATCTGCTCGTCCGACGCGCATTCGAACGACCTGCTGTGCTGCAAGATCGCGGAGTATACCAAGGCCGTACTGGACGGCCGCCCGCATTTCCACATCAGTCTGGTGCGCGATGTCAGCCCCTATTGCGACTGCTACAATAATAATAACGTCCCCATCGTGCCGGACGTGGGGATGTTCGCCTCGTTCGACCCCGTGGCGCTCGATCTGGCGTGTGCGGAGGCCGTGCTGCGCCAGCCCGTCATGGCAGGCAGCGCGCTCGACGGCGTGCAGCGCACGGATGCGGATCATTTCACCGCCCTCTCGCCCTCTACGGCGTGGCGGCGGCAGATCGAACACGGTAAAAAGATCGGCCTCGGCGAGGATCACTACGAGCTGATCCGCGTGTAACGCGAAAGGAAAGCAAATGGAAAACGAACACGATGAACGCAGCAGGCGCAGGGCGCAGCGGGAGGCGTACGCCCGAAAGCGCGCCGCAAAAAGACGGCATCGCCTGCGCGTAACGGCGACGTTGACGGCGCTCGGCGCGGTCTGCGCCGTGATGATCGGCGTTTCGGTGCACCGCGCGCGGGAAAATGCGCCCACCGAGCCGCCGCAGACCGAACCGCCCGTGACGACCGCGCCCCCCGTCACACAGCCGCAGGAGGGCGAAACGGTGATCCGCCTGACCTTCGGCGGCGACGTGCGCGTCACGGATGCGTCCGTGGCGGCGGGGCTGTCCGACGGCGGATATGATTTCGGCGCGGTGTTTCGGGATATCGTGCCCGCGCTGGCGGATGCGGACCTGACGGTAATTGATCTGGAAGGGACGGTCTTCGGCGCGCCTTACGGCACGGACAGCACCTCCGCGCCCGTGCAGCTGCTGGAAGCGTTGCAGGCGGCGGGGGTGGACATGGTGCAGCTGGCCAACTCCTGCACCATCAAAAACGGCATCATCGGCATGAAGCAGACGCTCGATGCCGTGCGCAGCGCCGGGATGACACCGCTGGGCGTGTACGCAAGCAATGAGGAAGCCGCGCAAAGCGGCGGCTACACGCTGGTCAATGTCAACGGCGTGCGCGTGGCGCTGGTGGCGTTCACCAAGGGCATGGACGGCATGGGACTGCCCGACGGCAGCGAAAAATGCGTCAATCTGCTCTACAGCGACTATGCCGACGCGTATCACACGGTGGACGAAAAGCGCATCACCGAAGTTTTGCAGGCCGTCAGCGCCCAGCAGCCCGATATCACCATCGCGCTGCTGCACTGGGGCAGCGAGTATAACGACCGCATCAGCGACACGCAGGCGGAGATCCGCGACCTGATGCTGAAAAACGGCGTGGACGCGATCGTCGGCACCCATCCGCATTATGTGCAGCAGGTGGTATACGACGAGGCGGCGGGCACGGTGGTGGCCTATTCGCTGGGCGATCTGTACGGAAGCGGCGAGAAAAACGGCACCTATTATTCCGCGCTGCTGCATCTGGAGGTCACGCGCGATAATGTGACCGGGCAGACGCGCATCACGGGCGTAAGCCAAACACCCGTTTACCTGCTCACGCCCGCGCGCGACGGCGAGTCGCTTCGCCCCGTGCGGCTGGAAACGGCCATCGACGAATACGAGAAGGGGTATATCGGTGCCGTCAGCGAGACGGCCTATGAAAATATGTGCTACGCGCTCGAACGCGTCCGTTCCCGCCTGCAAACGGGAAAATAACGCCCGCTCCACACAGACCGCATACAAAAAAGGTGCGCTTCCCGCCGGAAGCGCACCCGCTTTTTTTATTCGCCCGAAACGACTCGCCCGCCGAGGCAGCGGGCGACCCGCCGCCGGATGAGTCCATCGGCCGTCGGCTCGTAATACAGTTCTTCCCAGCTGCACAGGTTGTAGCAAACCGTGCCGCCCGGCCGCGTCACCGTCAGGGAAAACGTCGCCGCGCTGTCTGCCTGCGGGCTGCTCTGCACGGGCAGCAGCTCCGTCACCGTTACCGCCCAGCCCGTGTCGCTGTCCGAAGCCTCCGCTTCCGCAGAAGAAAGGATCCCGTCCCGCTTTGCGCACACCTGCGTGACATACGGCAGCGTCACGCCGTCCACCGCCACGGTAAAGCCCTGCGTCCGATCGTTCCACAGCGCGAGGATCTGCATGTAAAACAGCCCGCTGCGGCTGTGGAAGCTGCAATCGCCCACGCTGCACGCCGCGCCGATCCCTTCCAGCAGCGGCACGATCTGCATCGCAAGATCTTCACAGACCGTTCCGCTGTACTCGGCCGAGCAGTAGATGCGCACCGCCAGCGTCACCTCCCGCGCGGTCTGCTTCTGCAAATTCACCGCCACCACCGGCGTATCCGGGTACGGCATCCCCTTCCCGGGGTAGCCGCGATCGGCGCGAATGCCCGCCGCGCGCAGCATGCTCACCACCTGTGCTATCCGTTGCTGCCCCAGTCGTCATCGCCTCCCTTCTCCACGCAAAGTCCCCAGCAGTATATGCCCTGCCCGCGCACGAACATTTCCTCCACGCGCCGCAGCTTGTACGCCCGCGCGTGTACCGTCACCGTTTCGCCCGCCTTCGCCTGCGCGCCGACGGGCAGCACGCAGATGTATTGCCCGCGCGGGATCTCACCCAGCGGGAAATAGACTCGCTCCATGTTCTGCCAGCTTCGGCTGTTCACGCTGTGGAAAAACACCTTCGCCGCGCGCGACCCTGCGCGGGAGCTGATCACGGCATCGCTTCCGTAGCGCTCGAAGATCCGGTCGAAAAGCGCCCGCATCGCTCACACCCCCAGAAAGGAAAACCCGTCGCACAGATACGGTGCCATCATCAGCGCCGCCTGATTGCGCAGACACGTCGCCGCAGGCGACCCGCCGCGCCGCTGCATGGTCACGTCGCCGATCTGCATCCGTTCCAGCTGCTGCACTTCATCCAGCTCCGACAGCGCCGCCAGCGCATACAGGCTCGCCGAGGCGATGAAATCGGCTCTGCAATCCTCCGCCGTCAGCCCCGGCCGCAGCCGCGCGGACAGCGACTGCACCGCCGCGTGGCACAGCGTTTGCAGCATCGCCTGCTTCGTCGCCTCGATACCGCCGCACAGCACCGCCGCCTGCGCAAATACCTGCTCCTGGATCGTCATACGTTCAGCACCTTCGCCGCATCGGTGCAGATCTTGCCGAAACCGCTGACGGACGAAATGGCTGCCCGTTCCAGCTGACGGTCGATCAGTTTGTCGTATTCCACCAGAACATCCCCCGCGCGCACCAGCTCCAGCGCGTAGCGGTTGTCCATGCCGAGGATCTTCCCGTCGGCCAGTGCGCCCGTGCGCAGCAGTGTCGCGCCCAGCGGGGTGCCGGGCTTGCCCGTGCCCTGAAAATTCAGCCCCGCGACGGGATTTTGCAGCTCGGGGATCTTCAGGATCTCGGTCATCGTGGCGGTCGAGCACAGCAGGGTGTTCATGGCAAACGGCTCGAACTGGCCCCAGAATTCCACCAGCTGATCGTAGCCCAGTGTGCCCTTCGTGCCGGAGATGGGGCTCGTGCCGACGCTGCACACGGCGGCTGCATTGTCATTCCCGTCGCCGTCGAGCAACACCTTCACCGCGTCGGCCACCTGCTGCTTCTGGATGTACGCGCCGATCTGGCGCAGCATCACGGAGAACAGATCCAGCTTCTGGAAGCGCAGTGCCTCATACGATGCCACCAGCATCCTGCCCCGCTTGGTCAGCGAGACGAGATGCTCCTTTGTTTTGATCTGCGTTTCGGGGATGGCGGTGCCTTCGGCGACTTCCTTGAGCGCCTTATCGTCGTCCGACGGCTCGGAATAGATCGAGCGATAGTCCATCGCGTCGATCACGGTCGTCGTGGCCACGATCTGCGGCAGGATGTCATTTTCGTCCATGCCCTGGCGCACGGTGCGGGCGATGTACTCCGGGAACAGCACCGCCGAGTCCATCGTGGCAAAGAATTTCTCCACCGGGGAAGAACCCGCGCCCTTTGCGCGGATGCCGAAGCGCTTGAGCTGGCGCTGGAATGCGTCCGTTCCCTCCAGCGCCGTTCCGCGGTAATTCTCGCTCGGGTCGAGCGATTCCAGCACCTGCGTGAAATTCATGCCCGCCTGACGATACATGCCCTTTTCCAGCTTCAAATTGTCGTAACCCATGTGATTTGCCTCCTGAATATGATGATTGTATGGTTTCCGGCATACAGCCGGTAAAACCCGATCGTTTTTCCCCTGCTCCCGCGCCAAGGCCCCCTTGTGTAAAGGGGGCTGTCACGCGAACAGCGTGACTGGGGGATTGACACCCCCTCCGGCAAAAATCTCTGATTTTTGCCGTCTCATCTCGCGCTGAGAGCCGTCCTTCGGACGGGCGCAGCCCTTACGCAGAGGGGTAAGAGGCGCTCCCGCATCCATGCGCCCCCGGGTGGGAGCAGGGCGGCGCCGTCAGATCAGATACCCGCTTTCCGGCGCATCGTATTCCGCCGCGCGGCAGGGCAGCTGCGTCTGCACGGGCATGGATGCTTCCATCCGCCGCTGCAACGCCTCGCGCAGACGCAGCAGATCGTGCGCGGGCGCGAGCTTGACGATGCTGCGCAGCACCGGTTCCTCCACACCCAGTTCCAGCACCAGACTCAGCCGCACCACATCGTTTTGCAGATCCGTCTCATATTGTCTGCCCAGCTGTGCGAGCTTGCACAGCCCGTTGTATTCGTTCTGCGCGCCGTAGCGCTGCGCCAGCTCCGCCAGCGGCACCGCCCCCTGCGCCATCCCTTTCAGCACGCCCGCGTCGCGCTGGGCAGGCACGGCCACGAAGGAAAATTCATACGCATCCAGCGGCTCGCGCAGTACGGCGCAGCAAAGCTGCCCGTCGTAATATTCGCCCTTGCGATGGCCGCAGCTTCCGTATTCGCCGCCGCAGATCGAGCAGACCGCGCGCCCCATCGCGCACCCGACGCTGACCTCTTTTTTGATCCCCGCTTCGATGTCGGCGATGATCTCGTCCGCCTTTTCGCCCCGACGGATGTACGCCCACGCGCGGATGAAGCTCACGCCTTCCTCGCGCACGACCTCCGTCGAAAAAATGCGTGCGATCTGCCCGCTGCTCGACCAGTTGTGATCGATGATCCCCGTTTTTCCGATGAACATCCGCGCAAGCTCCGGCAGGGCCTGTGTGTCAAAGCGCTCCATGTCGCGGTCGACGCGGTCGTCGCACAGACGCACGGAGAATACATATACCTGCTCCTGCGTGAGCGTGCCTTTGGCCTGCGCGTTGATGGCTTCCAGCTGCGCGGCCGTCGGAATGCCGCCGCCGATGGCCTGTGTTGCCTTTCGAATTTCCATTTACGTCTCCTCCTGATCGTTTGTCTGCGCCCGATAGCTCTGCGCGCGGGCGCGGTACAGGTCGGCCTGCGCCTCCTGCGTGATGTCCTGCAGGCTGATGTCGTTCCAATCGATGCGCACGCGGTCGTCCATGCCCTCACCCGCCAGAAACAGCTTGCAGATGCGCAGCAGCGCCGGCTCCACGGTGCGCCGCAGCGCCCATATTTCGCTGGTCAGAATGTCGGCCTGCTGGGTGCTCATGCGCTCGGTCGTGCTCCAGTTCAGGCCGAGCAGGAACGGCGGCAGCCCCGTTTTCGCCACCAGCTGTTCCAGAATTTGCCGCACGGGTACCTGCGAGTCCATGATCGGCGTGTCGCCGCCGATCACGCGGATCTGCACGTCGCCCACGGCCACGAAATCGCGCACCGTGCCGTTTCGGCCGTCCTCCATCGCACGCGACCATTCCGCGGCGATCTGCCTTCCGCGCTCCTGCGCGGCGGCGGGGTCCATGTTTTCCTCCCCCTTGCAGATCACGCTGTAGCGCACGTTCCCCGCGCGCTCCCAGTTCACGCCCAGCGTCCGATAGATCTTCAGCAGGATATCCGCCAGAAACGGCATCCCGCGGAAGATGCTCACGCCGTAGGGCGCGGACGGCTCGGGGTCGAGCGCGGTGAACAGCAGCAGCTGCGGATACGGAAGCGGCTGCATCGTCCCGTGCGCATCCGGCGCCCACAGCTGCACCTGTAGCGGATCATCCCCCGGGCAGACCTGCAACGCCGTCACATCGCCCCAGCACAGGCCGCGCACATGCCCGTTCACGGTCACGACCTCGCCCACCGCGCGCCCGTAGGTCAGCAGGCTGTCCAGGTAGCAGCTTAAAAAGCTGTCGATCCCCACCTGCCCGTAGCCCGTCGGCGTATGGCGCAGGAACCGTTCCAGCGCCTCCTGTTCGCGTGCGCCCGTGCATACGGGTCTGAAGCCCCCGGACAGGCGCACCAGCTTTCCCACCGCCGCATCCAGCACGGGGATGGCCTCGCGCAGATGGCGATACAGCCGCTCCTGCCCCGTTCCCAGCGGGGTAAAGCTTTGCAGCGCACCGTACGGCTGCGTCTGCCCGTTCCTGAGCTGACATGTCACCGCTGCCGACGCAGCTGCTCTTCGTTTTGCTTTCATTGCGTCATGTTCCCTCCTTTTTGATCGTCCCGCACGCCACGCGCGACGCTGCACACCGCAAAGCCGCCGCCCTGCCCGCCGAGCACCGTCGAAACGAAATAGCGCATATCGTCCATCGCGTGGTCGTGTTCCTTTTTCACCTGCTCGCGCGAGCCGTCCCATGCGTAGCAGTCCAGTTCACGCAGGCAATCCTCGCAGTCTGCGCAGATCACGACCTGCCCGCTTTTGAGCTTGTCCGCCGTCAGGCGGATGCCGCTGAGCACGTCGTTTTTCGCCCTGCGCACCGTATAGCCGCGGCGGCGCAGCACCTCCATGAAGCTGGCTGCGGACGGATCGACGATCACCGCCGTCAGCGGCCGCCCGCCCGCCAGCTGCGTCAGCGCGTCGGCGTATTCCTCGTCGGTCATCTGGCGCATATGCAGCCGCGAGGCGAAGTAAAATTCCTTCACGCGATACCAAACCCCGCCGCACAGCCCCCACAGCCCCATCGAGGTCGGATTGACCGTGCCGTAATCGCAGGAAATGTACCATTTTTCGCAGCTTTTCGGGGGCGCACCGATCATTTCGGGCGTAAAGAAATCATACACCCGCCCTTCGGCCTTCACCCACTGCCCCAGCACGAACCGCCGATAGAACACGCCGCTGTACAGCCTTTCGTAGCGCGCGCGGATCTGCGGCGAAAGCGACGGATTGTCGTCCATCGTGAAATGCAGCCGCAGGCATCTGCGGCTGTCCGCGTCGCAGATCCAGGTTTTGTAAAACCAGTGATTCGGCCCTTCGGGGTTGCAGTTGAACCACAGCCTGCTGCCCGTGACGCTGCATCGGGCACACGCCTGCTCCACGAACGAGCGCGGCATCAGCGCCGCCTCATCCAGCAGTACCCCGGCAAAGGTGATCCCCTGGATCAGCGCGGCCGAGCCTTCATCGCGCCCGCCGAAGAGGTAAAAGCTGTTTTCGTGGCCGAACAGGCGCACGTCGAGCAGATTTTCCGACCGCCGCTCCCGCAGCTGTGCGCCCAGTCCCTGCAACAGCGGTATCAGCTCGCCCAGCACGTTGCGCCGCAGCGACGCGATCGTCTTGCCGCACAGGCCGAAGCGCTGCGCGTCGAAGCACGTCATCGCCCACAGGAAATACCCCAGCCCCATCGCCAGTGTTTTGCCCGAGCGCACCGCGCCGTCGCACACGATGGCCTCGCGGTCGTGATGCGGGCTTTGCGGCATCCACCATGTCAGCACGGTCTGCTGTTTTGCGGAAAACGATGCGGCATTCACGGCGACCCCTCCGCTTCCCGCAGCGACAGCAGCAGCTGTTCGGCGCGGCTGTTGTCACGTCCGGCGGCCTGCGTCAGCTGCTCCAGCGCTTTCAGACGGTCGATCAGCTTGATCTCCACCGTGCCTTTTTCGTTGCGTCGGATCTCGCTGAGCAGGGACAGGTCGAGCTGTTCCAGCGCGGGACTTTCCTCCAGCGCAAGGCGCACGCAGTCGTTCGCTTCGCCGAAGGCCAGCTCGGCCAGCCGCCGCACCACGTCCGCCCGGCTGACCTCGCCGCTTTCGATCCGCCGCCGCAGGGCGCGCGCGTTTTTGTCGTTTTGCATGACATCCCTCCCTTTCATCCGTACCCGGGAGCAGAAAAAAAGTTGCACGAAGGCGTGCAACTCCGTATAAAAATTTATGCGTTCTGTCTTCCTCCCGCAAGCGCAAAAAACGGGCAGCCTCGGCGTGTGCCGAAGCTGCCCGTTCAGGGATGGGGAATGGCGGTATACGAAAAACGGAAGTTTACATAAGCTGTTGAAACGCGCCGTTCAGTCGGGTTTTACACAGGAGTTTTCCACACTTTCCACAGGTTTTTCCACAGGGTAAGCGGGGGAAAATCTTCCCCGTGATGCTGACAGCGCCCATTTTCCACAATTTTCGACTTTTTTTCGGGATCTCCCCACAGTGCGGCCGCGGTTGACAGAATAACCGTTATCCGCCGATCTGCGCGCCCAGCACGCGCCGCGCCGTGTCCGCCTGCGTCAGCTCCACGCGCAGCGTGCCGTCCGACAGCCGCCCGCTGTGCAGGCACAGCGTCTGCCCCATGAGTGCCTCGCCGATGTAGCAAAGGCGGATCGTCACGGGGGCGCGCAGTGCATCCGCAGCGGCATCCGCGATCCACTGCAAATACCGCGCGTTGTTCATGTGCCCGTTTTCGTCCAGATCTGTGTGCTCCACGCGGCGCAGCGTCTGCGTTTCGAGCGAGACGGGGGCCAGCGATGTCGGCGCGGGCAGCTCCGTGCCGCGCACGAGGCCGGGGACGACGATCCCGCTTTTCGCGGGCAGGCACATCGCGCGCGTGTCGCGATGCAGCAGGCTCCATAGCGTGTGTACGCGAAACAGGATCGCGCCGTCTTTATCGCGCGCTTCGACGCAGCGCGGATAGCAGCTGCGCGTCGTGGGCAGCGGCCATGTTTCGCAAAAAACAGCCTCCCCGACGGCGGGAAGGCGTTCCACGGCGATCCGATGGCGCAGCACCACCCAGATCAGCCCCTGCGCCGCCAGCCGTTCCTTCCCGCAGCCGAGCATCTCGCAGTGTGCGGCGGAAATATCCTGCGCCATGGTCAGTACGGCGGCGGGGCGAAGCAGGCCGGACGCATCGGCGTCGGATGATCTCACCGTGATGCACTGCCGCAGCAGCAGAGCTTCGTGCGGGGCGCTCATGTGCCTGCCTCCTGCAGCTTCAGCTGCACGCTGACGGTTTGCCCGCGGCGGTAGACCTCGGCCTCTACGGTCTGCCCGACGTGGCAGGTAAAGAGCACGTCATACAGCGTCTCGCGATCACTGACGGTCTGCCCGTTCAGGCGGGTCAGGATATCGCCCGGCTGCAACGCATCGTCGGAGGAGGCGGTGATGCGCAGGCCGCGCGGCAGCTGCCAGTAATTGCGGTGCAGGTCGCTCAGTTCCTCGGTCTGCGCGCCCAGTGCAGGCCGCCCCGCGACAAATCCGCTGCTGAGCAGCTGATCCACCACGACCTTGATCGTCGCGCTGGGAATAACATAGGCGGTATCTTCTTCGGTGCGGTCGAGCAGCTGCCCGATGCGGGAGCTGAGCACGCCCAGCACGGTGCCGTTCGAGCTCCACAGCGAGCCGGTCGCCATCGAATCGGCGGCGGAGGTCTTCAGCAGCGGCAGTGCGCGGCCGTTGATCTCCAGCGTCTGATCCGATTGCAGGATCGCGCCGCCGTTGCAGCCTTCATCGCTGACGGCTGTGACCTTGCTGCCCGGATCGATGAAGCGCAGCGAGCCGAACGACGCGGGTGTCAGCGCCGCCGCGTCGATATACAGCACGGCGAGGTCGGAAAATGCGTCGCAGCCGACCAGCGCCGCGCAGTGCTTCTGCCCGTCGGGCAGGGTGACGATGATCTGCTGCGCATCCTCCACGCCGTGTGCGGCGGTGAGGATATAGCCGTTTTCCGTCAGCACCAGTCCCGTGCAGACCTGCGTATCGGACAGCTGCACCGTCACGCGCGACGCGTCTGCGATCGCCTGCACATCGGTCGCGGCGGTGCTCCCGGCGGCGGGCGCATCGCGCAGATCCAGCGAGAACTGCGTGCTCGGCACGCTGGGTGCCGTTTCGCGCGGCATATCGTCCACGGCGGAGGCAAGGCCGTTATGCTGCAAGCGGATGGGCACTGTCTCCTGCTCGGGCTCCTGCTGCATCGTAGAGAGCATATGCAGGTTCAGTATGCCCATGGCGCTGAGCATACCGCCCAGAAAGATCGCCGATACCAGCAGAAAGGATACGACTAAGCTGCCGCTTTTCGGCGGGGTGGTGTTGCCGGTGCGGTATACGCCGTCAAAGCGGCTGTCGGTATATTCGGCTTTTGAATCGTTAGGATGCTTCATGAAATTCCTCGAAAAAACGGAAAAAATGTCTGCCCGCAGCGCGGGACAGGGGAAAAATGCGGGTCAATCGACCGTGGGAAGGGTAAATGTGAACGTGGTCTTGCCGTCTACGCTGGTAACGGAGATATCCTCGCCGTGGCTGCACACGATGGTTTTCACGATGTACAGCCCCAGCCCCCAGCCGTCGCGGTTTTGCGAGCGGGATTTATCCAGCTTGTGAAAGCGGTCGAACACCAGCGGGAGCTCCTCCGGCGGGATCGTCTCGCCGTCGTTGCTGACGCTTACGAAGATCTTGCTCTCGCCCGGCTGCACGCGCAGGCCGAGCGCGCCGCCCTTCGGGCAGAATTTGACCGCATTGTCGATCAGGTTATAGATCACCTGACCGATCGCGTCGCGGTCGGCCACGGTATACACGGGGTAATCGGGCAGGGCGACCTGCACATCCAGCTCGCGCGCGAGGATCTTCTGCTCAAAGGTCAGCAGCATCTGCCCCGCACACTCGGAAATGTCGAAGCGGGTCAGCTTTTCCTCGGGGATGCCGCCCTCGCTTTGCAGGCGGGAGATGTCGAGCATACTGCGCACCAGACGGCTCAGGCGTTTCGTCTCGTCGGAGACGATCTGCATATAATGCCGCTGCTTTTCCGGCGGGATGGTGCCGTCGAGAATGCCGTCGATATAGCCGCCGATGGTGGTCATGGGGGTTTTCAGCTCATGCGAGACATTCGCCACGAATTCGCGGCGCTGATACTCGCTTTTTTGCAGGGAGGAAGCCATGTTGTTGAACGCGAGCGCAAGTTCCTCGACCTCCTGCGGCTGGTTGCGTGTCAGGCGGACGCGGGCATCCAGATCGCCGTGGCCGAATGCCGAGGCGGTCTTCGCCATTTCCCGCAGGGGGCTTCCGACGATGCGCGAGACATACCGCATCGCGAACACGGCGATGACGACCGTGATCAGCGACGCAAGCATGAACGTGTCGCTGATGCGATCCAGCACGGCGACGGTGTCGGCGGTCGGCGTGGAGACGAGCACGACCGCAACGGCCTTATCCCCGACGGTGACGGCTTTGGCGCAGACATAGCGGTTTTCCTCATACAGTCCGTTCAGCACGCCCGTATCGGTGCACGAGCCGCTGCGCAGCGCCTGCTCGAACAGCGTGCCGTTGAGCGTCAGCCCCGTGTGGGCGCAGCCTGCGCCGTCGTATGAGCAGAACAGGATCGTGCCCTCGCCGTCGCAGATGACGGCATCCGCATCGGTCACGCGGGAGACGACCTCCAGATCGAACAGGTAGCGGATGCTCGACAGTGTGCCCTGTTCATAATAGGCCGCCGTCAGCTCGGAGACGACCTGCGCCTGCTTTTCCAGACGGGAAAAGGCGGTTTTCGACAGATAGTCGCCCATAAACACCTGCAAGATCCAGCCCAGAAGCAGCAGCGCGACCATGAAAATGACGAGCGCCGCCAGATAAGAGCGGCTGTTGGCGCTTCGCATGGCTCACATCGCCTTGAATTTATAGCCGACGCCCCAGACAGTCTCCAGACACCATTTGTCCGAGATGCCTTCCAGCTTTTCGCGCAGGCGCTTGATATGCACGTCCACGGTGCGGCTGTCGCCGAAATAGTCGAAGCCCCAGACCTCGTCCAGCAGCTGATTGCGCGTGTATACGCGGTTTGGCGTGGAGGCCAGATAGAACAGAAGCTCCATTTCCTTCGGCGGCGTGTCCACCTTTTTGCCGTCGATGAGCAGCTCAAACGCGTCCATGTCGATGACCATGCGGTCAAAGACCAGGCGGCGCGCCTTCTTCTCCTGCACAGCCTCGGGCGCACGGCGCAAAACGGCTTCGATGCGCGCGAGCACCTCCTTCATTTCGAAGGGCTTGGTGATATAATCGTCCGCGCCGGAGCGGAGCCCGGCGACTTTATCGTCCGTTTCGCTCTTGGCGGTGAGCATGATGATGGGGGTCTTCGATTCGGCGCGGATGGCGCGGCAGACAGCCCAGCCGTCCATCACGGGCATCATCACATCCAGCAAAACGAGATCGGGGTGGATGGCGCGGAATTTTTCCAGCCCGCGGCCGCCGTCTTCGGCAGTCGTCACGGCGTAACCCTCTTTTTCCAGATACATTTGCAGCAGTTCCGCAATATTTTGATCGTCTTCCACGATCAGCACAGAGATCGCCATGGGGATACCTCCTGAATTCCGATTTTTAATCATTATAACCGCATTTTCCCCGAATGGGGTGAACTTTCTGTTAAAAAACAGGACTGTCCGAAAAACGGCGCACCGCGTTTCGGACAGTCCCGCATACTTCCCCGCGTCAGATGCGCTTGCCGAGCGGCTGCGCGCGATCCTGCGCCAGGAGCAGATCCGTGATGATGGAATTGGAGATCAGAAAGCCCTCCGCCGTCAATCGCCAGCTGCCTTTGCCGTCGGTATAGGCGTGGCGGCGGGATGCGGCCTGCAACAGCACATCTTCCAGCGGCTCGAACGGCAGCAGGAACCTGCGCTCGTATTCGTCGCGCCGAATGCCCGCGGTGGTGCGCAGGCGCGTCATCAGATATTCGCCCGCGCGTTCGCGCAGCGGGATCTCCTGCACGTCGCGCAGGACCTGCCCGCCGGTGCGGATCCCTTCGATATACGCGTCCAGATCGCGCACGACGGAAAAGCGCTTCCCCGCAAAATCCGAGCTTGCATCCGGGCCGAAGCCGAGGTATTCCCCGCCGAGCCAGTATTTCAGATTGTGCTGCGAGGCATAGCCGCGTTTGGCGAAGTTGGAGATCTCGTATTGGCGGTAGCCGTTGCGGCGCAGGATATGCACGGCGGAAAGGTACATATCGGCCTGCGCATCGTCGTCCGGCAGGTCGAGAAATTCCCGACAGTCGTGCAGCGGCGTGCCTTCTTCCACTTTCAGGCCGTAGCAGCTCATATGCTCGGGGTGCAGGCTGAGCACGTTTTCCAGCGTTTTCTCCCAGTCCTGCACGGTCTGCCCGGGAAGACCGTAGATCAGATCGAGCGAGAGGTTTTTGTACCCCGCGCGACGGATGCGCTTGACCGCGGCGACCACCTGCGCGTAATCGTGCGGGCGGCCGAGCTTTTTCAGGATCTCGTCGTTGTCGCACTGCACGCCGAGGCTCACGCGGTTGAAGCCCTCGTTTTTCAGGCGGCGCAGCAGGCGCGGGGATACGGAGTCGGGGTTGGCCTCAAAGGTGATCTCCGCGCGCGCATCGACATGGAAGCTTTTGCGGATGGCGGAAAGGATGGAGACCATCCCGTCCGCGCCGAAGAAACTCGGCGTGCCGCCGCCGAAATAGATGCTGTCGACATGGTATCCCGGTGCGAGCGCGCCCGATTCGCGGATGTGGGTGCACACGGCATCGAGATACCGATCCAGACGCTTGTCGTCCTTATCGGTCAGGGAATAGAAATCGCAGTACAGGCATTTGCTGCGACAAAACGGAACATGGATATAGATACCGAGCGGTTTTTTCTCGGAAATGCCGGATATTGGCATGAGATCTCTCCTTTTTGGGGTTCGGCGGTCATTCCCCGTCCAGCTTCAGCACGGCCATGAACGCCTCGCTCGGCACGGACACCGTGCCGAAGGTACGCATACGTTTTTTGCCCTCTTTCTGCTTTTCCAGCAGCTTTTTCTTGCGGGTGATGTCGCCACCGTAGCACTTGGCCAGCACGTCCTTGCGCACGGCCTTGATCGTCTCGCGGGCGATGATCTTGCCGCCGATGGCTGCCTGAATGGGAATATCGAATTGCTGGCGCGGAATGACCTCACACAGCTTTTCGGCAATGCTGCGGCCGCGGGCATAGGCACGCTCGCGATGGACGATCATGGTGAAGGCATCGCAGATATCGCCATTGAGCAGAAAATCCAGCTTGACCAGATCGCTTTCCATGTAGCCATTCAGCTCATAATCCATGCTGGCGTAGCCACGGCTGCGGCTCTTGAGGGCATCAAAGAAATCAAAGATCACTTCGTTGAGCGGCATATCGTATGTCAATTTGACGCGGCCGCCCTCATACTGCATATCCTTGAATACGCCACGCTTGTCCTGACACAGATCCATCAGCGTGCCGACATAATCCTGCGGGGTGTAGATGGTGACCAGCACAAACGGCTCGCTCATGGAAGCGATCTCCGTGACGGGCGGCAGGTTGGCGGGGTTATCGATCATAATGACCTCGCCGCTGGTTTTGGTTACCTCGTAGATGACACTGGGCGCGGTGGTGACCAGGTCCAAATCAAACTCGCGCTCCAGCCGCATCTGGATGATCTCCATATGCAGCAGCCCCAAAAAGCCGCAGCGGAAGCCGTAGCCCAGCGCAACGCTGGTTTCGGGATCATAGGTAAGGGAGGCATCGTTCATGCGCAGTTTTTCAAGGGCATCCTTGAGGTTTTCATAGTCTGCGCCATCGGCAGGATAAATGCCGCAGTAAACCATAGGCGTTACGTTGCGGTAGCCGGGCAGCGGCTCGGCGGCCGGCCGTGCGGCATCCGTTACGGTATCGCCCACACGCGTATCGCGCAGATCCTTGATGGAGGCGGCGATATAGCCTACCTCGCCCGCCAGCAGCTCTTTGGCCGGCTCACAGCCCGGGGTCAGATAGCCTGTTTCCACCACATCAAATTCTGCACCGGTTTGCATCATGCGCATGCGCATGCCGGGATAAACGCGGCCTTCCATGACACGCACATAGCAGATTGCGCCACGGTAGTTATCATATTTGGCATCAAACACCAGCGCTTTGAGGGGCGCGGTTTCATCGCCCTCGGGCGGGGGCATTTTGGTAACAACGGCTTCCAGCACATCCTCAATACCAATGCCCTGCTTGGCGCTGGTGAGCGGCGCATCGGCTGCATCCAGACCGATGACCTCTTCGATCTCATGGCGCACTTCGTCGGGCTGGGCAGAGGGCCGGTCAATCTTATTGATGACGGGCACGGTTTCAAGGTTGTGCTCCAGCGCCATGTAAACGTTGGCCAG
>CAZIGE010000036.1:0-19240 GCA_964538475.1 uncultured Oscillospiraceae bacterium | reverse complement strand
CGGTGATGCTCTCCAGCTTCTCGACATACGCCATGATCTCGGCCTGGATCTCGTCGTTGATCTTGCGGCCGTCTTCGTAATACTTGGTGCAGGCTTCGGTGGAAATGGTGAAGCCCTGCGGAACGGGCAGACCGATGTTGGTCATTTCCGCCAGGTTGGCGCCTTTACCGCCGAGCAGCTCACGCATGGAGCCGTTGCCCTCGGTAAACAGGTAAACATACTTATGCATTGGTATCATACCCCTTTCATAATTATGGGCGAGCAACGCCCGGATTTACATTTATTTGCACGATTTCTTATAATGCCCAAATAGTATACCATGCCAAATGAAAAAAAGCAAATCTTTTTCCGAAAATCAGGGCGTTTTTTTATCGTTTTTCTCTGAATTCTGCGTGGACTGTGCGCTTGCTTCCCCGATCAGGCGGCGAAACACCGGAAGGCTGCGCACGATGGTATCATGGCGGATGCAGTAGCAAAGACGCAGCCAGCCCGGACAGCCGAAGTCATCGCCGGGTGCGATGAGCAGATCCAGCTGCTTTGCCGCTTCGGAAAAGGCGCATGCGTCACCGCCCGGCGCTCTGACGAACAGGTAAAATGCACCGCACGGCGGCGCAACTTCATAGCCGTATCGGCGCAGCGCATCGCACAGGACGCGGCGGTTACGGTCGTATTCGCGGAGATCCGGCCGCAGGTGTGCGCAGCGGGCGATCACCTTTTGCCATACGGACGGAGCACAGACGTGCCCCAGTTCGCGCGAAGCACCGCAAACGGCCGAAAAAAGGGCATCGTGCTGCGCGGCCTGCTGCGGTATGTAAATATAGCCGATCCGCGCCCCGGGCAGGGAGAGGGATTTGGAGTAGGAGTAGCATACGATCGTATCGGCGTACAGCATCGGGAGGAACGCAACGGTCGTGCCGTCGTATACCAATTCCCGATACGGTTCGTCGGCGATCAGATAGATGGGGTGGCCGAACTGCGCGGCTTTGCGGCGCAGAAGCGCGGTCAGCGCAAGCAGTGTTTCCTGCGTATACACCGCGCCGGAGGGATTGTTGGGGGAATTGACGATCACGGCCGCCGTGTGCGGGGAAAGCATATCCGCCAGCGCATCTGTTTGGATCTGAAAGTTCGGGATATCGGGCGGAACGGCGCGAAACCGCAGTCCCGCCGCATGCGCGTAGACGGCGTACTCCGGGAAATACGGCGCGATGGCCAGAACTTCCGCGTCCGGCGCGGAAATTGCGCGAAACACAGCCGCAAGCTCGGCTGCGGCACCACAGCCGAGAAACAGATCCTGTGCGCGCACGCCTGCGCCGAAGCGCGCGTTCAGATCTGCGGCGATGGCGGCACGCGTCGCTTCATCGCCGACGGCGGAGGTATAGCCGTGGACGGACAGAAAATCGTCCGACGCGGCCAATTCCAGCAGGGCGGCGCGCACCTCGGGCGGCGCGGGGACAGAGGGGTTTCCCATGCTGAGATCAAACACGTTCTCCGCGCCGATCTCGGCCGCCCGCAGCCGACCGTAATCAAACAGGTCACGGATGCGGGAACGGGCGGTTCCGAGCACATAAGCGTTTTCGTTTACCATGTGCTGACCTCATACAGGGGTTTGTCCCGACGATACGACTGCGGCCTGTAGCACACCGATGAGATCGCCTTGCCCTCCAGACCGTATTTCGGATGGTAGCCGAACAGGTTTATGTAGCGTGCCAGATCGTCTTTTTCCGCGACCATGGCCTCCATGACCGCTGCGGTCGCCAGCACGTCATCGATGGCGCGATGGGAGTTGACCACGCGGTCGGACAGCCCGTAGCTTTCGATCGCGTTGCACAGCTTGTGCGGATAGTCGCGGCGATCTTTGTATACGGTGAGAAGATCCAGCTTGTCTTTGCCGCGCAGGATCGCGGGGTCGCCGTTTCGCAGCAGCAGATAGAACAGAAAGCTCAGATCGAAGTGCGCATTATAGGCAAGAAGCAGCGTATTGCCGTCGAATATCTGCGCAAGATCGCGGCAGACCTGCACTTTGGGAATGCCGCGTCGGGCGATGTCTTCGGATGTGATGCCCGTCAGCTTTTCGATCATGGGCGGCACGGTCTTGCCCGGGCTCAGACAGATCAGCTCGTCATATTCGCGCATGGGGACGGCTTCCGACCCGCTGACTTGCAGCATCACGGCGGAAAACTCGATGATCTCGTCGTTTTGAAAGTCCAGCCCGGTCGTTTCGGTATCCAATAGGACAAGCTTATCATAGCGGGAAATAACGGTTCCGAGTTTCATATCATTTCTCTCCCTCTGCCAGCAGCATGGCACGGTTAAATTTGCTTCGATGTTCCGAAATCAGGCCGTATCGGGCGGCCAGCAGGGCGGCAAAGGCCATAACGGCATCGCGCGACCCGCTTTTCTGCTCGATCTCCACTTCGCACAGCGGGATCTCCCGTCCGCCGCCGCACAAAACACCGCGGTCGAGTGCAAGTTCCGCCCGGGCTTCGCCCGCTTCAACGATGCAGCATGTCCTGCTGAACCGTGCACCGCAGACGGGAACGAGCTGCTGCGCGGAAAGCTCGCGCAGAAAAGACGGTGCGCCGCAGGAAAGCAGCAGCGGCAGCGCCTGCACGATCGAGTCGCATCGGCATTCCCATTCGCCACGCGCCCCGTCGGGCAGCTGCGTTTTGACGGTGCAGATGCTTTCACCGTTTTCCGCTCTGCGCCGCAGGGTGATGTGCCGACGCGATAAACTGCGTTCCGGCGTATCGTAATAGGTGGTTTCCATGGAAATGACCCGCCAGGTGTCAAAATCCGCAAGCAGCTGCGCGTGCTGCGCGGGCGTGGCGGTGTATTTCAGTTCAAATTCCTGTCCCAAGTATGCTCCTCCCATATGCGCTTTTTCGCTATTATACATCCGAACGGCGCATCATGCAAGGGAAACTCTGCGCCGATGCCGCCTGTTTTTCACGAAACTTTCTTTGCCTCCCGCTTTCGACAGGATATTTCGCCGTTTCGTGATAGGATAAATCCGCGAAATCACAAGGGAACTGCTGAATAATATCGTCCCGCAGCGAAGGGCGGAATGTTTCGCCGCGGTCAACATATCGGCGATTTCCGAAAAGAAAGGTGTGTTGCTATGTTGATCACACTCGGCTCCTATGTTCGTCGGGGAAAACGCGTTTTGCGGCGGCTGCTCGCCGCGCCATGGCTCCCGCTGACGCTGCGGGTCTGCGGATGCTTCGTGCTGGGTTTTTGCCTGAGTGCCGCTTCCCTCGGAAATCGGGCGCAGCCGCTTGTGCTGGGGCTGCTGTGCGCGGGGATCGGCGGCTGGATGCCCGTACCCGTTGCGCTGGGTGCGTCGGCCGGGTATTGGTTGTTCTGGGGCGAGTCCGGTGTGCAGGGGATCATCTGGACGGCCGTAGGACTTCCTGCGTGCATCGCGCTCGGGCAAAGCGGGCAAAGCCGCCGCGCGCCGCTGCTGATGCCCTCAATCGCGGCGCTGATCGTCGCCGTAACAGGCGTGTTCTTTCAGTCCCGATACGGCGACGAAACGCTGATCCGAATGTATTTGCTGCGCATCGGCGTTTCCTTTGGCAGCGCGCAGCTGTTTTCCGTTTCTCTGCGGCGACGCGATGCGATCGCAGACTGGGCGTGTGCGGCGGTAGCCGTGCTGGCGCTGGCGCAGATCGCACCGGTGCCGTATCTGGGGCTCGGGTTTGCGGCGGCGGGCGTGATTGCGGTGACATTGCCGCTGCCCGCCGTGGCCATGGCGGGTCTGGCGCTGGATCTTGCGCAAGTGACGGCGGTCCCGATGACGGCCGTCCTGTGCCTGAGCTTTCTTACACGCCTGATCCCCCGGGTGCCGAAGCGGAGCCACGCACTGCTTCCGGCGCTGCTGTGTGTGCCCGTGATGCAGCTGTGTCGGGCGTGGGATCCCATGCCGCTTTTGCCGCTGCTTTTGGGCGGCGTGCTGGGGACGATGCTCCCGCAGTATCGCGGCCTGACGCCCAGACGCGGCGCAACGGGCGTTGCACAGGTGCGTCTGGAAATGGCGGCGCAGGTGCTTGCGCAGACGCAGCAGCTGCTTCAGGAAGTGCGGGAAACGCCCATCGACGAGCAGGCGCTGATCGTCAAGGGCGCGGAGCGCGCCTGCGGCACCTGTCCGTGCCGCAAGGGGTGTCGGGAGACGCAGCAGGCTATGCAGCTTTCTCCGCAGCTGCTGCACAGACCGCTGTTTACCGCAGATGACATCGACATACCCTGCAAAAAGCGCGGCAGGATCATGGTGGAATTGCGCCGCTGCCAGGACCAGTATCGTATCCTCAAGGCGGATCGGGATCGCAGACGGGAATACCATGGCGCCGTCGTGCAGCAGTACCGCTTCCTGACGGCCTATTTGCAGGAGCTGGCCGATGCACTGTCGGGCGGGATGCGTGATGCACAGGCACGGTTCGAGCCGCAGGTCGCCGTGCGTTCCCGCGGAAAAGAGGACGGCAACGGAGACTGCTGCACCTGGTTCGCAGGCCCGAATTTGCAATACTATCTTCTGCTGTGCGACGGAATGGGCACAGGCGCGGAGGCGGCGGGAGAGGCGCAGACGGCCGTGCAGATGCTTCGCAGGCTCCTGTCGGCGGGGTTTCCCGCACAGTATGCGCTGCGGAGCCTGAACAGCCTGTGTGCGCTGCGTGGCGCGCCCGGTGCATTCAGCATCGACCTTGCACAGATCAGCCTGGACAGCGGGAAAACGGTGCTGTATAAATGGGGCGCGGCACCGTCGTGGCTGCTGACGCATGGCACCGCGGAAAAAATAGGGACAGCCGGCGCACCGCCCGGCTTGTCGGTCACACAGATGCGGGAAACGGTGGATCGGCTGTCCCTGCGTCGGGGAGAGACGCTGGTGATGCTCAGCGACGGCGTGGCGGGAGAGGAAGCCATGCGCCGCGTGCAGCACATACAGACGCTGTCGCCGGGGGAGATGGCGGCGGCGATCCTGGAAGCGGGGCAGGGGGACGATGCGGACGATGCCACAGCGGCGGTCGTCTGCCTTGCACCCCTGACAGCACCCGTATCATAGCACATCCGAGACGCGAATGCTGTCGAAACACAAGATGTTGCTACGGGGAATGTTGAAAATCCACAAGATTTTGGGATAACAGGAAAAAAGCGGCAGGGCAGTACGTATGATCGACTGCCTTGCCGCTGCTTTATACGGGAAGCTGCACGCAGAAACTGTTGCAGCCGCCTTTGCTTTCGGCCCATATTTTTCCGCTGTGCATTTGCACGATGGCCTGTGCGATGGACAGACCGAGCCCATAGCTTCCGTTGCAGGGGCGCGCCCTGTCTGCGCGGTAAAAGCGCTTGAAAATGTTTTGCAGGTCCGCTGCGCTGATCGGCTCGCCGGGGTTGGAGACGGTCAGCAGACAGTGGCGGCTGCCCGCACGGAGGCAGACCTGCACGGTAGAGCGCGGCGCGGAATATTTTTTCGCATTGTCCAGCAGTACATCCAGAACCTGAAACAGGTGCTGTTCGCTCCCACGAACGGTGACATTTTCCGCGATATCGCAGTCAAGCCGCAACCCCTGCTCCTCATACAGCAGCTGAAAGGATAGCGCCGCATCCTGCACCAGCTGGCTCAGATCCAGCGTACGGAAGCTGACATGCATCGTGCCGTTGTCTACACGCGCCATTTCCAGCATACTCTCCACAAGTGTACGCATTCGATAGCTCGTGTCCAGAATATTCTGTGCGCATTGGATCTGTGCTTCACCGCTTTCGTCCTGCATCAGTTCGGCGTTGGCCATAATGACGGACAGGGGCGTTTTCAGCTCGTGCGAAGCATCGGCCACGAACTGTCGCTGCTGCGCCCATGCCTGCTCCACCGGGCGGACGACCCGATCGGCAAGCAGCAGGCTCAGCCCGAAGAATACCAGTGCACCCAGAAAAAAGATCACCGCACAGGTATAGACCATGCTGCGGATCGATGCCTGTTCGGAGGTCGTATCGGCAAAAACGATAGCCTGCGTGGCACCGCCGGATGTTTTGAGATAGCGCAGGTCATATTCTGCCAGTTCACCCGTCTGCGCATCGGAGCGAAGCGCGGCCGAGATGATCTGCGTCAATAAGGCGCGATCCGACAGGTCGAAATAGCCGCCGCTGACGGCAAGCATTTCCCCCTTCGGACTGATCTGCACCATAAAAAAGGGGAGACGTGTGCTCTGCGCCGTTTCGCTCGGGCTACCGAACTGAAACGGCGCGGCTGCGATGGTGCGCATCAGGCTGATGCTCTGCTCTCTGGCGCTGACGATATTGAATCGGATCACGAGGCCGAGGATGCAGCCGAGCAGGAGCACCGCGATCGACATCACGACGCACACCAGCCGAATGCGAAGCTTGCGTATCAACCGTCCTTCACCTCCAGATGGTAGCCTAATCCGCGGATGGGAACGATGGCGATGTTCGAGCCGATGCTGCTGAGCTTTTTCCGCAGGATCGCCACATATACCTCCACATGATTTTCCACCGCGTTGGATTCCAGCCCCCATACATGGGTCAAAATAGCGGATTTTGACAGATTTTTTGCCCCCGCGCGCAGCAGCAGACGCATGATATCGAATTCGCGCGCGGAAAGGCGCAGCGTCATGCCGCGGCAAAGCAACATCCCCGTGCCCAGATCCAGCGCGGTGTTGCCGAATACCATTTGATCGACCTGATCGCCCTGACGGCGCAGCAGGGCGTTGACGCTGGCCAGCAGCTCGCCGGAATCAAACGGCTTAGGCAGGTAATAATCCGCGCCTGCGTTCAGACCGGTGATCCTGTCCTGCACGTCGGAGCGCGCAGTCAGCATCAAAATGGGCGTGCCGCAGTGCGCAAGACGCAGCTGCCTTGCGACCTCAAAACCGTCCAGCTTCGGCATCATTACATCCAGAATCACAAGATCGTAAATGCCGAGCAGGGCATGGTCGCGCCCCGCTTCCCCGTCGTACACCGTCTCGACCTGAAATCCTTTCCGCTCCAGCATGGAGCGGATGGAGCGCGCAAGCAATACTTCATCCTCCACAACGAGGATATTCATGATGACCGCCTCCTTATCTTTAATTCCTATTATAATACGACCCGTCTCTGTAATAAAGCTGAAATTTCGGGAATTCACAGTTTTTTTACACGGGGCGATGCAAAAACAGGCCACGGCGGCGCATATTCACAGTTCTTTTACAGCTTTTGTCAGCCTGATTTCAGCCGGAGGCGTTATCCTGATAGAGAAGAAGAAAACAAAAGGAGCGACCATTATGGATGAACTACTGGAAAACGAAAGCGTGGAACGACCTGCGCAGACCCATCCGAAAAAAACGGCGGGCTTTTCACTGTGGGCAGTCATTGCGGTGGCACTGTGCTGCTCGCTTCTGGGCGGCCTCGCGGGGGGCGCACTTGCCGGAGCACACGCGCAGACGGGCGGCGCGTCCGCCTCGACCGACAGCGGCGAAGCGAACGTGTCCCACATTTTGCAGTCGCGGCGGGAAAATGCGGTCATTGACATCGTACAGCTCGACGGTTCGGAGCGGATGACGGCAGCGGAAGTCTATGCGAAGAACGTCAACTCCACTGTCGGCATCACGACCACGATTACAACGAATTACTGGGGCTATACTTCTACTTCCGCTGCCTCGGGGTCTGGCTTTATCTTTTCCGACGACGGCTATATCCTTACCAATTACCATGTGATCGAGGATGCGGGAAGCATCACCGTTTCGTGCTACGACGGGAGCAGCTATGTCGCCGTACCGGTCGGCTATGACGAGAGCAACGACATTGCCGTGCTGAAGATCGAGGCGGAGGGCCTGGTTCCCGTCGTACTGGGCAGCTCCGATGCGCTGAATGTGGGTGACAGCGTCGTGGCTATCGGAAATCCGCTGGGCGAGCTGACATTTTCCCTGACGGCGGGGACGATCAGCGCAAAAGATCGCGAGATCACATTGTCATCCAATGTGACTATGAACCTGCTGCAAACGGACTGCGCCATCAACTCGGGAAATTCGGGCGGCGCCCTGTTCAATATGTACGGTGAGGTCGTCGGCGTGACGAATGCCAAATACTCCGGGTCTTCCGGGAGCGGAGCTTCCATTGATAACATCGGGTTTGCCATCCCGATCAACGCGATCCTGCCCATCGTTACGAGCATTATCGAAAACGGCTATATTTCCAGCCCGTATATCGGGGTGAGCGTGTATGATGTTTCGCAGGAGAGCCAGCTGTACGGCACACCGGCGGGCGCGGCGGTCAAATCCGTTGCGCAGGACAGCCCCGCCGCTGCGGCCGGGCTGCAACAGGGGGACGTGATCACCGCCGTGAACGGACAGAGCGTCACCAGCAGTACGCTGAAATCGACGGTCGCCGCCGCCGAGGTGGGCGAGCAGTGGACGATCACGGTATACCGCAGAGGGGAGACAATGGAACTGACGCTGACCGTCGGGCAGCAGATCCGTTCGGCGCTGGAGGAAGAAGACACGCAGCGCGGCGACTCCGATTATTTCCCGTGGAGCGGCAGAGGCTGACAGGAGGAGAAAACATGATCGCAGTATCACATTTGACCAAGTATTACGGCGACCGACTTGCGGTAGACGATGTATCCTTCGAGATCACCGAGGGGCATGTTTACGGCTTTCTGGGGCCGAACGGCGCGGGGAAATCCACGACTATGAACATCATCGCCGGCTGTCTTTCCGCTTCGGGCGGGCAGGTGCGCATCGACGGGAACGATATTTTCGAGCAGCCGAACGCGGCGAAACGCTGCATCGGCTATCTGCCGGAGCATCCGCCGCTGTATATGAATGACACGCCGCTGGAGTATCTGCGTTTCGTCGGGCAGGCCAAGGGGCTGCATGGCGCAGCGCTGCGCGAACAGATCGCGCTGGCCATGGAGCGCACCGGGATCTCGACGGTCGCAAACAGGCGGATCTCGCAGCTTTCCAAAGGGTATCGCCAGCGTGTCGGCATCGCGCAGGCGCTGCTGGGAAATCCGAAGGTCATCATTCTCGACGAGCCGACCGTCGGCCTTGACCCGATCCAGATCATCGAGATCCGCCAGCTTATCACGCAGCTGGGCAAAACGCATACCGTGATCTTCAGCTCGCACATCCTATCGGAGGTGCAGGCGATCTGCGATCGGATCATCATGATCGCAAACGGAAAGCTGGTCGCGTTCGGCGCGCCGCAGGAACTGCAAAAGCAGCTGGCATGTGCGAATGAGATCCGCCTCATCACGGACGCACCGCAGGGGATGATCGAAGATCTGCTTTCTCCCGTGGCGGGGATCGAACAGATCACTGTTTCCGAGTCGACGCTGTATCATACGTCGGTATCCCTGCGCCTCGCAGATACGGAGCTTTACGATACGACGGCCGCGGTGTTCGGCTGTTTTGCGGCTGCGGGACAGGTGCTGTATGAGCTGACACCGAAGCGCGGCAGTCTGGAAGATGTCTTTATTGAACTGTCCGAAGGTAAGACGCGTGAAAATCGGGAGACTACGCCGACACAGAAGGAGGAAACGACATGATCGCGGTTTTGAAGCATGAGATCAGACAGTATTTTCACAGCCTGACGGCCTATGTATTCGGTGCATTTTTGCTGGTTTTCGTAGGGATCGGTACGATGATGTACAATCTGAAATCGGGCTACAGCAATTTTGAATATGTTCTCAATTTTTCTGCCCTGATCTTTATCCTGATCATTCCGATCCTGACCATGCGCGTCCTTGCGGAGGAGCGAAAGCAGAAAACGGATCAGCTGCTTTACGCGCTCCCGATCTCCACGGCGCGTGTGATCCTGGGCAAATATCTGGCACTGCTGGTGCTGTTTGCCATTCCGCTGGCGATCATTGCGTGTTACCCGTTGCTGCTGGCGCAGTACGGCGATGTCTATCTGCTCACCGCCTACGGCAGCCTGCTTGCGTTCTTTATCATGGGTGCGGCGCTGATCGCCGTGGGAGTCTTCCTGTCTTCGCTGACGGAAAATCAGGGATTTGCAGCCGGGCTCGGCGTTGCGGTCATCCTGTTCAACTATTTCAGCGTTTCTCTTGCGGAGTACGTCTCTGCCACGGCGCTCGGCTCGGCGCTGGTGCTGGCCGCCGTCGGGCTCGCCCTCGGACGGCTTGTGGCCTATCTGACAAAAAACAACACGGCGGGCTACTGCGTCGGACTGGGAACGATGGCAGCCGTCCTGTGCGCTTATCGGATCGATACCGATGCGTTTGAAGGACTTGTACCGCAGATTATGACGAAGCTGTCGCTGTTTGAGCGGCTCGATACCTTCACAAACGGCGTTTTTGACCTGACGGGCATTGCGTTCTATCTGAGCGTCAGTGTTCTCTTCCTGTTCCTGTCTGTGCAGTCCATGGAAAAAAGGAGGTATAACTGATGAAAAGAAAATCTTCCTTCCGCAATCGTCAGGCGTTTCGGGGCGGCTCCTACTCGCTGGGCATGACGGCGCTGGTGCTTGCAATTTTGATCGTGGCCAACCTGTTCGTGTCCGAACTGCCTGCGACGCTGACAAAGCTGGACATCAGTGAAAGCAAGCTCTATTCGGTAACGGGCAACACGAAGGCCGTGCTGCATGCGCTGCAAAAGGATGTTACGATCTATTGGATCGTCCAGTCCGACGCGGAGGACAGCATCATTGAGAATATGCTTGCGAAATATGACAGCTTGTCTTCTCATGTTGAGGTGGTTCGGAAAAACCCCGATGTTTTTCCGACCTTTGCGGAAAAGTACACCGACGAGGAGGTCACCAACAACTCGCTGGTCGTGCAGTGCGGCGACCGATATCGCTATATTGCTTACAGCGATATGTACGAATACGAGATCGACTACTATTCCTACACCTACACGACCTCCGGCTTTGACGGAGAAGGCGCGATCACATCGGCGATCGACTATGTCGTTACAGAAGACCTTCCGATGCTCTATTTGCTGGAAGGACACGGGGAAGGCGACCTGCCGTCTACATTCTCCGAGTCCGTGAACAAGGCCAATATTCAGGTGGAAAGCATCTCCCTGCTGACGGCGGAGTCTGTCCCCGAAGATGCGGATGCGCTGCTGATCTATGATCCGCAAAGTGATATCTCCGAGGAAGAAAAGACGATCCTGGCCGATTACGCGGCAAACGGCGGCAAACTTCTGGTCGTGGCGGGCGCGGTCAAGGATGCGGAGCTTACGAACCTCCATGCGCTTATAGGCGACTACGGTGTGCAGGTCGCGCAGGGACTTGTCATTGAGGGCAGCCCCGATCACTATGTCTGGGGATATCCTTACTGCCTGGTACCCGAAATGCAAAGCGATGCCATCACAGATCCGCTGATCGATGAAAACTACAGCGCGATCTTGCCGCTGGCACAGGGTATGACGATCGGAACGACCTCCAACGGTACGGTGACGGCACTGCTGACCACATCGGAGGAAGCGTTCAGCAAAGCTGCGGGCTACGATCTGACGACTTACGACAAAGAAGACGGGGACACGGACGGCCCGTTTGCACTGGCACTGTCCGTAGCTACGGCGGGAAACGGACAGATCGTATGGTTCTCCGCCTCCGATTTCCTGAATGACCGATATAACGCCCGCTCGTCCGGCGCGAATGTGGATCTGGCCATGAATGCGCTGTCGTCGCTGATCGGAGAGCGGGAGGCACTGTCGATCCGAAGCAAATCCATGAATTACAATTATCTGACCATAGACAGTTCGTCCGCCTCGGCATTGCAGCTGCTCATGATCGGCATTTTGCCGCTGGGCTATCTGGCTATCGGGATTCTGGTGATCGTCGGAAGGAGGAAAGAACAGAATGAAGCGCACGAATAAAATGCTGCTCCTTTCCGCACTGCTCGCGGCGGCGTGCCTCGCGACTTTCCTGCTGAGCCGTTACGAGGAAAAGCAGGAACAGATCAAAAACAGCAACGAAACCATTCTGCAGCTGCCCGCCGACAGTGTCACGGCTGTGTCGTGGTCGTATTCCGAAGGGGACACGCTGGAATTCTATCGCGCGGGCGAACAGTGGAAGTATGCGCAGGACGATGCGTTCCCCGTCAACGCGGAGACGATCAACGGCATTTTGGAGCATTTCGAATGCTACGGCGCGCGATTCGTGATCGAGGCGGTGGAGGATTACGGGCAGTACGGGCTGGACGAGCCCACATGCACGCTCACCATTCAAACGGAAGCGCAGACCTGCACCCTGAAAATGGGGGACTACAGCAAGCTGGACGCACAGCGTTACATCGACATCGGCGACGGAAATGTGTATCTGGTAGAGGATGATCCGCTGGATTATGTCTACTCGTCATTGTCGTATGTGATCCGTCATGACGATACGCCCGGATTTTCTTCGGTACAGCAGATCACCTTCTCAGGACTCCAAAACGAAACGATCGAGCATCAGGACGACAGCGCGCATACCTATGCACCCGAAGAAGACATCTATTTCATGCAGGATCGTCCGCTGGATACATCCTCGGTGCGCACGCTGCTCAACTGCATTGCAACACTGAGCCTGACGGACTACGTAACTTACAATGTCACGCAGGAGGAACTGGCGGCGTTCGGGCTGGAAGAACCGCTGCTGACGATCTGCGTCGCCTATACGAACACCGATGAAGACGGGAACGAATACAGCGACGTGTGTACGCTGCATATCGGCGAAAATGCGGAAGAACGCGCGGCCTCGGAGGAAGCCGTTGCATCCGGTGAGAGCGCGACCGCAGTCACGCACTACGTTCGCGTCGGGCAGTCACAGCTGGTGTATACGCTCGGCGAGTACGATTACGGCGTGCTGACAGGCGTTTCGTATGACGATCTGCGTCACACGGAGGTGTTCTGGGCGGATTTCGAGAAGGTCACGCAGCTGGATATTACGCTGGAGGGGCAGACGCACAGCCTGATCCGAAAGGAAGCGCCGTCGGAAGAGGAAACGCAGGACGGGGAGTATATCTGGTACTATTGCGGCGAGGAGATCGAGATCGGGGAGATCGAAAACGCGCTGAATGCGCTGCGTGCGGAAAGTTTTTCCGATCAGGCGGCAACGGGCAGGGAAGAAATTTCCGTTACGCTGCACCTGTCCGACGAAAACTTCCCGACTGTGAAGCTGCAGCTGCTTCGCGTGGACGGGGATTTCTGCCTGGCCGTGGTGGATGCGCAGAGCGTATGCCTGGTCGCCCGCGACGAGGTCGTGATGCTGGTGGAAGCGGTCATGCAAATCGTTCTATCCTGACTGCGACGCGAACGAAAAGAAAACGATCCCGGGAAAAGCGGTCGCTTTTCCCGGGATCTTCTGCTATTTTGTATTCGTTGGGCGGCGCTCAGAGGAAGCGGGGCAGGATCTGCTGCTCGATCACGGCGGCAAGCTGCTCCAGCTCGTCACGGGTGTTGTCCCTGCACAGAGAAATGCGAAACGCACTGTCGATCACCGTACCCGGCAGGGACATCGCGCGCAGGGTATGACTGCGGTGTCCTTTGGCACAGGCCGAGCCGGCGGAAACGCAGATCCCCGCATCCTGTAAAACGTTCAGTGAGTTTTGCGTCGGAACGCCGGGAATGGAAACGCTGAGGATGTGCGGCGCATCGTGCGCGCCGTTGAGCCGAACGCCCCGCAGCGCCGAGAGCCGCTCGACGGCATAAGCCAGAAGTTCCCGCTCGTGCGCCGTGTCCGCACGGAAGGTGGCTGCGCCGACGGCTGCCGCTGCGGCAAAGCCGAAAATGGCGGGCGTCGCCTCCGTGCCGCTGCGCAGACCGTTTTCCTGCCCGCCGCCGTAAAGGCCGGGCGCAAACGTCCGCAGACGCGGGCTGATATACAGCGCGCCCGCTCCCTTCGGCCCGTGGATTTTGTGCGAAGATACGCTGATGAGATCGGCACCCAGCGTTTTTGCCGCGAACGGGATCTTCAGGAAGCCCTGCACGGCATCGGTGTGGAAGACGGCATCGGGGCATTGGCGGTGGACCAGTTTTGCCATTTGCGCGATGGGCATGACCGAGCCGACCTCGTTGTTGACCATCATGATCGACACCAGGAAGGTGTCCTTTCGCAGGGATTCTTTCAGCGCGTCGGGTGTGATGCGCCCCATTTCGTCGGGCTGCAAGTAGGTGACCTCGTAGCCCTGCGCTTCCAGCTCGTGCATACAGTTCAGCACGGCATGATGCTCCATGGCGGTCGTGACGATATGGCGATTTTTTTTGCCGTAGCGTCTGGCTGCGCCGAAGATCGCCCAGTTGTCCGTTTCCGTGCCGCCGGAGGTGAAGTAGACGCGGTCGGGTTCCGCACCCATGGCGGCGGCGACCTTCGTGCGCGCGGCGCGAAGCTCGCGCGCGGCATCGATACCGAAGCGATACAGCGCGCTGGGGTTCGCCCAGTCTTCGGCCAGCGCTCTCGTGACGGCCTCCACCGCCTCGGGGCAGGGTTTCGTGGTTGCGGAATTATCCAAATAAATCATGCTGTTTACTCCGTTGATGCGTTAATCATTTATGGTTGCAATTTCTGTAAAAAAGTAGTCGAGGGTATCGACCGTTTCGCCCGAATCCCAAAGTGCCTTGATCTGCGGGATGGTCATCCATTTTATCTGCGCGACCTCGTCGGTCGTGGCGTTTTCGAGCGATACAGCCCCATCGTACACGATGCGGTAGACATCCTTGATATCGGAAAAACGGAAGCCATTGAGCACGCGCCCGGTTACCGAATAGACAGGTTCGGTGTGGGGAATGTCGAGCGTGATGCCGACTTCTTCCTTTGTTTCGCGGAGCATGCCCTGAAAACTGGTTTCCCCCGCGAGAACAGAACCGCCGACGCACTCCCATTTCAGGGGCGCGGTGGGACGATTTGCTGCGCGCTGGGAGATGAGATACTCACCGCGGGAATTGCAGATCCAAACATCGACGGTGATATGGTAGCATCCATCGGGGATGCGCTCACCGCGGATGTGGGTTTTGCCAAGTGGTTGACGGTTTTTATCGTAAAGATCCCAAAGTTCCATAATATCCTCACTTTCCTACGCAGAAGCGTTCGAAAATGCGGGCGGTGATATCCTCACGCACGGTCGCACCCGTGACTTCCCCTATGGCCTGCATGGCATCTTCTACATCAAGCAGCACCATATCCGGTGTCATACCGCTGCGAAGTCCCGTCAGCGCGCGGCCAAGCACATCATGCGCGCGTCGGATGGCGTCGAGCTGGCGCGCATTGGTCAGGATCGACCCGTCGCAGGGAAGTGCGTTTGCGAACATGGTGTTGACCGTTTCCGCGAGTTGCGCAAGTCCCGCGCCGCTCGCAGCGCAGACCGACAGAACATGGGGGAACGCAAGGCTCTGTGGCGCGACCGCGCACCCGAGGTCGCTTTTGTTCAAAAGTACGATGACATTTTTTTGCGATCCGCACAGCGAGAGAATGGAAAGATCGTCTTCGTCCAGCGGTGCGGAGCCGTCGCATACTGCGATCACCAGATCGGCCTGCTCCACGGCGGCTCTGCTGCGCTCTACGCCGATGGCTTCCACGGCATCCTGCGTTTCGCGAATGCCTGCCGTATCGATCAGCCGAAGGCGCGTTGCGCCGAGCATGACGCTTTCTTCCACTGTGTCACGTGTCGTACCGGGGATATCGGTAACAATGCAGCGATCATAGCCGACGAGTGCATTGAGCAGGCTGGATTTGCCGACATTCGGTTTCCCGACGATCGCCGCGGCAACGCCCTGACGCAGGATGCGCCCGTGCGCATAGGTTTGCAGCAGCTCGGACAGCGCCTGCATATCCGCGCACAGCGTCGATTCATATTCGGATAGACCGAAATCCTCGATGTCTTCGTCTGGATAATCCAGAACGGCGTGAAAATGGCTGCAAAGATCGGTCAGATCATCGTAAACGGGGGTGAGACGGCGCTGAAGTACGCCGCCGACCTGCCCTGCGGCGTTGGCAGCCGCATCGGTGCTGTCCGCTTCGATCAGGTCGATCACGGCCTCCGCCTGTGTCAGAGCGAGTTTGCCGTTCAGGAAAGCGCGCTTGGTGAATTCTCCGCGCCCGGCCGGGCGCGCACCGACGAGATAAAGCGACTCCAGCCCTGCGGCCAAAACGGCGGGCGAGCCGTGACAGTGCAGCTCCACCGTGTTTTCTCCGGTATAGGAATGGGGCGCGCGGGAAACGATAGCGCAGCAATTGTCGATGATGCGCCCCTGCCTGTCATACAGATCGCCGAGCAGGAGCCTGCGATCGGCGGCCTGGGACAGCGGCTTGCCGTTGCTCGGGACGAATACCTGTTCCGCGACGGATACAGCGTCATCACCCGAAAGACGCAGAATGCCGATGGCGCAGATTGCATTGCCGGTGGATACGGCTGCGATAGTGTCGGACATGGGTTTTTCTCCTGTATCAGATAGTGCCCCGCGATGCGAATGCCTGCGCAAGTGCGGGAAATTCAATGTCGGTGTTTACAAAGTGCCACAGCAGCGCGGCGCAGGGAAGCGCAACACGCTCGTTTTCCAGAATGCGGCGGCATTCGGCACGATCGGCCAATACGACGCGGATGTCTTCGCTGCCCTCAAGATGCGCTTCCGACGGCTCGCCGCTGCATGTCCCGAAAAGGAGCGCACAGCTCTCGTCGCTGAGCCCGACGGACATGAAGTACGGCTGCGTAACGCAGCATGGAGACAGCGTCAGCCCCGTCTCCTCCCACAGCTCCCGTGTACCGGCATCCACGGCACTTTCGCCCGGCTCGACCAGACCGGCGGGCAACTCATAGACATATGCATCAATGGGAAAACGGTATTGGCGGATCAGAACCACCCGATCCGTGCCGTATCCGGCAAAGACGATCACACCGTCCGGCAGATCGTCGTGCGTGGCGGCTTTTAACCGTTCGATCTGCGCACGGCGCGAGGCCAGATAATACGGCGCCCGCGTTCCGTCGCGAAACTGCGCATCCAATTCATATAAATTAAGGAAGCGATTGTCGGTCAGCTTTTTGATGTTATGAATTCGTCTCATGTGTGTTATGCTCCGATCGGATCCGTGATGCCCGTATTATAGCAGTTTCCTTTGCAAAATGCAAATGCTATGCGCGTATATTCGGGGGAAAATGCGGGACAATAGTAGGAAACCGGCATAGACATGCCCCAAATGTATGGAGCAAAGAGAGGAGCACCCGCATGGATCGACCCGTTTACACCGGCGCCGTGACGCATGAAAACATCCGCGCTGTATTTGCCGAGGCAGGGGATCTCGTGATCCGCCCGATCCGCTGCGGCGGCTTTGACCTGTATGTCTACAGCATCGACGGGCTGACCTCGGGTGCAGACATTTCCGAGTATATCATGGAACCCCTGCTGACCCGACTGCACGCCGACACGATCGAGCAGCTGTATGACAGAGCACTGTACACCGTAGTTGTCAATGCCGTGGCAGACCCGTGCCCCGATCTGGATACCGTCGCGCGGAAGCTGGTAAACGGGTTTTGCGTCGTCCTGTTCCCGCACGCGGGCGCGATCGCGTTCGAAGCCAAAACGGGCGAAAAAAGAGGTATGTCCGGCCCTGAGCTGGAGCATACCGCGAAAGGACCGAAAGATGCCTTCGTCGAAACCGTTCGAACGAATACGAGCCTGATACGTCGGCATTTGCGCGCGCCGGAGCTTCGCCTGTATGAGACTGTGGTGGGAAGACGGAGCCTGACCAATGTGACCGTTGTCTGGATCGAGGGGATCACGAACCCGCACTATGTGCAGCGCATGAAAGAGCGGCTGGCAGAGATCGACATCGACGGATTTATCAGCCCTTCTGCCGTAGAGGAATATGTTACCGGTTCGCGTGCGACGGCATTCCCGCTGCTGCAATATACGGAGCGAACGGATCGATTTTGCAACGGCCTGCTGCGCGGGCGGGTAGGACTGCTGGTGGACGGATTGCCGCTGGGTTATCTCGCACCGGTCGATCTGGCTTACCTGATGGATTCGCCGGAGGATCTGACGCGCGATTATATTTCCGCATCGTGGGTGCGCATATTGCGCTACTGTGCGCTGCTGCTTAGCCTGCTGCTCCCGGCGGTTTACGTTATGATGATGGCGTTTTACCCGCACCTGATCGCCGAGCCACTGCATTCGGTTCTTATGAGCAGTAAGCAGCGCGTGCCGTTTTCCACGATATGGGAGGTGCTCGGACTGCTGCTCGCGTTCGAACTGCTTCAGGAATCGGGCGTGCATTTGCCGCAGAGCATCGGCCAGTCCGTATCGATCATCGGGGGCATCGTGGTCGGAACGGCGGGCGTGGAGGCGGGACTGATCTCACCCATTGCGCTGATCCTGGTCAGCCTTGCGGGTGTGTGCGGCTTCGTGCTGCCAAACCGCGATCTGGCAGCGGCCATACGATTTTGGCGATTTGTTCTGACCTGTGCGGCGGGGCTGGCGGGCGCGTGGGGCTTCGGGCTGGGGGTCGCGGCGTTGCTGGTGCATTTGGGGAGGCTGAAAAGCCTCGGCGTGCCCTATCTGATCCCTGCCGCGCCGTCCCTGCTGCGACCAAGGCTGAAGAAGATCAAATATCGCGAAAGCAGGCTGCACCCACAGGACAGAAGACGGCAAAAATAGGGAAAAATGCCCCCGGTGCCGCATGCTGCGCGGAAGAAAACCGCAAAATGCAAAAAAATGAAAAAAGTTGAAGAAAATGCTTGACAATTGGAACGCGATCTGATACTATATGCAGGCACTTGAGCGCGGGCACGCGCCGATGCAAAGAAAAAATATCGTTCCACATGAAAAAAGTTCTTGACAAAGGGCGAAAGATGTGGTAAGATAAGCGAGTTCGCGAAAGCGAGCGGATGTACCTTGTAAATTGAATAACGCAAAGACGAACAAGAAACACCTTGGACAATAAATGGATTGTTTAAGATAATTCGATAATCGAATTTAACAGCCAACGAAATTCTTGAGTAAAGATTGCTAAGACAAATTTATTCAAAAAGAGAGATTTGAGCTGTCGGGAACGACGGTTTAGATACAAATTTTTGAGAGTTTGATCCTGGCTCAGGACGAACGCTGGCGGCGTGCCTAACACATGCAAGTCGAACGGAGTCGGCCCGGCAACGGACTGACTTAGTGGCGAACGGGTGAGTAACGCGTGAGGAACCTGCCTTTCAGTGGGGGACAACAGTCGGAAACGACTGCTAATACCGCATGATACTTTTGGGGGACATCCCCCGAAAGTCAAAGCTTTATGTGCTGAAAGATGGCCTCGCGTCTGATTAGCTAGTTGG